>NZ_POUA01000047.1 GCF_003236385.1 Spongiactinospora gelatinilytica
CCCCCGGACCGACCGCCGATACCCGACAACTCATCGGAAAGATCACTGACATCCACCGGCTCGCCCGGAATGCCCCCGGGCATCGCCAACCCATTGGAGCGACCTCCAAAGCCAGCCGACATAACAGGACGATCGCAAGAGCTCGTCAGCTCATCTGGGACACGTCCAAAGTCCGCTGACCCACCGGGCTGATCCCTCAGGGTCGGGGGCTCATCGGGAAGATCGGAGCCCGCCCGCTCGTCCGGGGTGTCCCCAAGGCCCGCCGGCTCAGCAGGGCGGCTTCTGATATTCACCGGCGCGTTGGGGAGGTCGGTCTCCTCATGATGGGTGAAGTCGTCGGACCGGCGGCGTCTAAGCCGTGCTCGCAGGCCGCCACGCGCTGGCGTCGGGCCTGCCCGTTTCTCTCGTTTACGCCGGGCCTTCTCCCGCTTCTTCTCTCTTGACCCTTGTAGCCGCTCGTGCGCCTCCATGGCCTCGGGCCAGGCCCAGTCCCACCCTTGCGCCTGCTGCCCCCATAGGGCCTCCCCCGCGGCCATCAGCTCCGCTTCGCTGGCCTGAGTCAACGGGAACCCTTCCGAAGCGGCCCGGTGCCCCTCTGCAGGCTTCTGCCGATCGGGCACGCCCGTCCAAGCCGAAACCTCCCGAGCGAATGCCTCCGCCGCGCCGGCCCGAGCGGGATGCGTCCGGGGCAACCCTTCCAGCCCACCCGGCCGCACCCCGGTCGTCGGAGCCGTATCCACCAGGGGCAGCTGCCCCGTCCCACCTTTTCGAGTGGGATCGTCCCGTTGGACTCGCTCCTGCACCCCGGCCGCTGCCGGCCCGACCTGGCCTGGCCCGCTCGCTGACGGCCAGCCCCACTCGGGCGCCTTCGGCCTCGCCTGCTGGTGGTCCGCTTGCGGCCGAGTGCGCTGAGATGGAGGCAGGAGGGCCTGCAGTCTCGCCTCTGGAGTCGTGCGGGCAGATCGCATATTCGCCATGCAGCGCACGTTAGGCGGCAATCGGCCGCCGCTTCGGCGCCGAATGCGATTCTGGGGATAACCCTGCCGACTCCCGCGATCAAGCCTGTGGACAACGGCTTGCTGCCACGCCTACAGCAGCAAAATGCGGATCAAACGCCAGCGCTGCGGTAGCGGTAGGATGCTGGCTATCGGTGCCCGCGTCGCTGCCGATCGGATCTGCAGAAGCCATCAAGATCACGCAGCCGAACCTCTGGACCATGACGCCCACGGCACCCACAGCAGCAAACCAGACCACCACTGCGGCAACCGCCGGCCTGTGACACCAACATCGAAAACCGCGCCGCCCCTGACCCAGGCGCAGACCATAGGCGCCAGTTCACACGAGCAACACATGACGACGACCCGCGCCGAACCGGATCACACCTCGGGGTCATGGCAATCGGCGAGCTGCGGTACTCGGACGACGCCGACGCCAATATCGGTGTCGGTGTCGCCGCCGATTGGGGCGGCCCAAGCCGGAAGGGCGGTCATGGGGGGCCGCCGACATGAGGGTGGCGTGGGCCGGCCAGATGGCGGATTCGGGTGCCTGCATGAGCCATCGGGGACTCCTGAAGAGGAGCGCTGGGGCGACCCCCATCGAGGGTGCAGGGCGGAGAAGGGCCAGGGTCCCGGGTGAACTGGAAGAGAGGGGGCAGGGTCGGGTCGCGAGACGTACCGGCTGAGAAAGCAGCCCCATGTACTTGCCGGGTGATCCCTTACTGGACGGGGGTGCCGCCGCTCCAGACGCGCTTGGGCTTGAGGCCGAAGGACCAGGCGAAGGCGCCCTCGTGGTCGGCGTCCCATTGGACGATGTCGGCGAGGCGGCCCGGGGCGAGGACGCCGCGGTCAGGGGCGCTCAGGACGGTGGCACCGCCGAGGGTGGCGGCGCGGAGTGCGTCGTTGACGCTCATGCCGAAGGCGGACACGGCCAGGCTGATCACCAGTGCCATCGAGGTGATGCCACAGTGGCCGGGGTTGTGGTCGCTGCCGAGCGCGATCGGAACGCCCTGGGCGATCATGCGCCGGACCGGCGGCATGGCGCCCATGCCGTGCTGCATCGCGGTGGCCGGGCAGACGACGGCGGGGATGCCGTAGCGGCCGAGGACCGCGATGTCCTCGTCGGAGGTGTGGTGCAGCAGGTCGGCGGAGGCGCAGCCGAGCTCGGCCGCGAGCTGGACGGCGCCGCGCCTGCTGTAGGCGCCGGCGTGGATGCGCGGCAGCAGGCCCACGTTGCGGCCGGAGGCGAGCACCCAGCGCGCCTCCTCGGTGGTGAAGTGGCCCTCGTCGCAGTAGACGTCCACGCTGTCGGCACCGGCCGCCGCGGCGTCGCCGCACCAGGAGCCGACCGCCTCCACGTAGTCGCGCTGGCGGCCGAAGTATTCGGGCGGCACGACGTGGGCGGCCAGGAAGGTCGCGTGGATGCGCGGCATCATCGGCTCCTTCTCCAGCTCGCGCAGCAGCCGGATGTCGGCCAGCTCGCCGTCGCGGGTGAGGTGGTAGCCGGTCTTGGCCTCGACGGTCGTGGTGCCGTTGAGCAGCCATTCGCGCAGACGCTCGCGTACGCCGTTGCAAAGAGTCCAGGGATCGGTGCCGCGGGTCACCGTGACGGTGGAGCCGATGCCGCCGCCCGCGGCGTTGATGGCGCTCGACGAGGAGCCGCCGGAGCGCATCGCCATTTCGGCGTAGCGGTTGCCCGCGTAGACGGGATGGGTGTGGGCGTCGATGAGGCCGGGAGTCACCAGGGCACCGCCGAGGTTCTCCACGTGGTCGACGTCGACGATGTCGTCGACGACTCCGGGCACGCTCTGCGGCAGGTCGGCCGCGCGGCCCACCCAGGCGATGCGATCGTTGTGGACCAGGATCGCGGCGTTGCTGCAGACGTCGTTCCCGGTCCAGAGCCGACCGATATTGGTCAGCAGGCGAACGGTCATCGCATCACCGCCCGGTCGGGCACCCCGAGGGTGAGCGGTGCCCCGGCTCGCTCGGGCGCCATCGCGCCAAGAGGGCCCGCTCGCATTCCGGACGACATCGGGGGTCTCCTGCTCTCATCCGCTTGAGGTTGTGCGGTGACCGTATCGCCGTGATCATGATCCGGCGATTTCAGTTCAGTTACGTTATTTCACAGGTCGGCTCGGTGTACAGGGTTATTCGCGAAGAACGCCCTGTCGATCTAGCGCTCTCCCGCTGGGGGCGGCCGGTCGTCCCGCCTTGCTCGCCGGCGCGACAGCGCATCTCAGGCCACATCTTGGCGGACCAGCATCAGAACTCACAACAGCCGACATACGAAACCCGCGCCAGAATCGTGTCGAAAGGTTTGGCTAATAGTAGCAATACGGACCCTTCCGGGCCACCTTCTCGCTTCTCGGCCCCGGAAGGACCCCGTCTCAGCTTACGATCTCCACCGGCTTGGCGTGCCGTTCCAGCTCCACGAAGAGGCTGGGCAGCACCCGGGCGTGCAGGATGCTGCCGTCGCCGGTGTGCTCGACGGACAGCACCTCGCCTTCCGTGTGGGCACGGGAGATCAGGTCGCCCCTGTTGTACGGCACCAGCATCCGGACCTCGTGGTCCAGCCTGGGCAGCTCGCGCTCGATGACGGCCATCAGCTCGTCGATGCCCGCGCCGGTCCGGGCGGAGACCACCACGGCGCCGCGCTCCTTGGCGATGAGCGCGGCGAGCGCCACCGGGTCGGCGGCGTCGACCTTGTTGATGACGACGATCTCCGGGATGCCGCCCGCGTCGACGTCGCTCAGCACCTCGCGTACCGCGGCGAGCTGGGACTCGGGGTCGGGGTGGGAGCCGTCCACGACGTGCAGGATCAGGTCGGCGTCGGCGACCTCCTCCAGCGTCGAGCGGAACGCCTCGATGAGCTGGTGCGGCAGGTGCCTGACGAACCCCACGGTGTCGGCGATGGTGAAGAGCCTGCCGTCGGCCGTGCGTGAGCGCCGTACGGTCGGGTCGAGCGTGGCGAACAGCGCGTCCTCCACCAGCACGCCGGCTCCGGTGAGGCGGTTGAGCAGGGAGGACTTGCCCGCGTTGGTGTAGCCGGCGATGGCTACCGCGGGGACCTCACGCTCGCGCCTGCGGGTGCGCATGGTCTCGCGCGCGGTGGACATCTCGCCGATCTGGCGGCGCAGCTTGCCCATCCGGGTGCGGATCCGCCGCCGGTCCAGCTCGATCTTCGTCTCACCGGGGCCACGGCCGCCGATGCCGACGCCGCCCGCGGCCCGGCCGCCCACCTGGCGCGACAGGTTGCCGCCCCAGCCGCGCAGCCGTGGCATGAGGTATTCGAGCTGGGCCAGTTCGACCTGGGCCTTGCCCTCGCGGCTCTTGGCGTGCTGGGCGAAGATGTCCAGGATCAGCGCGGTCCGGTCGATCACCTTGACCTTGACCACTTCTTCGAGTTGGCGGAGCTGGCCAGGGGTCAGCTCGCCGTCGCAGATCACGGTGTCGGCGCCGCTCGCGGCGACGACGTCGCGCAGCTCCACGGCCTTGCCCGAGCCGATGTAGGTCGCCGGGTCGGGCTTTTGGCGGCGCTGGATCAGGCCCTCCAGGACCTCTGAGCCCGCCGTCTCGGCCAGCAGCTTCAGCTCCATCAGAGAGTTGTCCGCGTCAGCGGCCGTGCCCTGTGTCCACACGCCCACCAGGACGACACGCTCCAGCCTGAGCCGGCGGTACTCGACCTCGGTGATGTCTTCCAGCTCTGTGGAGAGCCCCGCCACGCGGCGGAGCGCCTGGCGGTCTTCCAGGTCGAGCTCGCCCGCCTCAGGGGTGATTTGGGAGATCAGCTCCAGGTCGTCCCACTCGCGGGCGCTGTCACGGGTGAACCGGGTACGGGAATCGTTCGGCATATAGGTCATCTCTGTGAGGAGAACGCTCGGACACCGTGGTGTCTTCCCCGATGGTGACACGTCTTAGCCCGGCGTTCATCCGGATATCTTCGCGGGCCGTCAGGATTTCAAGACCGACGCGTTCCCGGAGCCCGTGGTCAGCGTCAGCTTGTTGGGGACGGACCTGTCCTGGGCCACCTCGACCTTCTCCGAGCCCGAGCCCACGTCGAGCTTCACGTCGTACCTGCCGTCCGGGACGTACACCGTGGCATCGCCCGACCCTGTCTCGACCTCCACCTCGTCCGGGATGGCCGTGTACTTGAACTGCACGTTGCCCGACCCCGTCTCCACCAGCGCCGACTTGCCCGTCAGGCCCGCCGCCTCGATGTCGCCGGAACCGGTGTTGGCGGTCACCCCGCCGGACGCGGCGCGCAGGGTGATGTTCCCCGAGCCGGTGTTCAGGGTCAGCGCGACCCCTTTGGGGATCTCCACCCGGTAGTCCACCGAGCAGGTGGTCACCCCGATCCCGTGGGGGCAGTCGTAGCGAAGGGTGACCTTGTCGCCGTTGACCGGGTGCTCGGCCTTGGGCTTCTGCCCGCGCCAGTGGATCGTCTCGGTGACCTTGATCCCCTTGCGGTCAGACTCCGTGATGATGATGTCGCCCGCCCCCGTCTCCACCTGCATCTGGGCGATCTTCTCGGTGATGTCGTAGTTGGCCACGTCCTCCTTCTCGGGCCCGCCGAATCCGCCCACTCCGCAACCGGCCAGGATGAGCCCGGTTCCGAGGACCGCCCCCGCTACGGCGTACCTGTTCATCTTCCAAACCCTCGTCTCTTCGGAGTCGCCGACTGTGTCTCCGCGATCAGCTTGGCGCGGATCACGGCTTCGTGCCCATCGGGGAGTCCCCCACCCGTCCCCCGGGATCACCCCTGAATGAAATGTCCGGGGTAGCCCGGAAAGTCAGGGGTCCCTCGTTGACGTCTCAGCGGCATGAAGTAGCGTCACTTCCATAATCCAGAAGACAGTTTCCATTCTACGGAAAACCCAAAGGGGAGGCCATGGACAGTGTGGAGATCACCGGCCCCATGCTGGACCGGTTCGACGAGATCCTGACGCCCGAGGCGCTGGCGTTCACGGCGGCGCTGCAGCGCGAGTTCGGGCCACGCCGCACCGAACTCCTCCAGTCGCGCCAGGCGAGGCAGGCGGAGCTGTCGGCCGGCGCGACCCTCGACTTCCTTCCGGAGACCAAACAGATCCGTGAGGACGACGCCTGGCGGGTCGCCGACCCCGCGCCCGGCCTGGTGGACCGCAGGGTGGAGATCACCGGTCCGGTCGACAAGAAGATGACCATCAACGCGCTCAACTCCGGCGCCAAGGTCTGGCTGGCCGACTTCGAGGACGCCAACTCCCCGCTTTGGGAGAACTGCGTCAACGGCCAGCTCAACCTGCGTGACGCGCTCGACCGCACGATCGACTTCTCCGCCGGCGAGAAGACCTACGCCCTGCGCCCGGAGGACGAACTCGCCACCGTCGTGGTGCGGCCGCGCGGCTGGCACCTGGACGAGAAGCACCTGCTCGTGGACGGTGCGCCCGTCTCGGCGTCGCTGTTCGACTTCGCCCTGTACTTCTTCCACTGCGCCCGCCGCCAGATCGCCAAGGGCCGCGGCCCGTACTTCTACCTGCCCAAGATCGAGTCGCACCAGGAGGCCCGCCTCTGGAACGACGTGTTCGTCCGGGCCCAGGAGGCCCTGGACATCCCGCACGGCACGATCAGGGCGACCGTGCTCATCGAGACCTACCCGGCCGCGTTCGAGATGGAGGAGATCCTCTACGAGCTGCGCGAGCACTCCGCGGGGCTGAACGCCGGCCGCTGGGACTACCTGTTCAGCGTCATCAAGAAGTTCCGCACCAGAGGGCGGGAGTTCCTGCTGCCCGAGCGCAACGCCGTCACGATGACCGCGCCGTTCATGCGCGCATACACCGAGCTGCTGGTCAGCACCTGCCACCGGCGCGGCGCCCACGCCATCGGCGGCATGGCGGCGTTCATCCCCTCCCGGCGTGACCCCGAGGTCAACAAGGTCGCGCTGGAGAAGGTCCGCGCCGACAAGACCAGGGAGTCCGGAGACGGCTTCGACGGCTCGTGGGTGGCCCACCCCGACCTCGTCCCGATCTGCCGTGAGGTCTTCGACGGCGTGCTCGGCGACCGGCCCAACCAGGTGGACAGGCTGCGCGACGACGTTCAGGTCACCGCCGAGGCCCTGCTGGCGGTCTCGCAGACGCCCGGCGAGATCACCGAGGCCGGGCTGCGCGCCAACGTGAACGTCGCACTGCGCTACCTCGCCGCCTGGATGGCGGGCAGCGGCGCGGTGGCGATCTTCAACCTGATGGAAGACGCCGCGACCGCCGAGATCTGCCGGTCCCAGGTCTGGCAGTGGATCCACAACGACATCGAGCTGTCCGACACCGGGATCACGGTCACCCGCGCCCTGGTGGAGCGGGTCATCGAGGAGGAGCTGACCAAGATCCGTACCGAGCCCGGCTACGACGAGGCCCGCTTCGCCGAGGCCGCCGCCCTGTTCAGGGAGGTCGCCCTGGACGACGACTTCACCGACTTCCTCACCCTTCCGGCCTACGCTCGCATGCCCTGATCCGCCCGTCCCGGACGAGGGATCTTCGCCGCGCGGGCGAGGGTCCCTCGCCGGGTGCGTCCACCCTGGCGTTGCAGGAGGATGGAAAGGGAGGAGGAGCCATCGTGACCGAAATGGCCGACGTGCTGCCCGGGAGACTGGCCGGCGTCCTCGGGGCGGACGCCGTGATCACCGATCCCGTGCGGCTGCGCACCTACGAATGTGACGGCCTCACCTACCACCGCGCCACGCCGGGGGTCGTGGTGCTGCCGGAGACGGCCGAGCAGGTGGCCGCCGTGGTGCGGCTGTGCAACGAGTACGGCGTGCCGTTCGTGGCGCGCGGCGCGGGGACGGGCCTGTCCGGGGGCGCGCTGCCCAGGACCGACGGAGTGCTCCTGGTGACCTCCCGGATGCGGCGGATCGTGGAGATCGACCTGCCCAACCGCCGGGCGGTCGTGGAGCCCGGCGTCACCAACCTGGCGATCACCGAGGCGGTTCGCGACCAGGGCTACTACTACGCCCCCGACCCCTCCAGCCAGCAGGTCTGCTCGATCGGCGGCAACGTCGCGGAGAACTCCGGGGGCGCGCACTGCCTGAAGTACGGCTTCACGGTCAACCACGTCGAGGCGCTGGAGATCGTCACGCCCGACGGCGACATCGTCACCCTCGACACCCGCGATCCCGGATACGACCTGGCCGGGGCCTTCGTCGGGTCGGAGGGCACGCTCGGGGTGACGACCAAGATCACGGTACGGCTGAGCCGCACGCCCGAGTCGGTGATCACGCTCCTCGCCGCGTTCCGCGACGTCGAGACGGGCGGGCTGGCCGTCTCGCGGATCATCGCCGAGGGCATCGTGCCCGCCGCGATCGAGATGATGGACGCGCTGGCCATCGAGGCGGCCGAGGCCGCGGTCCGGTGCGGCTATCCGCAGGGCGCGGCCGCGGTGCTGATCGTGGAGCTGGACGGCCCCGCCGCCGAGGTCGCCGGGCAGTTCGCCGCGGTGACCCGGATCTGTGAGGAGAGCGGGTCCTTCGAGCTGCGCACCGCCGACGGCCCGGAGGAGCGCGCGGCGATCTGGAAGGGCCGCAAGTCGGCGTTCGCGGCGGTCGGGCGGATCAGCCCGGCCTACATCGTCCAGGACGGCGTGGTGCCGCGCACGGCGCTGCCGAGGGTGCTGGCGGGCATCGACCGGCTGTCGGCCGAGCACGGCATCCGGGTGGCGAACGTGTTCCACGCGGGCGACGGCAACCTGCACCCGCTGGTGCTGTTCGACGACGCCGAGCCGGGAGCGGGCGAGCGGGCCGAACTGGTGTCGGCCCGCATCCTCGACCTGTGCGTGGAGAACGGCGGATCCATCACGGGCGAGCACGGCGTCGGAGTTGATAAGGCCCGATATATGCCGAGAATGTTCTCAAAAGACGACCTGGACACCATGCAACTCGTCCGCTGCGCGTTCGACCCACGCGGGCTGTCCAATCCGGGGAAGGTCTTCCCGACCCCCCGCCTGTGCGGGGAGGTCCCCGGCGTGCGCAAGGGCGTCCATCCGCTGGTCGCGTCCGGGAAGGCGGAGCAGTTCTGATGTCCGGCGCGCAGGAGTCCCGGCGCGAGGCCGCGGCGTCCCTGGAGAAGATCGGGGTGACGATACGCGACGGCGGTCCCGGCGATGAGGTGGCCGGGCTGCGCCCGAGCTGGGTCGCGCTGCCCGAGTCCACCGACGAGATCGCCGCGGTGCTGCGCGCCGCGGCCGGGCACGACCTCGCCGTGCTCCCCGTCGGCGGCGGCACGAAGCTGCACTGGGGCCCGCCGCCCGAGCGCTGCGACCTGCTGCTCGACACCTGCTGCCTGGCCGCGGCGCCCGATCACGCGGCCGGTGACCTGGTGGTCCGCGCCCAGGCCGGAGTGACCATGGAGGCGCTGGCCGGCCTGCTCGCGCGAAGCGGCCAGGAGCTGGCACTTGACGTCCCGATGGCGGGCGCCACCGTGGGCGGCACTCTGGCCACCGCGACGGCCGGCCCGCGGCGGTTCAGGTACGGCACGGCGCGCGACCTGCTGATCGGCATCACGGTCGTACTGGCCGACGGCACGGTGGCCCGGTCCGGCGGCCGGGTCGTCAAGAACGTCGCGGGTTACGACCTGGGCAAGCTGTTCACCGGCTCCTACGGCACGCTCGGCGTCATCGCCGAGGCCACGTTCCGCCTCCACCCACTGCCCGCCCAGCGCCGCTGGATCGCCTTCACCGCGCCGGACCCGCACGCCGCCCGCGCGCTCGTCGCCGCGCTCGCCGCCGCCCAGGCCGAGCCGAGCGCCGTCGAGCTGGACTGGCCCGACCCCGGCGCGCCGCTGACCGTGTCCGCCCTGATCGAGGGCACGGCCGCCGACCGGCGTGCCGCCGCCCTGCTCCCCTTGGGCGAGGCGGCGGCGCTCCCGCCGGAGTATCCGGAGTACGAGGACGACGCCGATGGGGCGCTGCTCGAGCTGCGGGTGCCGCCCGCGAGCCTGGCCACGGCGCTGCTCACCGTGCGCGACGCGGCCGAGCGGGCGGGCCTGAGCCCGCGCGTGAGCGGCGCGGCGGCCTCGGGGGTGCTCCGCATCGCCCTGCCGGCCCATGAGGGCCTCAGCGGCTTCGTGAGCGCCGTGCGCGCGGCCATCGACGGCCGGCTCATCGTCGTCGCCGCGCCCGAGCCCCTGATGCGCCGGCTCGATCCATGGGGCGAGACCGGGGCGCTGACGCTGATGCGCCGGGTCAAGGAGCGGTTGGACCCCGGGCGCCGGATGTCGCCCGGCCGGTTCGTCGGAGGCATCTGAGGTGTCGCCGGAGACATCCGAGGCGGAGGAGGGACGACGATGGACCCCGAGCTGATCAAGGATTGCGTGCACTGCGGGTTCTGCCTGCCGGCATGCCCGACGTACGTGCTGTGGGGCGAGGAGATGGACTCCCCACGCGGGCGGATCCACCTGATGAAGCAGCACGTCGAGGGCACCCCGATCACCCCGGAGATGGCCGGGCACTTCGATGCCTGCCTGGGGTGCATGTCATGCGTGACCGCGTGCCCGTCGGGCGTGCGCTACGACCGGCTGATCGAGCAGACCCGCGCCGAGGTCGAACGCGAGCACGTCAGGCAGCCGGAGGACCGCGCGCTGCGGGCCATGGTGTTCTCGTTGTTCCCCTACCCTCGGCGCCTTCGCGCGATGCGCCTGCCACTGCGGCTCAGCGGGCGGCTGCGGGCCAGGATCGCGCCGCGGCTGGCGGAGGTCAACCCGTCGCTCGCCGCGATGGCGGAGCTGGCCCCGTCCGTCACCGCGCGGGTCCGCCTGCCCCGCCGGGTGGCGGCCCGCGGCGAACGGCGGGCGGTGGTCGGAATGCTCACCGGGTGCGTGCAGGGCGAGTTCTTCCCGCAGGTCAACTCGGCCACGGCGCGGGTGCTGGCGATGGAGGGGTGCGAGGTGGTCATCCCGCCGGGCCAGGGCTGCTGCGGGGCGCTGTCGCTGCACTCCGGCCAGGAGGCGCAGGCGATCAGGCTCGCCAAACGGACGATAAAGACATTCGAGCGGGCCGGAGTGGACACGATCGTGGTGAACGCGGCGGGCTGCGGTTCCACCATGAAGGACTACGCGGACGTGCTCGCCGCCGAGCCCGCCTGGGCCGGACGGGCACGGGCGATCCGCACGGTGGACGTGAGCGAGTTCCTGGCCGGGCTCGGACCGGTGGCCGAGCGCCACCCGCTGCCGATCTCGGTGGCCTACCACGACGCCTGCCACCTGGCGCACGCGCAGGGCGTCCGCGCCGAGCCGCGCGCACTGCTGAACGGCATCCCCGGGCTCACGGTCAAGGAGATCGCCGAATCGTCGATCTGCTGCGGGTCGGCGGGCACCTACAACCTGTTCCAGCCGCAGGCCGCGCGGGAGCTGGGCGAGCGCAAGGCCGCGCGGGTGCTCGCGACCGGCGCGGACGTCCTGGTCTCGGCCAACCCCGGCTGCACCATGCAGATCACGGCGGCGCTGCGCCGGATGGGCGAGGCGGAGATCCCGGTCGCGCACACCGTGCAGGTCCTGGACGCCTCGCTGCGCGGCCTGCGGCTCGGGGTGCCGGCGTGAGCGAGGTGCAGAGTGTCGGCCGGGCGCTCGACCTGCTGGAGTCGCTGGCCGAACTGGGCGGCGAGGCGGGCATCTCGGAGCTGGCGGCCCGTACGACGCTGCCGTACGGGACGATCCACCGGCTGCTGCGCACGCTGCTCGCCCGCGGTTACGTGCGCCAGGAGTCCGACCGCCGGTACGCGCTCGGCGGGGCCTTGGTACGACTGGGCGGAGTGGCTCAGGGAATGGTCGGCGAGTGGGCTCAGCCGTACCTGACCCGTCTGGTGGAGCTGTCCGGCGAGACCGCCAACCTGGCCGTGCTCGAAGGCGACTTCATCGTCTACGTGGCCCAGGTGCCCTCGCCCCGGCGGCTGCGGATGTTCGCGGAGGTGGGACGAAGGGTGCTGCCGCACAGTACGGCGGTGGGCAAGGTACTGCTCGCCGCCCGGCCGGACGAGGAGGTCGTGGCGCTCATCGACCGGACCGGCACCCCGCGGCGCACCACCAACACGATCATCGGCCGGGCCGCCATGCTCGCCGCCCTGGACCGCGTCCGGGCCGAGGGCTACGCGCTCGACCTGGGCGAGGAGGAACTGGGCGTGCACTGCCTGGCCGTGCCCGTGCACGACGGCGACCGGGTGGTGGCGGCGATGTCGGTGTCGGGCCCGGCCGACCGGATCGACGCGCTGGACCGCGCCGAGCTGGCCGGGGGCATGCGGAAGATCGCCGACGAGTTCGGGACGGAGCTGGCGCCGCGCGCGAATCCCGACCGGCCCAATGACCCTGCATGAACCGGTCCCGACGACCCTGCATGATGGGAACATGTGCCGTAGTATCAAGACGCTCCGCCCGCCGTTCACCGAGACCGTGACCGAAGAGGAGATGCGCGCCGCCGCCCTGCAGTACGTCAGGAAGATCTCCGGCTTCCGGACCCCGGCCGCGCACAACGCCGAAGCCTTCGACCGGGCGGTGGCCGCCGTGACGGCCGCCACCGCCGATCTGCTCGGCTCCATCGAGGTGCGGGGCCAGGCCAGGGCCTCCTAACGGCGGCGGGGGCTGATGGTGATGTTGCCGTCCTGCGGGACGGGGATCACCTCGACCTTGCCGTCCTGGATCGCCTTCCACAGCACCGCGCCCTGCGGTCCGAGGACGCCGACCAGGTCCTTGATGGACTCCAGTTCGGTGCGGACCTTGGCGTTGCGCTGGGCCTGGGCGATGTTCTCGGCCTTGGCCGCCTGCTCGGCCGCCAGGGCGTTGACCAGCGACTCCGGCGGCTCGGGCTTCTGGATGGTGAGGACGACGTCGCCGCAGTCTCCGGCGCCGCCGAAGTTGGGGCTGCAGAAGTAGTCCGCGCCCGCGGTCTCCTTGATGAACTGCCGGGCGAGCTGCCCGACGCGCTGCTCCCACTGCTGCTTGACGGCCGGATCGTTGAACAGCTTGCGCCACTCGAACTCCTGCGAGGCGGCGTCCATGGCGCGGTCCAGGGGCTGCTTGAAGTAGAAGTTCAGCATCTTGTCCCAGCCGCTGGAGGATGACCCGCTCTCCTTGGAGTACGCGCCGAACTTCAGGCCGATCCGCTCGTGGAAATGCCGCAGCGTGCGGCAGTCGGTGTTCAGCGTGAACGTGGCCGAACCGGCGACCTGCATCTCCACGTTGTCCCTGGAGACGATCGAGATGGGCCGCGACTCCGAGTCCTCGGACCCGGAGAAGTCGAAGGTCCGCTGGCCGAAGGGGTAGGAGTAGGCGGTGTCCCCCGGTCCGAGCAGGGTCGCCCCGCTGGAGGGGTTGATGCACCTATCGAAGGCGATCGCCTCGAACGTGCCCCCCGCGTAGTGCAGGATCACCTCGTCGGGCCGGGTGCTGACCCGGGAGCAGCCGGCGAGTGCGAAACCGAGCGCGACGACCGCGACGACCGCGCCGATGAACCATTTCAGCAGCTTCCGGTTCCCCCCTTTCCCGCCCGAACCCGTGGTGACGCCCTGCTTCTTGCTCGTGCTCATGGCGGATCACCGTACTGGAGCCGCGGTCGCAATCTGGTATGAACCCGGTCACTCCGTGTCGTTTCCAATGGTGTGGACGGGCCTTCCGTTCGCGTCGCAGCGGACCTCGACCCGGATCTCGGTGTCGCCGGTCTCGAACTCCGCGCGCGCCCGCGTGGCGGGCCCGGCGTCCACGTCGTCCACCGCGTAGCCCTGGGCCGGGGTGAGGGACCGCAGGGCGGCCTTCCCGCCGGCGCATCGGGCGACCAGCGTGCCGCCTTCGGTCCTGATCAGGTCGTCGGCGCCGGGGCCGGAGGTGGGGCCGGGCGCGACCGGCGCCGAGGGAACGCCGGGCGGGGTGGCGACGGGCTGGGCGAGCAGTTGCCGTACCTGCTGCTCCGACAGCGGACCGCCCGCAGGGCCGGTCAGCGTGCCGCCGAGCAGCCCTATCAGGGCGACGCCCGCCGCGGTGGCCGCCGCGGCGGTACCGAGCCATCCCGCCGCCGCCAGCGCGAGTCGTCGCCTGTCCACATCGCCACCCTCCCCCGCGCGGTGATAAGCGGAGGTTAAGACGACCCTAACCCGCGTTCACCGGCTTCAACGGCGGGCCGCGGTGCCGATACCGTGGGCCGATGGCCAGTGTCCTGCTCGTCGAGGACGACGCGACGATCCGCACCGCGCTCACCCGGGGCCTGCGGGATCGCGGGCACGCCGTGTCCTCGGCCCCCACCGCCATGGACGGCCTGCGTGGCGCGCTGGAGGACCGCCCCGACCTGGTGGTGCTGGATCTGGGGCTGCCGGACCTCGACGGCGTGGAGATGCTGCGCATGCTGAGGGCGGTGAGCCGGGTCCCGGTGATCGTGGCCACCGCCCGCGACGGGGACGCGGCCATGGTGGGCGCGCTCGACGCGGGAGCCGACGACTATGTGGTCAAGCCGTTCAGCG
Source organism: Spongiactinospora gelatinilytica (assembly GCF_003236385.1). Classification (GTDB taxonomy): domain Bacteria; phylum Actinomycetota; class Actinomycetes; order Streptosporangiales; family Streptosporangiaceae; genus Spongiactinospora; species Spongiactinospora gelatinilytica. The sequence continues at coordinate 14,452 of NZ_POUA01000047.1, forward strand.
CCGCCCAGCTCGACGCCCGCGTCCGTGCGGTGCTGCGCCGGGCCGGCGAGAGCCCGGCCGACTCCTCCGTGCAGGTCGGCGAACTCCGCCTGGACCCGCGCACGCGCGAGGCCGCACTCGGCGGCGACCCGCTCGATCTCACCCCGCGTGAGTTCGACCTGCTGCACTACCTGGCCGCGCGCGAGGGCCAGGTGATCGGCAAGCGGGAGCTGCTCACACAGGTCTGGCAGATCCCCTACGGCGGCGCGGACAAGACCGTGGACGTGCACCTTTCCTGGCTGCGGCGCAAGCTGAAGGAGACCGCCCAGCACCCGCGCTACCTGCACACCGTGCGCGGGGTCGGCGTCAAGCTGGTCGATCCGGCATGAGAGATCCGGTGTGAGAAGGTGGCTCGCGGTGCTGGTCGCGGCCACCACCTCGCTCGTCCTGATCGCCCTGCTCGTGCCGCTCGCCCTGCTGGTGCGGACCGCCGCGGAGAACCGCGCGGTGGGACAGGCGACCGGCGAGGCCGAGTCGGTGGCCGTGGCGGTCGGATCGGTGGACCCCGGCACGCTGGCCATCACCGTCGAACGCGCCACGCAGGCCACCGGCCATCCGATCACCGTGTTCCTGCCGGGCGGCTCCATCGTGGGCGCGCCCGCCCGGCGGACCCCGGCCGTCGAGTTGGCGGCGCGCGGCAGGAGCCTGGCCGCCGACGCCCCCGGCGGCCGGGAGATCCTGGTCGCCGTGCAGGGCGGCGGCGGCACCAGTGTGGTCCGTACGTACCTGAGCGACGCGAACCTCACCCGGGGTGTTCGCGAGGTGTGGCTCGGCATGCTGGCACTCGGCCTGGCGCTGATCGGGATCGGCATCGCGGTCGCCGACCGGCTGGCCGGGGCGATCATCCGGCCGATGGCCGCCACCGCGCGCGCCTCCCACCGGCTCGCGGCGGGCGACCTGTCGGCGCGGGCCGTACCCGAGGGCCCGCCAGAGGCACGGGCGGCGGCGCTCGCGCTCAACCGGCTGGCCGGGCGGATCGGCGACCTGCTCGCCGAGGAGCGGGAGGCGGTGGCCGACCTCTCACACCGCCTCCGCACGCCCCTGACGGGCCTCAGGCTGGACGCGGAGGCGCTTCGAAACCCCGAGGAGGCGGCGCGCATCGGAGCCCGTGTGGACGATCTGGAGCGCGCCGTCACCGCCGTGATCAACGAGGCCCGGCGGCGTTCAGGCGAGCGGCGGCACTGCGACGCGGCGGCGGTGGTGGCCGAGCGGGTCGCCTTCTGGTCGGCGCTGGCCGAGGACCAGGACCGCCCGGTCACCGTGGACCTGCACCCCGGGCCGCTGCCGGTCCCGCTGGCCGCCGAGGAACTGGTGGCGTCCGTGGACGCGCTGCTCGGCAACGTCTTCGCGCACACCCCGGAGGGCACCGCCCTGGCCGTACGACTGGCCCCCGGCGTGGTGATCGAGGTCGCCGACGAGGGCCCGGGGTTCCCTGCCCGTCGGCCGGCCCGGGGCAGCAGCGGAGCCGGGTCCACCGGGCTGGGGCTGGACATCGTCAGGCGGTCGGCCGAATCGGCCGGCGGGTCCATGACCCTGGGGCGCGGGCCGTACGGCGGAGCGGTGGTCACCGTCACCCTGCCGCAGGGCGATTCCCCTTTAGGGGCGGCATGACGACTTTAGGGGCGGCTTAACGACCGGCTAGCGCGGTTCTAAGGCGGGCGGCGGGAGTGTGGGGCCCATGAACACACGTAGCAGACTCGTCATCGCCCTGGGCGCGGGAGCGCTGGTCGGACTGACCGGCGGCGCGGCCCAGGCCGCCCCCTCCCCCGCCGCGACGCACGGGAAGAGCACCTGCGAGCGGGCGGTCGAGATCGCCAAGAAGAAGGCGCCGAGCGCCCGCGTCACCGATGTCGAACGGGATCGGGAGCACGGCCGGCAGGTGTGCCAGGTGGAACTGGAGAAGGGACGCTGGGAGTACGAGGTCCACGTGGCGCTGGACAACGGGAAGATCGTCAAGTTCGAGCGCGAGTACGACGACGACTGACGGCCTGCCCTCTTGCACGCGCCTCGATCGGTCAGCAGCCGGAAAGGATGCGCGCCATGGCGTCCTTCTCCGCCTGGGTGACCCACAGGTCGTACTTGACCTTCACGTCGATCTGGCGCGCCACGTAGTCACACCGGTAGGCGCGGCGCGGCGGCAGCCACGTCGCCGCGTCGCCCGCGCCCTTCTGGCTGTTCAGCGGGCCGTCCACGGCGAGGAGGTTCAGCGGGTCGTTGGCAAGCTCGCGCCGCTTGGCCTCGGCCAAGCGGGCCGCGCCCTTCTGCCAGGCGTCGGCGAGCGCCACCACGTGGTCGATCTGCACCTCCATGCTGGTCTTCTGCCCGCGCTCGAACTCTATGGTCTTCCCGCCGTAGGGGTCCTTGAGCGTCCCGGTCAGCACGATGCAGTCGTGCGTCCCCTTCTTGAAGGTCTCGTTCTCCAGGTCGCGTTTGAGGATGTCGTTCCTCGTGTCGCACCCGTTGCGATCGACATCGGCCCAGGCAGGGCCGAACTCGTCGCGGTCGAACCCGGTCATCGGCGCACGCCCCTTGACGGTGAGCCCGGCCAGCTCGTCCTGCGACTGCTGGACGTCGATCTTGCTCCCACCGCCCGGCTTCTCGTCGGGCAAATCCCCACGCGCCTCCACACCGGCGCAGCCCGCCAACGCCACCGCCGCCAGCGCCATCACCGCGGCCATCCGGTTCTTGCGGTTCCTCACCGTTGCTCCCAGGTCAAGGTTCAGTAATGGCTACGTATAGCAACTACCCAGAGGCGGTGGTGTTAGGGGGGGCTCCTCCATGAGAGTCAAATGTTATTGGGGTTCCAGGGGATTGGCCCGGTAGTTCATGAGTCTTGCCGCCCAGTGCCGGATGTCCTGCGGCATCCCAGGCGCGTCCCGTACGTCGGCGAGCCAACCGGCCACCTCGGCCGAGTACGGCGGGGCGCCGACCCAGCCGAGCGCCGCCCGCAGCCAGTAGGGCATCCCATCGGCGAGGGCCACACCGGGGAGCGCGTCCAGGGGAATGCGCTCGGTGAACCGGCCTGCGGGAAGGCCGTGCTTCTTCTCTTCGGCACGTGATTCGGCCAGCACTTCCGTGCGCGGGCGCGTCAAGAGCGGCAACAGGGCGATCGGTGATTCGGGGTCGATGGGGCGTGACGGTGCGTGGAATGTGCCGATGTAAAGCAGGTCGCCGTTCAGGAATCCGGCCAGGTGTCAGCGGAGACCTGGATCACCGGTAGCCAGGACATGTCCCCGCCTGGTCGTGAGTTCGCGCCGCGACGTTAGCACAGCCCGCTTCGCGCGAGGGCGAACAACGCTCGTCTCAGCCGGTCGAATTCCGCGTTCTCCGGCAACACACCGGCCGCGTTCTGGAGCACGATGTCCTGAAGACTTCCCATTCCCCCGTACATTCGGAGAATCTTTCCTGAAGAGCGCCTGACGCTCGTCTGCGTCGGCCCGGAAACACGGACGGCCGCGGCCAGGCCGGCCGGCTCGCGGGCGAGCCCAGGCTCACCCGTCTCGTTCAGCAGGGCGCTCATGCCGTCGAGTACGTCGGCGATCGGTTCTCCTTCACCGGCTCTTTCGCCCATCGACGGCTCCCGGTTCGTCAGTTTTCACCCAGCGCGCGGACGAGGATGGCGGCGGTCTTGGCGAGGACCTCCTCCTCGGCGTCGGCCTCGGCCGCCTTTCTGCTGGTGTACACGGCCATCACGATAGGCGCGGCGGCTTTGGCCGGCCAGATCACCGCGACGTCGTTCGCGGTGCCGTACGTTCCGCCGGTGCCGGTCTTGTCGCCCACCTTCCAGGTGGACGGCAGGCCGGCGCGGATGCGGTCGCCGCCGGTCTTGTTCGCGAGGAGCCAGGCGTTGAAGCGCGCTTGGTCCTTGGCGTTCAGCGCGTCACCGGCGGTCAGTCGCCGGAAGCCGTGCGCCATCGCGGCGGGCGAGGTGGTGTCGCGTTTCTCGCCGGGCTTCCAGCGGTTCATTTCGGGCTCCCAGCGGTCGGAGCGGGAAACCTCGTCGCCGAGCGAGCGGAAATACCGGGTGAGCCCCGCCGGGCCGCCGATCTCCTTGAGCAGAATGTTGCCCGCGGTGTTGTCGCTTTGAGTGATCGCCGCCTCGCACAGCCGGCCGATGGTCAGCCCGCTCTTCACGTGCTTTTGGGTTGTCGGCGAATAGGGCTCGACCTCGGCGGCGGCCCAGCGGACGACCCGCTTCAGCAGGCCGGGATCGGATGTCCGCGCCTTGTGCAGCACGGCGGCGGCCACCACCGCCTTGAAAGTGGACGCGAGCGGGAATCGCTCGCCCGCGCGGTGGCCGACCGTTCTTCCGGTCGCGGTGTCAATGGCGTACGCGCCGATCCGGCCGTCGAAGGAGGCTTCCAGCGCCCGTAGTTCGCGCCGCACCGCCGCCGTTTCCACCTGCGGTACGGCGGGCGTCGCGGTCTGGGCTCGCGGCGTGCCCGGGGCGGAGGTGGCCGCCTTGGTCCGTGGCGGCGGCGGCTCGGCGGCCGGGGCGGAACATCCGCCGAGTGCCCCACCGGCCACGAGCAGGCTCGTCACCAGGGCCGCTTTCGGCACGACCGGAATACGCCAGGCGTTTCGCATGGGACACGAGCCAAGCAGAGCAGGGTGACGCCTGTCTAATCGGGAGGCCCTGACCACACGGTGTCGGCGGGAAACCGCGGGCCCTTCGGCCGGTGCCAGGTACGGCGGTCGAGCGGCGCGCCCGCGAAACGCCGGGCACGGCGCCCGGCGCGGCACGGCGCCGCGGCGAGAGTGGCGCGTGCCGTACCGAGAACCGCACCGGACGGCACCGGACCGCACCGGACCGCACCGGACCGCACCGGACCGCACCGGACCGCACCGGACCGCACCGGACCGCACCGGACCGCACCGGACCGGGCCGGATCAGAGCCGGGCCGGCCCCGGCATCGCCACGCACCGCCCCCTACGTCAGAGCCCGTACTCCTTGACGATGCGCTCGTGGCGCTCGACCTCGATGCCGACCTCGCGGGCCAGGTCGAGCCAGGCCAGCGGGTGCACCCAGCGCTCCGTCGCGTCGTCCAGCAGCGCGTCGACCTCGGTCGGGCTCACATCCGGCGGCACCGCGACCCACCCGAACACGCCCGGCAGCCGCTCCCCGCTCGTCGGGTGGCTGACCGTGTAGTTCTCGTCGCTGTAGACCCACATCGGCCAGCCCCGCTCCGCGAGGACCTCGTTGAACTCCGCCCAGTCGTGCTCGGACGGCGCCGCCCCGTCGAAGAACCAGCTCGTGTATCCGCCCGGCCGGAGCATCCGCACGGCGGCGAACGGCGGGATGAACTCCTCGCGCTCCTCCGCCCCGTCCGGGACCGGCTCAAGGAGCTGCGGGTCGAAGACCACGACATCGCCCGCGTTGAACTCCATCCCGGGCGGCTGCGGCATGGCCAGCCGGGCGGTGGCGGGCCCGGTACGGACGCTGATGACCTGGCGCTGGCTGCCGTCGGGGGCGGGCAGGATGACCCGGATCAGGCCCATCTCCTGCTCCACCGGCCCAGAGTCGCCCTCCACCGGCATGCGCAGCCTGGCCGCGCCCAGGCGGACGGTCTCCCAGTCTTCGGTGCTGCTCGCCATGACGATCATCCGCCAGACGTCTTCGTCCTCCAGCTCGGGCGAGTCGAGGACCTCGCGGATCGCCTGGGCGCCCTTGGCGTTCTGGTCGAGCCGCTGGGCCGAGCCGGACAGCAGGCGGCGGGCGTCGAGGCCCGCTCCGGCGGCGAGGGCCTGCTCGGCCTCCGACAGCGTCTCCTCCCAGCGCTCACGGGCGCGGTGCAGCCGGGCGAGGGTGAGGTGGCGCTGCGGGTCGGGAAGCCTGGCGGCGAACTGCTCGAGGCGTTCGTCCTGCCGGGCCTCGATCAGCAGGTTGGCCAGGATCGCGATGTCCTCGTCGTCAGGAGTGCCCGGCGCGGACTCGCCGTCGACCATCATGGTCCAGTAGATGTCGGCGCCACGCGCGGGGTAACCGAGGAAGCCCAGCGTGGTGGTGAGCCTGCGGGTGCCCTCCAGGTCCTCGCCCGCCAGCGGGGTCAGCCATTCCACCCAGCGCTCGGGGTCGGCCTTGGAACCGTCGGCGGCGTCGAAGATGCCCACGCGCTCGCCGAGCGGGCCGGGGGCCTCCGGCGGCGCGGTCGAGTCGGCGTCGCGGCGGAGCTTGGCGATGCGGGCGGGCAGCTCGCCCACCTGCTCCTCCTTCAGCTCGGCCAGGCCGCTTTCGGCGATGTCGGCGAGGTAGCGGGCCTGCCAGACGCCCTGCCTGGCGATCGCCAGGTCGCCCGCGGTCAGGGCCAGCTCGACCCTGGCCCGGTAGCCGCCCATCATCGCGAAGTAGTCGATCCACTGCCGCAGCACCCGCCCGAGCTGCCAGGTGTTGGCGATCTGCGACGATCCGGCGAGCACGTGGACGGCCCGCGACCACTCCACGAACGAGTGCGGGTGATCGCCGACCACGTCGAGGTCGGGCAGCGCCTCGACGGCCTCCGAGGTACGGCCGAGGGTGCCGAGCACCAGCGCGCGCAGCACGCCCTCGCGGTGCGGACGGTTGATCGGGTCGTCGGGCTTGAGGCCGGACGCGGCTTCGAGGGCGGCCAGGGCGTCTTCCGCGCGGTCGGCGGCGAGCAGCGCGCGGGCCGCGGCGGCGGCCAGTTCCCAGCTCGCGTCGTGGTCGGCGGCGCGCAGCCGCTCGATCGCGGACTCGGCGTAGGCGACGGCCTCGCCCGGACGGCCGGAGTCGAGCAGGGCCAGGACGTACTGGGTGGTCAGGCCGCAGAACGACAGAGCGCCCGGCTCCACACCGGAAAGCGCCACGCTGAGCAGCCGCAGGCGGTCGGCGGCATAGCCGGGGCCGTCGGCGTTGGCCTGGGCCACGGCCAGGGCCTCGAGGGCGGCCGGCGCCGACGGGCAGTCGCGGACGTCTTCGCGCTGGGCGAACGCCAGCAGCTCCTCCGCGTCGCCGAGCGCGACCGCGCCCTGGGCCCGGTCGCCGATCCGGCCCACCAGGTGCCAGTAGCGGGCGTAGAACTCCAGCCAGGGCAGCTCCAGCTCCTCGGCCTGCCCCGCGACGGCCGGGGCCACCACGTCAAGCTGGGCATATCGCCCTTCATACGCCTGCGCGGGGAGATCTCCAAGCGCGATGGCGAGGCCGGCGTTGCCGGCTTCTTGAAGTTGCCGCTGGGTGTCGCCGACCCAGGCCCAGATGTCCACGTCCATGGGGAGTCAGTCTGCCAGGTCGGCAGGCATGCCCCAAACGCCTGCGACACCGGCGCGCCCGAGAGGCTCAGGTGAGATATTCACCCGCGGCCACGATCACCGCGGGGCCGCGGAGGTGGGTCGTCGCGGCCTCCAGGACGACGCTGAGCGTGCCGCCGGGCACCTCGACCGTCCAGGTGCCGGTCTCCTCCCCGGCGAGCCTGGCGGCGGCCACCGCGGCGGCCACCGCCCCCGTGCCGCAGGAGCGGGTCTCGCCCGAGCCGCGCTCGTGGACGCGCATCACCACGCGGCGCGGCCCGACGGCGTTGATCAGCTCGATGTTGACGCCCGCCGGGAAGTGCGCGGAGTCGAAGCCGGGCTGGTGGGTCAGGTCGAGCTGAACGACCGGGTCGCCGATCACGCAGGCCAGGTGCGGGTTGCCCATGTCGATGTGCAGCCCGGGGTATTCCTGCCCGCCGACCGTGGTGGTGCTCTCCCCGTGCAGGGTGGCCGGGCCCATGGCGACCGACACATCGCCCTCGACGCCGATACGCACCTTCTTGACCCCGCTCCTGGTCGCCACGGCCAGCTCGCCCGGGTCGGCGAGGCCGGCGTCGACCAGGTAGCGGGCGAAGACCCGTACGCCGTTGCCGCACATCTCGGCCATGCCGCCGTCGGCGTTGCGGTAGTCCATGAACCACTCCGCCCGGGCGGCCTGGTCGGCGACCTCGGGGCACAGCTTGGTGCGCACGACGCGCAGCACGCCGTCCGCGCCGATCCCGGTGCGCCGCGCGCACAGCGCGGCCACGAGCGCCGCCGACACGTCGAGCTCGCCGTCCGGGTCGGGGAGGATCACGAAGTCGTTCTCGGTGCCGTGCCCCTTGAGAAACCGCATGCTCCAAGCCTATCGAGCGGCCCCCGCCAGCGTGTCCAGGGCGCGTTCCAGCAGGGCGGGCGAGTCGTGGCGGAGCCACACGACGCGCGGGTCGCGCCGGAACCACGACTCCTGGCGGCGCGCGAACCTGCGGGTGGCCCTGATCGTCTCGTCCTTGGCCTGTTCCTCGGTCCACTCCCCGGCCAGGTACCGGAGCACCTGCGCGTACCCGAGGGCCCGGCTCGCCGTACGGCCCTGGGCGAGACCGTGGCGGGCGAGTTCGCGCACCTCGTCCACCAGCCCGGCCTGCCACATCCGTTCGACCCGCAGGGCGATCCGCTCGTCCAGCACCGGGCGGGGAACCTCGATCCCGATCTGGACGCTGGGATAGAGCGCGTCATAGGACGGCATGGTCGCCGAGAACGGCCGGCCGGAAAGCTCGATGACCTCCAGGGCCCGTACGACGCGCCTGCCGTTGCTGGGCAGGATCGCCGCGGCGGCGGCGGGGTCGAGGCGGCTCAGCCGGTCGTACAGGACCTGCGGCCCGGCCTCGGCCAGCTCCGCCTCCAGCCCGGCCCGGACCTCCGGGTCGGTGCCTGGGAACTCCAGGTCGTCCAGCGCGGCCCGGATGTACAGGCCGGACCCTCCGGTCAGGATCGGCGTCACCCCGCGCGCCAGCATGCCGTCGAGGAGCGTACGCGCCAGGCCCTGGTACTCCGCCACGCTGGCCGTCTTGCGGACGTCCCAGACGCCGAGCAGGTGGTGCGGCACGCCGCGCATCTCCTCAGGGGAGAGCTTGGCCGTTCCGACGTCCATTCCTCGGTAAAGCTGCATGGAGTCGGCGTTGATGACCTCACCCCCCACCCGGAGGGCCAGATCCACGGCCAAATCAGACTTTCCTGCCGCTGTCGGGCCGACGACGGCTACCACGGGTCGCTCTGTCACGCCGATAAGTGTGTCAACTGCCTGGGTATGCATGGGGTGAGGGGAAATATAGATCGATTCGGGGGAATCCATCATGTCGATCATGGAGAAGCTCAAGGAGATGTTCGGCGGCCAGAGCGGCAAGACCCACGACGTCCCGCGTCAGGCCGAAGGCCCGGCGGACGACATCGTGGACAAGGGCTCGGAGTGGGCCAAGGACAAGTCCGGCGGCCGCTACGACGACCAGATAGACCGCGCCGCCGAAGAGGCCCGCAAGCGGACCCAGGGCGGCGACGGCCGGGAAGGCTGACCCCCCGGGCCCGCCTACCCGTGGGGGTGACATGGGCTGACGACGGGGCCGTGCCGGGAGGGCACGGCCCCGCCCTCGTCTCGGGGGCTCACATCTCCCAGTCGAGCATCGGCTGCAGGTAGCCCTCCAGGGTGAGCAGCCAGCGCTTGGACTCCACGCCCGTCCCGCCGCTGAAACCGCCGAGCCCGTCGCCGGCCACCACGCGGTGGCACGGCACCACGATCGGGATCGGGTTGGCGCCCATGATCGAGCCGATCGCCCGCGCGGGCACGCCGCCGCCGCTCATCTCGGCCAGTTCGCCGTAGGTCACCGCCCTGCCGTACGGCACGCGCCCGTGCAAGGTGCCGAGCACCCGCTGCTGGACCGGCGAGAGCAGCCGCCAGTCCACCGGGACGCTGAAGGACCGCAGCTCGCCCGCGAAGTAGCGGGTCAGCTCGGCGAGCACGCCCGCCGTACGCCCGTCGGGGTCGCCGTCCGCCATCGGCAGCCCCAGCCGCCGCGCCGCGCCTGCCCGCCGCTCCGATGTGTCGCCCCAGACCAGGGCGGCCAGCCCGACGCCGGTGACGGCGACGGCGAGCCGCCCGAGCGGGGTCGGAACCGCGCCGAATGCCACGCTTTCCACCACCGGATTCTATGTGCCCGCAACGTAGGCGGGCACGGGCGGGGCACGGGCCGGCCGCTCCCTAGCATGGAATCCGTGTCCATTCGCGAACTGATCGTCCTCGGCACGTCCAGCGCGGTGCCCACCCGGCTGCGCAACCAGAACGGCTACCTGCTGCGCTGGGACGGCGAGGGCTTCCTGTTCGACCCGGGCGAGGGCACCCAGCGGCAGATGTCCCACGCCGGGCTGAGCGCCCACGACATCACCTGGATCTGCGTCACCCACCTGCACGGCGACCACTGCCTGGGCGTGCCGGGCGTCGTCCAGCGGATCGCCCGCGACGGCGTCGCCCACCAGGTGACCGCCGCCTACCCGGCGAGCGGCGAGGCGTACTGGCGGCGGCTGCGGCACGCGACCTTGTTCGCCGACACCACCGTCATCGCCGAACGCCCCCTCGCCGGCCCTTCCGTCACTCTCCCCGCGGGCCCGGTCACTCTGACCGCGCTCCCGCTGTCCCACACCGTTCCCGTGTACGGCTACCGCCTCGACGAGCCCGACGGCCGGCGCATGCTCCCCGACCGCCTGCGCGCCCGCGGCCTGACGGGCCCCCTCATCGGCCGCCTCCAGCGCGAGGGCACCGTCACCGCCCCCGACGGCTCCACCGTCACCCTCGCGGAGTGCAGCGAACCCCGCCCGGGCCAGAGCGCCGCCTTCGTTATGGACACCCGGCTGTGCGACGCCGCCTTCCGGCTCGCCGAGGGCGCCGACCTGCTGGTGATCGAATCGACGTACCTGTCCGCCGAGGCCCGCCTCGCCGAGGAGTACGGCCACCTGACCGCCGCCCAGGCCGGCCGGATCGCCGCCGAGTCCAACGCCCGCCGCCTGGTGCTCACCCACTTCTCCGAACGCTACGACCCCGCCGACGAGCCCCGCCTCCTCGACGAGGCCGCCAAGTCCTTCTCCGGCGACATCGTCCTGGCCCACGACCTCACCAGAATCCCCGCCCCAGAGCGAACATGAACCAAAAGCGATCAAACCATCACTTACCGTGTTCGCCATAAGTGATCATGACTCGCGAACTAGACTTGAGGCATGAGCGTGGCCCATGAGGAGTACGACGACCTCCATCGCCTGGTCGACCGGCTGACCCCGGACCAGGCGCGGCAGGTCCACGCGGTCGTGCTCAAGCTCGTGCAGAACGAGCCGGAAACCGCCGCGCCTCGCGCGGGCGCTCCGCATCGCCGCTTCTCGTTCGCCGGGATCATCTCCGACGAGCCCGACACGGCCCGGCGTTCGGAGGAGATCATCCGTGACGGTTTCCGTTCCGATCCATGCTGATCTGCGACACCGGCCCGCTCTACGCGGTGCTGAACCGGAAAGATGAAGATCACGCGCGTTGCATGAGGCTGTTCCAGTCACACCCCGGCCCCCTTGTGGTGCCCGTCCCCGTGCTGACCGAAGTGTGCTGGCTGCTGGAAAAGCGCGTCGGCCCGGAAGCCGAGGCCGCCTTCCTCGAAGCCGTCGCCGACGGCGAGCTCACAATGGAGGGGCTGCAACTCGGCGACATCGCGCGAATGCAGGCCTTGGTAGTGAAGTATGCCGATTTCCCGCTGGGGGCGGTGGACGCCTCCGTGGTCGCGATCGCGGAAAGGCTCGGCACCCGCCAGATAGCCACCCTTGACCGTAGACACTTCACCGCCATCAGAGACAGCAGCGGGGGGCACTTCGTCCTGGCTCCTTGAGCCGTCCGGCCCTTGAACGGGCTCGACCCGGCCGGTCATCCGCAAGAAGGGGGCTCCGCACCAAGGCCGGTGGCCACTGGTGGTCACCCCCGCTCACGGTCGTGCGGGTGCGGTCGGGGTCACATGTTGATCATGTGGCCGGCCAGCCCGTGGACGGCCTCCTTGACGGCCTCGCCCAGGGTGGGGTGGGCGTGGATGTTCCGGCCGACCTCGTGGACCGTCAGGTCCCACTGCTGGGCCAGGGTCAGTTCCGGGAGGAGTTCGGTGACCTCGGGGCCGATGAGGTGGGCGCCCAGGATCTCGCCGTACTTGGCGTCGCTGATGACCTTGACGAAACCGTTGGGGTCGCCGAGGCCGGGTGCCTTGCCGTTGGCGGTGAAGGGGAACTTCACCACCTTGACGTCGAAGCCCTGCTCCCGCGCCTGCGCCTCGGTCCAGCCGAAGCTGGCCACCTGCGGCTGGCAGTACGTCGCGCGCGGCACCATCACGAAGTCGATCTCCATCGTCTCCGCGCCGCCGATCGTCTCGGCCGCCACGATGCCCATCGCCTCGGCCGCGTGCGCCAGCATCAGCTTGGCGGTGACGTCGCCGATCGCGAAGATGTGCGGCACGTTCGTACGGCCGCGCCCGTCCACCGCGATCGCGCCGCGCTCGGTCAGCGCGACCCCCGTGTTCTCCAGTCCGTAGCCCTCGACCCTGGGCTGGAACCCGATCGCCTGCAGGACCTTGTCGGTGGCGAGCTTCTGCTGTTCGCCGTTGCGTGAGACGGTGACCTGGACCTGGTCGCCGGAGTCGTCGATCGACTCGACCTTGGTGGAGGTCAGCACCTCGATGCCGAGCCGCCGGTAGCGCTTGGCGAGTTCGGCGGACACCTCCGCGTCCTCCAGCGGGACGATGCGGTCCAGGAACTCCACGATCGTCACCTTGACGCCGTAGGAGTTGAGCACGTACGCGAACTCCACACCGATCGCGCCCGCCCCGGCGATGATGACGCTGCCGGGCAGCCGGTCGGCGAGGATCTGCTCCTCGAAGGTCACCACCCGCTCGCTCAGCGTCGTACCGGGCAGCAGCTTGGTCGTGGTGCCCGTGGCGATGATGCAGTTGTCGAAGGTCACCGTCTCGCTGCCGCCGTCGGTGCGGGCGACCTGGAGCGTGTGCGCGTCGGTGAACGTGCCCCACCCGTCGTACTCGGTGATGCCGTTCTTCTTCATCAGGTAGTGGACGCCCTTGACACGGCCGTCGGCGACCTTGCGGCTGCGGGTGAACGCCTCGCCGTAGTCGAAGGAGACGGTGCCGTCGACGCGCATGCCGAACGTCTTCGCCTCGTGGGTGAAGATGTGCGCGAGCTCCGCGTTGCGCAACAGGGCCTTGGAGGGGATACATCCCACGTTGAGGCAGATGCCGCCCCAGTACCGCTCCTCGACGACCGCCACCTGAAGGCCGAGCTGCGCGGCTCGCACCGCGGCGGTGTATCCGCCGGGCCCCGCGCCCAGGACTACCACGTCGTAGTGAGTGCTCATGTGCCGGACCCTATTCGGCGCGGGCCCTCCGGGCATCAGCGGGGGGCACATCGGCGCGCCCCACCGGGAGCGCGGTGGGGGCCAGGACAGCGTACGGCCCGCCGTACCGGCTCGGGAAAGCGGTACGGCGGGCCGCCACGACGCCCGGAAGGGCGCGCTGAGCCCCTTACGGCGGACCCTGGCCCAGGAACCGGCCCAGAAGGACCGTCGCACGGACCCGTACTTCGGACCACGACCAAGGATCAGCCTGAAAAGGCCGTCGCACGGACCTCTACTGGGGGCCTCGGCCGGAGATCAGGCCGGGAGGGCCGTCGCTGGGCCAGTCGTCGACCTCCTCCGCCTGTCCGCCGTTGTTCTTCGGCGGGGTCTGCGGGGAGTCCTTATCCTTTCCTGGGTCCTTTGCCGAGTCCTTTTCCGGTTCGCGGCCGGCGTTGCCGCTGCCGCCGGGATCGGCGGCGTCGTCCGGGCCGCCGCCGGGGTCGGCGTCGGGGCCGGAGTGGGCCTCCACGGAGGGCGCGTCATCTGCGGCGCCCTCCTCCGCTCCGCCGCGCCCGCCGGGCTCGGCGACGCCGCCCGCGCGGTCCGCGGGCCGGCCGGTGGTGGCACCGCCGCTGGGCGCGGCGCCGCCGGTGTCGTTGAACACCGCGAAGGCGACGCCCCCCGCGGCGAGGACGGCGACGAGAGCACCCGCGGCTATGGCCTGGCCGCGCCTGCTCCCTCCCCTCCTCCTGGACTTCGCGTTCCTGGACTCTGCGTTCTCGGTCTCGTCGTGCTCGGGCGGATCGGTGTGGCCCGTCGATGATCGGACGTGCCGTTGCATGAGTTGACAACTCCCTGCGGTCGTATCGGTGGAAACCAGCACGGTTTCCGAGGGTGCTGGACCACACTAACCCCAGTAACGAAAACGGCGCACAAGGATCACAAAGGAATCACACCTTGTCCCTCATCTCACGACTTTTCGCGGGTCAGCGGCGTTCCTGGGTGGCGGTCGCGGGTGCGGTCGCCGTCCTCGGCACCGCGGGCGCCGGAGTCTTCCTGGCCTTTTCGGCTGGCCAGAACGCGAATTCCGAGTCACCGGAGCGATCTACAACGAGTGACGGCACCCCACGTCCGCGGCCGGGACAGCCGGTGGGTACGGCGGGGCGGCCGGGGCCGCAGCCGTCCGGCGAGTTCTCCGGATGGGTGCCGGGAAGCGGCACGCCGACGCCCGCCACCGCCGAGACGCCATGGGACAAGGCGGCGGTCCCGGGACCGAGCGAGGATCAAGGAGATCCAGCGGATTCAGCCGATTCACCCGATTCAGCGGATAGAACGGACCCGGGCGGGCCCCCTCCGACCGCCCGGGTC
>NZ_POUA01000480.1 GCF_003236385.1 Spongiactinospora gelatinilytica
CTCCCGTAGCATCCCACCCCGATCCGCCACGTCCTTCCCAATACGCCGCGCCTCTACGCCTGCCTTGGCAGAGCCGAGGGGGCTCCGCGTGCAAACCGGGAAGCCCGCGCCGATGAACCGGGAAGCACCGCACTCCCCTGGTGCGTTATCGTTTTAGCCGGGAGCGCGTACCGTCGCAGGCGCGCGCCCCGACCGCCCTGCAAGGCGCTGACGGGGACGAGTAGATCCGAGCACCCCTCGCACGAGCGACCCGGAGACGGTGTGAGTCCGGGGCGAGAGCCGGATCGAAGATCACCCCTGAGCCGCCGGAAGAACGGCCCGCCGCGCGCGGGTCCAGTAGAACCGGCAGCGGGCACGACGAGAGGGTCCCCGCCCGCCGGGGGCCAAGGAGGGTGGTACCGCGGAGCCCCGCGCTTCGTCCCTCCACGCGAGGCAAGCATGATCGACGGCCCGTCACCGCGTGGAGGCCCCATCCCGATGTCAGCACACCATTTCCGTTCACTGCCCGCCCAGGTGGATCTGCCCGCCCTGGAGCACGAGATCCTGGACCGCTGGCGGGACGGCAAGGTCTTCGAGCGCTCGGTAGAGCAGACCGCGACCGGCCCGGCGTGGGTCTTCTACGAGGGCCCGCCCACCGCCAACGGCCGCCCCGGCGTCCACCACGTCGAGGCCCGCGTCTTCAAGGACGTCTTCCCCCGCTACCGGTCGATGCGCGGCTACAGCGTGCCGCGCAAGGCCGGCTGGGACTGCCACGGCCTGCCCGTGGAGGTCGCCGTGGAGCGGGAGCTGGGCCTGTCCGGCAAGCCCGAGATCGAGGCGTACGGCATCGCCGAGTTCAACGCCCGCTGCCGTGAGTCGGTGCTGCGGCACGTGGACGCCTTCGAGACGATGACCGAGCGGATGGGCTTCTGGGTGGACACCTCCCAGGCGTACCGCACGATGGACTCCTCCTACATCGAGTCCGTCTGGTGGTCGCTGAAGACCATCTGGGACAAGGACCTGCTGTTCCGCGACTTCCGCATCACGCCGTACTGCCCGCGCTGCGGCACCGGCCTGTCCGATCACGAGCTGGGCCAGCCCGGCGGGTACGAGACGGTCACCAGCCCGTCGGTCTACGTGCGGCTGCAAGCGACCTCCGGGCCGCTGGCCGAGCTGGGGGCCGACCTGCTGATCTGGACGACCACGCCGTGGACGCTGGTGTCCAACACCGCCGTCGCGGTACGGCCCGACGTCACCTATGTGGCCGCGCGCCCGGCCGGCCGGGACGAGACGCTGGTCGTGGCCGAGCCGCTGGCCGCCTCCGTGCTCGGCGAGGACGCCGAGGTGGTCGCCACCTTCGCCGGCGCCGACCTTGAGCACACGACGTACGCCCGGCCGTTCGAGCTGGTGGACATCCCCGGCGCGCACTACGTCGTACTGGCCGACTACGTCACCGTCGAGGACGGCACCGGCCTGGTCCACCAGGCCCCCGCCTTCGGCGCGGACGACATGACCATCTGCAAGCGGTACGGCCTGCCGGTGGTCAACCCGATCGGCCCCGACGGGCGGTTCCTGCCCGGCGTGCCGATGGTCGGCGGCGAGTTCTTCAAGGACGCCGACGAGGCGCTCAGCACGGACCTGCGCGAGCGCGGCCTGCTGTTCCGCGGCGGGCACTTCGAGCACAGCTACCCGCACTGCTGGCGCTGCCACACGCCGCTGCTGTACTACGCGCTGCCGTCCTGGTACATCCGCACCACCGCGATCAAGGAGCAGTTGCTCGCGGAGAACGAGAAGACCGCCTGGTACCCCGAGACGATCAAGTGGGGCCGGTTCGGCGAGTGGCTGCGCAACAACGTCGACTGGGCGTTGTCGCGCTCGCGCTACTGGGGCACTCCGCTGCCGCTTTGGGTGTGCACCGCCGACGAGTCGCACGTGACCTGCGTCGGGTCGCTGGCCGAGCTGGGGAGGCACGCCGGGCGCGACCTGTCCGCGCTCGATCCGCACCGGCCCTACGTGGACGATGTGACGTTCGACTGCCCCACCTGCGGGTCCGAGGCGCGCCGGGTGCCCGACGTGATCGACGCCTGGTACGACTCCGGTTCGATGCCGTTCGCCCAGTGGGGCGCGCCGCACCTGAACAAGGAGGCGTTCGAGCGCGCCTACCCGGCGCAGTTCATCTGTGAGGCGACCGACCAGACGCGGGGGTGGTTCTACTCGCTGATGGCGGTCGGCACGCTGGTCTTCGGCCGCTCCTCCTACGAGAACGTGCTGTGCCTCGGCCTGATCCTGGCCGAGGACGGCCGCAAGATGAGCAAGCACCTGGGCAACGTGCTGGAGCCCATCCCGCTGATGGACCAGCACGGCGCGGACGCCCTGCGCTGGTTCATGGCATGCTCGGGCTCGCCGTGGGCGGCGCGCCGGGTCGGGCACACCGCGCTGGAGGAGATCGTCCGCAAGGTCCTGCTGACCTACTGGAACACGGCGTCGTTCTTCGTGCTGTACGCCAACGCCGAGTCGTGGTCGCCGGCCGCGCTCGCGTCCGCGCCACCGCCGGAGGAGCGTCCGCTGCTCGACCGCTGGGCGCTGGCCGAGCTGCACCGCACGGTCGCCGAGGTCACCGCCTCCATGGAGAGCTACGACACCGCGCGCGCCGGGCGCAGGCTGGCCGCGTTCCTGGACGACCTGTCCAACTGGTACGTCCGGCGCTCGCGCCGCCGGTTCTGGGCGGGCGAGCAAGCGGCCTTCGCCACGCTGTACGAGTGCCTGGAGACGGTGACCCGGCTGATGGCGCCGATCACGCCGTTCCTTACCGATCACGTGTGGGAGGTCCTGCGCGCTTCGGACGCCCCGTCGTCGGTGCACCTGAGCACCTGGCCGGAGGTCGACGAGAGCCTGCTCGACACGGCCCTGAGCGAGCGTATGGCGCTCGTGCGGCGGCTGGTGGAGCTGGGCCGCTCGGCGCGGGCCTCCTCCGGTGTGAAGACGCGTCAGCCCCTTGGGCGGGCCCTCGTGGGCGCGCCCGGGTGGTCGAGCCTGCCCGGCGAGCTGCGGGCGCTGATCGCCGACGAGTTGAACGTCCTGAAGCTGGAGGATTTGTCGGGCTTCTCCGCCGACCTGGTGTCCTTCACCGTCAAGCCGAACTTCCGTGCCCTGGGCAAGCGGTACGGCGGGCGCACCAAGCTGGTCGCCGCGGCCATCACGGCGGCCGACCCGGTCGCGCTGGCCGGCGCGCTGCGCGGGGGCGGCACCGCGACGGTCCAGGTGGAGGAGATCGGCGAGGTGGAACTCGGCCCGGACGACGTGATCGTCACCGAGCAGCCGCGCTCCGGCTGGGCGGTCGAGACGGGCGCGATCGAGACCGGCACCGGCGAGACCGTGGCGCTCGACCTGGCCATCACCGACGAGCTCCGGCTCGCCGGGCTGGCCCGCGAGGCGGTGCGCCTCATCCAGGAGGCGCGCAAGTCCTCCGGCCTTTCCATCACCGACCGGATCGAACTGTGGTGGGCGGCGAGCGTCCCTGAGGTGGCGCAGGCCATGCGGGCCCACGCGAACACGGTGGCCGATGAGGTGCTGGCCGGCGCGTTCACCGAGGGCACCGAGCCGGGGCTGCCCACGCACAGCGACGCCGACCTGGGGCTGAGCTTCCAGCTCCGCCGCGTCACGGGCTAGACACGCGAAGGGGGTGTGCGCGCCCGGCGGGCTCGCACACCCCCTTCGGGCGTTCAGGCGGTCGTACCGCAGACCGAGCAGTGGGTGAAACCGGCGGCCTCGGCCCTGGCCCTGGGCATCGTCTCGACCACGTCGTCGGTGGCGGCGCGCAGGAGAGGGCAGCCGGTGGTGTGGAACCGCTTGGTACCGGAGATGACCTTCACGCTCTGCGCGGGGGCGGGCGAGGGACGGTGGCCGGGGTCGGAGTTCTCCTCGTCCACGGTCACCACGACCCGCGTGGCGTCATCGGCGACCACCCGGGGCTCACCCCCGATCGCGGGCGCGTCTCCCTTCCCGGCCTTGCCCTTCGCGGGCGCGGAGGCGTCATCCGTCCCGTTCCGGCCGGCCTCGGAGGCCCCTGCGCCCCTCTGAGCCGGCGCGGAGCCCTCGGCGGAGGCGGCCTTGTCCCGGGCGGAGCCGGCGTCCTTCTGGCCAGGTGCGCCAGGTGCGGGAGCCTCGCCCGGGGCGGACTCCGGCGGGCTGAACCAGGAGACGGGGGTGCCGGACACCGACGCGCCGCCCTGGGGGCCCTCGGCCGCGGCACGATCACGCGGGCCGGAATCACGCGAGGAGGCATCGGAGCCGATCTTGCGCCCGGCGCCCTCGGGCCCGGAGTCCCGCAGGCCGGAACCGGGAACGCCGGGATCATCGGTGGCGGCATCACGCCCGCCGAATGCCCCAGGCCCCGGCTGCCGCCGGGCGGGACCGCGGGCACCTGGCTCACGCGGGGCGGCATCGTGCGGCGCGGCGGCGCGGGAGGACTCGGTGGCGCTGCCGTGGGTCTCGGTGTCCCGGGAAGGGCGGGAGAGCGGCTCCTGGCCGGGGCGGCCGGGTCCGCGCGGCGGCGTCCCGGCAGAAGCCGGAGGAGCCACCGACGCGGAAGCGCCCGGCGCCGGAGAACCCGGCCTGGCCGACGAACCGGCAGAGCCCGCGGACGCGGGAGAAGATGACGCGGGCGGCGAAGCGGCGGTGCCGGTGGAACCCGCAGAAGCGGGAGAGGCCGCGGACGCGGAAGAAGACGACCCAGGCGACGAACCGGCGGTACCGGTGGGACCCGCGGACGCGGGCGGCGAGGCCGCGGGGGCGTCCGGCGCGGGGGTAGCCGACGTGGGCGGCGAACCC
>NZ_POUA01000481.1 GCF_003236385.1 Spongiactinospora gelatinilytica
GCGCGGGGCCCTGCGTGACGGGCGGGACACCGCCCGGTGGCGGGGGCTGGAGCAGCCCGTCCACGCCGCCGCCGACGATCTCGGGGGCGAGATCGGGCGACAGGTCGCAGATCGGCACCGCCGCCGACGCGGACGTGGGCACGGCGAACGGGACCGCCACTAATCCGACGAAAGCGATCAGCGCGATGCCGACCGCCTTCCGAATCCTTCGCCCGCGCCGCGCCTTCCGGCCGGGTCCGCCGGGCGGGTCAGGAGCCTTGCGGCGAAGCCGCGATGCGCGCCCGAGCAGTCGTCTGCCTCTGGTCAGGACACTTGCGAGGACACCCATCACCGGCCCCTGCGAGGGGACACTCATGACCGAACCTCCCGCGCCGCCGTCTCCGGCCTGCCGATTTCCTCTGGATCATGCCCGTTCTGGCCGGGCTTATCGTGTGTCGGATTCGTGTCAAGCCAGCGCAGCAGCTCTTCCGAGATAAGGTCCACCCCGATACGGCCCGCACGGCCGTCCAAATCCCGGAAGACGCATTCGCCGTTGCCCAGCGAGCGCAGCACCGCCTTGTGCTCCTCAAGGGCCTCGACCCCGAGCAGCGACATGACGTGGTCGACCTCGACCCGCTCGGTGGAGCGGAAGGCGAACACGGAGGAAAGGCAGTTGGTGACCTGCTCGTTCAGCAGGTCGCCGGCGTTCTGGGAGACGAGCACCAGCGCGGTGTTGCGCGACCGGCCCATCCTGCTGACCTCGGGCACCAGCTTGGCGCCCTCGGGCGTGGAGGTGATCGCCCACGCCTCGTCCAGGAAGATCGCCTTGGGCACGCGGCGGTCCAGCCCGTTCATCAGGCGGCGGGCGAACTGCGAGACCAGGTAGAGCAGCGCCACCGACAGCCGTTGCTCGTAGGAGTAGTCGTCGCGGGCGGTCGCGACGTCGGGCAGGGTGAGCCCGCCGAGGGTGAAGACCGTGGTCCAGCCCTCGGGGTCGATCTGGTCGCCGCCCGAGGGGTCGAAGCACAGCCGGGCCAGGTGCATCTCCGACATCGACCGCAGCACCGCGCCGAGGTTCTTGGAGGCCGGGTCGTCGGCCTGCTCCAGGTAGTCGACGACCTTGCCGAGCGAGGGGTCCTCGCCGTTCGACACGGCGGCCACCGCCTGGATCATGGCCGACTCGCGCTCCTCCGACATCCGGGGCAGCAGCAGCCGCAGCGTCTCGGTCGCCATGGTCTTCTTGGCCGCGATGTCGTCGCCGAACGAGAACGGGTCGAGCAGCCCCGGCGCGGCCGACCCCAGCGGGATGATCCGCGCCTTGCGGCCCCGCTTGCGCAGCAGCTCGACCAGCGACTCGGCGTCGCCCTTGGGGTCGATCACCGCGACCGTCACCCCGCGCAGCGCCATCTGGTAGATCAGCAGCAGCGCCAGCGTGGTCTTGCCGCCGCCCGGCTCACCGGTGATCGCGATCGCCGTCGGGCGGTTCCGCGCCGCGGCCACCAGCGGGTCGAAATGGACGATGCTGCGCGCCCTGCCCACCGACTCGCCGATGTACGGCCCGGCCCAGCCCGCGCTGGTCTCGTCGACGCGGTCGCCGACATCGACCGTCGCCACCGCCATGCCGCCCGCGATCGTGCGCAGCGGCTGGCGCTGGGCGTAGGCGTTGACGCGTACCCGCTCGCCCGGCAGCGCCTCGCAGAACAGCGAGAACTGGTCGCCGGTGGAGTTGACGATGTCGATGCCCATGTCGCGGTAGTGCTCGATGACCGCGTCCACCCGTTGCAGGCAGACCTCCTCGGTCGGCGCGGCGACGATCAGCCGGTGCCAGCCGTACACGAACGGCAGGCGCTCCTTGGTGATGCCGTGCTCCAGCATCCGCGCCGCGTCGATCTGCTCGGCCAGCGCGATCGGGGCCTCCGCGCCCGCCTCGCGGATGTGGATGTCCATGTCGCGGGCGTGCGCGAGCTTGCGCGCGACGTCCTTGCTGGCCTTGACCGGCGGGATGAGCCGCATCCGGCTGGACAGCTCCACCGGGAACGGGAGCTGGTCGGCGAAGTGGCTCCACGGCTCGCCGTCCGGGAAGGGCATCAGGTCGGGGAACCTGGCGAAGGACAGGTGGGCGACGTAGGAGTCGCCGGCGGTCTGCTCGATGCGCAGCAGCGACCTGCCGTTGTGGATCTGGCCCTCGACCAGCGCCTCGATCTCGCCACGGCCCCAGCGCCGCTTCGGGCTCGCCGACGGCGGCGGGTCGCCGAGCGCGCCGGTCGCGGCGTGCTGGAACAGCCAGGCGATCTCGGTGGAGGTGGCGTGCCTGGCGTACAGGGCGCTGGCGGCCAGGGCCCTGCCCAGGCGTTCGGCCTGTTCGGTCCACTTGGTGATCTCGCCGTCGGGCACGTGGTCGTCGTCCAGGCCGAGGGCCTTCTCACCGCGCTGGTAGTAGCCGAAGAGCTGGGCGAGCACGCCGGTGCCGAGCTGCGCGCCGCGCGGGCCCAGCCGTACGCCGATATAGACCTCCTTGGACCAGAAGTCCTTCGCCCAGACGTGGCCGTACATCTCCTCCAGGTACTCCCGCCAGCCCGGGCCCTCGTCGGAGGTGGCGTTGAGCGCCAGCGCCCATTCGGCGGCCGGATAGGCCCGGTGCGCGACCCTCAGGTGGACCTCGGCGTCGGACATCCGGATGGCGGCCAGCGCGATCGTGATGTTGGTGGCCAGCGCCTCGCGCTCTTCGGGGGTGACGAACTCGTAGTTCACGGTGGGCAGCCGGAAGTAGGCCCAGGCCGCCGAGTCGGTCAGCAGCACCCGATCGTCGAAGTACCGTACGGCCAGGCGGCTACGGGCCCTGGCCGATCGGCCGCTCATCGCCCGCCCGCCATCGCGTGTCGTACCGCGATCCGTCCCACGGTCACTGCGCCACTTCCTCCTCGCTCCGCTTGCCCTGGTTGCCTGTGCCTGTGCCTGGGTTGCCGGTGTGCGGTGGTACCGCGAAGCCCGCGACCACGACGCCCGCCAGCGCCAGGTAGGCCCGCCGGCCGGCCGCGCGCATCCGCTCCGGCTCCATGGGGCCGCTGCCGCCCGGGGCCAGATCGTCCTCCCAGGGCACCCGGACGATGGCCCGGCAGCGCCCGCGGGCCACCGCCTCGGCCTGCTCCACGGCGGCCATGCTGCGCCGGCTCACGCCGTTCACCACCATGATCGCCCGGCGGCGCAGCTCGGCGCAGCCGTGGCCGTCCAGCCACTCGTAGGTCATCGCGACCGCGTCGGGGCCGTCCTCGCTGGCCGGCACCACCAGGACGAGTTGGTCCGCGTACGGCAGGAATCGCGCGGCCAGCGCCGCGGCCGGATCGACCACCACCAGCCGGTAGTAGTGGTCGAACATGTCCATCGCCTGGCCGATCCGCTGGTCGGAGAACAGCGTGCGGTCCGCCATCCGCTGCTCGGCCCCCGCGTCGGTGTCCGCGCCCACCGCCTCCAGGCCGGACGGCGTGCGGGTGGTGTAGGCGCGCATCCCGAGGTAGCCGCCGACGTCGTCGAGACCGGCCAGCAGTGAGCTGAGCGTCTCGGGGGAATCGGCCTGGATCTTGCCGGTCAGGGTGTTGTCGCCGGTGTTGGCGTCGAGGGCGAGTACGCCGTCGTCGCGGTGCATGGCGAAGGCGTGGCCCAGCATCAGCGCCGTCGTGGTCTGTCCGGCGCCGCCCGTGCAACCCAGCACGACCACCCGGCGGCTGCCGTTGAACACGGCCCTGGCCCGGGCCTCGTCGATCTCCGAGCCGTCCGTACGGCTGCCACCGGAACCGATGACGACCTGCGCGAGCCGCCGCCAGCCGCCGCCCGAGCCGTCCCGGCCGACGACCGATTCGACCCGGCGGACCTTTCCGCCGCCCTCGGTGGGGGGCGCGACGGGCACCGGCGCGGGCGGCTCCTGCACGGCCCTGATCGAGACCCGCGGTTGCCCTTCCTGCTGGGCGCTCTCCCTGATCGGGCCTTGACGGCTCTCGCGCGGCGGACCCTGACGCTTGGGCCCAGGGAGCGCAGGCACGCCGTTCTCCGAGGCCGCCTCCCGCCCGGCGGGACCGCCCACCAGCCCACGCCCTGCGGCCTGCCGGCGCGCGGCGGCCTGCCGTTCGGCCTCCTCCCGCGCCGCGGCCTCCCGCTCGGCGGCCTCCCGCCGGGCCCGCTCCCGCGCCGCCGCGGCCTCCCGCTCAACCCGCTGCCGCCGCGCCCGCTCCAGCGCCGCAACCTCCTGCCGCTGCACCGCCTCCGCAGTCACAACCTCCGCAGCGGCCTCACGTTCCGCCCGCTCAGCCTGTGCCCGAGCGGCAGCCTCACGCTCTTCCCGCTCTGCGGCCTCGCGCTCAGCCTGTACGCGAGCAGCAGCCTCCCGCTCAGCGGCGTCCCGTTCCGCCTGCTCAGCCCGCTCACGGTCTTCCTGCTCCCGAGCAGCGGCCTCCCGCTCATCCCGCCGAGCCGGCTCCGGCGCCACAACCTCGAGTTCAGACTCCGCGCTACCGGCCTCCAACCGCTGGTGTTCGACCTGCTCCACCGCAGCCGCCTCGGGCTGCTCCGGCTCAGCCTGATCGTGAGCAGGGGTCTTCTTGGCCCGTGCCGCCGCCTGGCGGCGTGCCCGCTTCGGTGCCGCCTCAGCCGGTCGGTCCGGCTCGGCCTGTTCCGCAGCCTCGACGCCCTGCTCAGGATGCTCACCAACGGCGGCCTCCTCCCGCTCGGCCTTGGCGCGCGCAGCCGGTACCTCCGGCTCGGGGCCTTGCCGCTGGGCGTCTTCTGCGGCCTCCCCCGGGTCCGGGGGCCAGACGAGGCGGGCGTCCGGAGGG
>NZ_POUA01000482.1 GCF_003236385.1 Spongiactinospora gelatinilytica
GACCAGGCGGGGCAGCCAGGGGTGCCTGCCGTACAGCCGCCACTGCAGGCGCGCCGCCAGTTCCAGCCGGGCGCGCCAGCCGGGCGGCAGTACGGCCGGCAGTCGCAGTTCGCCGAACGCGGTGTCGGCCACGACGGTGCCAGCGTCACGCTCGTACACCGTACCGAAGTCCCCTGCGGGGACGGACAGGAGCGTGATGACGATGATCGAGGTCGGCGCGATGCCCGCGCACCGCCGCCGCTATCTGCAAGGGCCGTTCGCCCCGGTGCAGGAGGAGGTCACCGCCTACGACCTGCCGGTGGGCGGCCACCTGCCGGACGGCCTTCGCGGCCGCTACCTGCGGATGGGCCCCAACCCGCTCGCAGTGGAGGACCCCGCCGTGCATTTTTGGGGCCTTGGCGCCGGCATGGTCCACGGCGTGCGCATCCGCGACGGCCGCGCCGAGTGGTACCGCAACCGCTGGGTGCGTTCGGCGGAGGTCGGCGCGGCGCTGGAGCGGCTGCGGCGCGGCGAACCGCAGCCGCCCGTTCTGCCGACCTCGCCCAACGTCCAGGTGGTCGGGCACGCCGGCCGTACGTTCGCCCTGGTGGAAGGCGGCACGCCGCCCCATGAGCTGGGCTATGAGCTGGACGCGATCGGCCCGTGCGCGCTCGGCGGCACGCCGCAGGGTTCAAGCGCCAACTCCCATTCCAAGGTCGACCCGCGTACCGGGGACCTGCACTCCGTGGCGTACGTGATCGGGCGGTCGTTCGCGCAGCACGTCGTCACCGGCCCGGCGGGCACGGTGACCTCGGTGACCGATGTGCCGATGCCGGGGGAGATGCCGTTCCTGCACGACTTCGCGTTGTCGCAGAACCACGTCGTGCTGTTCGACATCCCGCTGCGGTTCTCCATGGCGGCCGGGCAGTTCGCCTGGGATCGGGAGCATCCGGCACGGATCGGTGTGCTGCCCCGCTCCGGCGGGCCGGTGCGCTGGCTGCCGGCCGATCCGCTGTACGTCAGCCACACCCTCAACGCCTACGACGACGGCCGGACGATCACGATGGACCTGATCGTGGCCGATGGGCCGCTGGACGTCAGCGATCCGGGGGCGATCGTCCCGGTGCTGGAACGCTGGAGCGTCGACCTGGCCGGCGGCCGGGTGCGGCGGCGGCGGATCGATGACCACGCCCAGGACTTCCCCCGGGTGAACGACGCCTTCGCCTCGCTGCCCTACCGCTACGGCTATTCGGCGATCACCCCTCTGTACGGCATGCCGTTCACCGCCGATGGGCCGCACCCCGACGAGGCGTTCACCAACGCCCTGATCAAGCACGACCTGGAGACCGACGCGGCGCAGGTACACGGCTTCGCCCGCGAGGAGGCCGTCAGCGAGGCGGCGTTCGTGCCCGACCCGGACGGCGGCGGCGGGGAGGATGAGGGGTTCTTGATGGCCTATGTCGCCGCCCCCGAGCGCGGGGCCACCGACCTGGTGGTGTTGTCGGCCCAGGACTTCACCGCGCCGCCGCTGGCGCGGGTCCACCTGCCGGTGCGGGTGCCGCTGGGCTATCACGGCAACTGGATCCCCGACGCCTGAGGCCCCCGCGTTCACTCGGCGTGCAGCACCGCCGCGACGGTGAGCCGGGCCGCCGAGCAGGCCGGGGCCAGCGCGCCCAGCACCGCGATCACCACGCCCGCCAGCGCCAGGGCGACCAGATGGGACGGCTGAAAGACGTCCTTCATCGCATCAGGGAACTCCACGATCCCCACGTTGTCCACGATCAGCCGGTGGGCGAGCATCCCGGCGGGGATCGCGATCAGCGCGCCGGCCGCGCCCTGGGCCGCCACCGACGTCACCGTCATGACCGTGACCTGGCGCGGGGTCATCCCGATCGACTTGAGCACGCCGAGCTCGCGGCGGCGTTCGCGGGTGGTCAGCAGCACGGTGTTGAACACCCCCAGGGCGGCCACGGCGATCAGCAGGGCGGTGAACACGCCCGCCACGCCGACGACGGTCGCCGCGGTGGTGCCCGTCTCCAGGCTGAAGGACGGGTGCAGGCCGGGGTCGGCGGCCCTGACGGCGTCGGCGTAGCGGCGGGGGTCTACGCCGGCGGCCAGCCGTACCTCGTAGGTGTCGGCGCTCGCGCGGGGGTCCAGGGCGGTCAGGGTGTCCCAGGAGGCCCACGCGAAGCGGGCGTCGCCGCTCATCAGCCTGCCGACGATCCTCGCCTCGGCCCGGCGGCCGTTCAGCAGCAGGGTGATCCGGTCGCCGACGGCGAGCCCGCGCTGGGACAGGAACGCCGGCGGGGCGACGATCTGGCCGGGGCCGTCGAACCAGCGTCCCTGGACGACCTGCGCGGCCAGCGGTGAGGTGTCGCCGCGCTGGAAGTTGATGTCGCCGCGCCGGGCCTGCCCGGCCAGGCGCACCTGCCGGAACACCTTCGCGGTGACCTGCCGGACGCCCGGCAGGGAACGCAGCAGCGCCTCGATGCGCCGGTCGTCCAGGCGGGGGGCGTTCTCGCCGAAGGCGGCCTCACCGACGCGCACCCCGACCTGCCCGGCGGGGGGCCGGTCCGCGGCGGCGAACGCGGCCATGGTTACGCCCAGCCCGGTGGTGAGCGTGACGCTGGTCAGGCCCACGACGATGGCGGCCATGGTCATCGCAGTACGGCCGGGCCGGGCGAACGGCAGGCCCAGCCCGAGGCTGACCGGGCGTGGCAGCCGCGCCCCGCCGAGGGCCCGCTGGACGCGCAGCCCGCGGCCGGGACGGGGGGCGCTGCCGGCGCTGATCGCCGCCGCGGCCGAAAGCCGCCGTGCGCGCAGCGCCGGTACCAGCGCGGCCGCCGCGACCAGCAGCGGCATCCCCGCAAGGCACACCCCGGGCACCCAGCCGCCGAACCCGATCTCGGCCACCCCGGCGTCCACCCCCTGGAACGCGGCCCGCAGCACGGGCCCGGCCAGGGCGGCACCGGCCGCCGCGCCCAGGGCCGCGCCGATGGCCGCCGGCACCGACACCATCGTCAGGTACACCGCCACCACCTGCCCGGGGGTGAACCCGAGGGCCTTGAGCACGCCGATGTGCCGCAGTCCGGACACCACCGCCCCGCTGACCACGCCTGCCACGATGAGCACGGCGACCAGCAGCGCCAGCACGCCGAACACCGTCAGCAGCGGCAGGTAGGCGGCGGCGAGGTCGGCGAACGCCTGGCGCAGCGCCAGGTGGGTCGCGGCGGAGGCGAGCGCCCCGGCCGGCAGGCCATCGCTCAACGCGGCCATCGCCGCGCGCAGTTCGGGCCCGGTCGCGGCCTCCTCGAACCGGTAGAGCATCTGCACGGCGCGCGGGCGCAGCGCGGCCATCTGCGCGGGCGTCACCCAGGCGTCGGCCGAGCGGCTCATGCTGGAGGCCAGGCCGACCACGGTCAGCGGCGGCAGGCCGGGCGCGGTCAGCCGGGCGCCCAGCGCCTGGGGCCGGCGCGGGCCGTCGGCGGCGGGCAGGTTCAGCACGATCTCGCCGGGCGCACGGGCCCACCGCCCGTACAGGACGGACACCCGATCGACTGGGCCGCCGGGCCCGGCGCGGCCGGCGATGGTCAGCGGCCCTTCGGCCTCGGGGATGTCGGTGGTGCGCGGGAAGTCGGCGACGACCTGCCCGAAGGGCCCGGCCGCGGCCTGCACGCCGGGCCGGGCCGCGGTGCGGGCCAGCGCGGCCGGATTGGCCTTGGCGGCGTCGAAGGAGGCCACCACATGCGCGCCGCGCTGGTGTTCGAAGGCACGGTCGAATGGGGTGGTGGCGGCGTCCAGCAGACCGAGCGCTAGTACGGCCGTGGCGGTGCAGCACAACACGACCAGCCCGATCAGCAGGGTCTGCACCCGCCGCCGGGCGACGGCGGCGCGCGCAGTACGCCACACCGCGCTCATCGGCCGGCCCCGGCTGCGCCCTGCCCGACGACCTGCCCGTCGGCGAACTCGATCAGCCGGCCCGCGCAGCGGGTGGCCAGCTCAAGGTCGTGGGTGACGATCAGCAGCGTCTGGCCGATCTGGTTGAGGTCGATGAGCAGGTCCATCACCTGCTCGCCGGAGCGGCTGTCCAGCGCGCCGGTGGGCTCGTCGGCCAGCAGCAGCGCCGGGCGGTTCATCAGGGCGCGGGCCACGCCGACGCGCTGGCGTTGGCCGCCGCTCAGCGTGGCGGGGTAGGCGTCCTTGCGGCCGGCGACGCCCAGTTCGCCGAGCAGGTCCAGCGCGCGGGCGCGGGCGGTGCGCGCCGGGGTGCCGGTGAGCTGCGCGGCCAGGGCGACGTTGTCCAGCGCGGGCAGGTCGTCGATGAGGTTGAAGAACTGGAAGATCATGCCGATGTGCCGGCGGCGGAACAGCGCCAGGGCGCTTTCACCCAGGCGGCCCAGGTCGTGCCCGGCGACGGTGACCGTGCCCGCGGTGGGGCGGTCCAGCCCGGCGATCATGTTCAGCAGCGTCGACTTGCCGCAGCCGGAGGGGCCCATCACCGCGGCGGCCTCACCCGCGCGGATCTGCAGGGTGACGCCGTCCAGCGCGACCGCCTGGCCGTACTCCTTACGGACGCCGGCCAGGTCCACCAGGACCTGCCCGGACTTTTCTGCCTCGCTCACCCCCCGAACGCTAGGGCGGCGCGGGCGCGTGGCGCATCCGCCCACGGGGGTGGGCGCGGGCGGCGGTCATCCCGCGGAGGTACGGCGCTGCCCCGCCGGGTCGATGCGTCATCGCGGGCCGGTCTGGGACAGTGGAGCGGTGTGGGATACGGGGCCGGCCTGGGCGGCGTGCGCCTTGGC
>NZ_POUA01000483.1 GCF_003236385.1 Spongiactinospora gelatinilytica
TCCGCGCCCGGCTCGGGGCCGGGCGGGAACAGGCGGCGCACGCTCACGCGGCCTCCTCGCCGGCCGCGCGGAAGGTGTCGCTGCACCCGCGGGCCTCGGCGCGGGGCAGCCGGCCGAGGACCGAAAAGCGCTTGCCCGGCCACACGCCGTCGTCCACGCCGTGGACCACGCCCATGTCCTCGGTCAGCACGGCGTGCCCGGGATAGGACGTGGGCAGCGTGCTGACCACCTCGATCAGGCCGGGCGTGCCCGGCGGGACCTCCTGCCAGGTCACCGGGTCGCGGATCACCACGTCGGCGAAGCCGGGGCAGTACAGGCCGCTGGCATCGGGGCCCTCCAGGAAGATCGTGCCGATCTGCTCGACCATCCCGTAGAAGTCGTGGACGCGGGTCAGGCCGGTGTCGGCGGCGAACCTCTCCCGGTAGACCGCGTTGTCCACGGCCTCGGCGGCCATCTTCTTCCAGCCGCCGGAGTGGATCAGCACCCCGCCGGACAGGTCGAGCCCGTGCTCGCGGGCCGGCCGGTAGAGGTACCGCCAGGTCATGAAGGTGAACCCGAAGATCAGGTAGGGCGTGCCCGCGTGCCGGGACAGGAAACCGCGGACGGCGTCGAGGTCGGGCGCGCCGTCGTCGTCGAGGGCGAAGGTGTGGTCCCTGCCGAAGTTCATCATGCCGAGGACGCCCGCGCCGCGGGCGCTCAGCGCCGCCGCCCGCGTCACCGCCCGGGAGTCGATCAACAGCATCGGCATCCGCCGCTCGCCGAGCACCGCGCGCAGCGTCGCGGCCAGGGCCCGCGCCTGCGCGGCGGCGGCGGCGCGGTCCAGGAACACCCGGCTCGGCGGCCCGCCCGTGGTGCCGCTCGAGGTCAGCACCCGGAACACCGCCTCCTCCGGCACGCTCCTCAGCTCATGCGTGGCGAACAGCCGCACCGGCAGCCACGGCAGCGCCGCCAGCGAGTCGTACGGCGGCGCGTGTCCCAGCGCCGCCAGCACCCGCCGGTAGGGCGGGCAGGCCGCCCGGTGCCGCTCGGTCAGCTCCGCCAGCTGCGGCACCAGCCTGGCCTCCTTGACCGCCTGCGGCAGCGTGAACACCGTCACAGCTCCGCCTCCAGCGCCCGATAGTCGATCTTGCCGGAGGCCAGCAGCGGCAGCCGGGGCACGCCCCGCACGTCGAACCCGCTCCAGTGGACCCCGGTACGCCCCGCCAGCGTGAGCGCCAGTTCCCGCCCGCCCGCCGCTGTGGCCGCCTCGGCGAACACCACCACCCGGTCATCGCCCGCCACCGCCGCCACCGGCCCGTGGCCGCGCAAAAGCTCCTCGATGTCGTCCAGGCCGACCCGCACGCCGAACACCTTGCCGATGCGCCGCCGCCGGCCGGTGAGGTAGAGGAAGCCGTCGTCCAGGCGGCCGAGGTCGCCGGTGCGCAGCACGCCGCCCAGGTCGTCGCCGCGGGCCAGGTCGGCGGCGCTCTCGGCGTAGCCCATCATCACGTTGGCCCCGCGATAGACGATCTCGCCCTCCCCGCCGCGCGCGGCGTCGATGGACAGCGCGCCGCCGGGCACCGCCCGGCCGACCGAGCCGGGGCGGGCGGCCAAGTGCTCGGGCGGCAGCACCGCGATGCGCGGGGCCTCGGTCATGCCGTACATCTTGACCAGGTGGCCGCCGCCGCGGGCCATCCGCGCGGCGAAGTCGGCGACCAGGTCGGCGCGCAGCCGCGCGCCGGACTGGGTGATCATCCGCAGCGCCGGGTGCGCGGCCGGGTCGAACCGCAGCCTGCGCAGCATCTCGAACTGGTAGGGCACGGCGGCCAGCGACGTGGCCCCGAAGGCGTCGGCCGCGGCCCAAAAGCCCCGGTCGAGCAGGCCCTCGCCGGTGAGCAGCACGCCCGCCCCGGCCGCCAGGTGGGAGTTGAGGGTGGTCAGGCCGTAGGTGTAGTGCAGCGGCAGCGTGGTGGGCCACAGGTCGGCGCCGGTCAGGCCGAGCGCGCGGGCCACGGACCCGGCGTTGGCCAGCACGGCGTCCTTGGCCAGGCGGACCAGCTTGGGGCTGCCGGTGGACCCGGAGGTGGTGAGCAGCACCGCGAGGTCGGGGTGCGGCTCGGGCGCGTCGGCGCGGGTCCAGCGGTCGCCCGTGGCCCGGTATCCGGCGGGGGCGGACAACCCGGCGGGCGGGTCGGCGACCACCGCCGGGACGTATCGGTCGATGAGGCCGAGCAGTACGTCGGCGCGGATCGCCGGGTCCAGCAGCGCGACCGGGCGCTCGGACGCGAGCGCGGCCAGGTAGCGCAGCACGGCGGGCACGCTCGGCGGCGCGGGGCTGAACAGCACGCCGTCCGGCAGCGCGGACAGCTCCGCCGCCTCCTGCTCGATGCGGTCCCAGAGCACCCGCCCGGCCAGCTCGGCCCCGCTCGCCGCGTCGATCAGCCGCGCGTCGGGATGGGGGACCCAGGGCCGGTGGATCACACGACCACCCCGCCGTCCACGCCGAGCACCTGGCCGGTGACGAACGACGCGGCGGGCGACAGCAGGAACGCCACGGCGGCGGCCACGTCTTCGGGGGTGCCGAGCCGGCGCAGCGCGGTGGCCTGGGCGACCTCCGCGCGGCCCGCGTCGTCCAGGCCGGCCAGCATGTCGGTGGCGATGTAGCCGGGCGCGACCGCGTTGACGCGCACGCCGATCGGCCCCAGCTCCTTGGCGGCGGCCAGGGTCAGCCCGATCACGGCGGCCTTGGTCGCCGAATAGACCGCCTGGCCCGCCGCGCCCCGCACGCCCAGCACCGATGACAGCAACACCGCCGCGGGCTCGGCCCCACGACGCAGCAGCTTGGCCGCCGCCTGGAGGGTGTGGGCCGCGCCCATGGCGTTGACCTGGAACAACCGCTCCACGGCGGCGGCCCCCAGCATGCCGAGCAGCGCGGCCTCATGGACCCCGGCGTTGACCACCAGCCCGTCCAGCCGCCGGTGCCGCCGGTGGACCTCGCGCATGATCTGCTCCACCGCGGCGGCGTCGGCCACGTCGCCGTGCACCGTGTCGAGCTTGGCCCCGGTCTGGGCGGCCAGCTCGGCCGCCGCCGCCTCGGCCGGCTCCTGCGTGCGGCCGTGCACGACGACGGTGTGCCCGGCCAGGGCGAGCGCGCGGGCCACCGCCCGGCCGATGCCGCGCGAGGAGCCGGTGACCAGAACGACCCGCCCCGGCGCGGGGTCAGCGGGCCGGGACGGGGACGCCATGCTTGACCAGCAGCGCGGTGGCCTTGGCGAACGAGCTCATGTCGAGCACGTCGTCCGTGTCGATCATGATGTCGAACTCGTCCTCCATCGCCGCCACCAGGGACATGTGGGCCAGCGAGTCCCACTGCGGGATCGAGCGGTACTCCAGCCCGTCGACCTCTGCGCCCTCGGGCAGGCCGAGCGTGCGCGTGAAGACGCCGCGCAGCCGCTCCACCGGATCCATGACGTTCACCCCGATTCCTCTAGGCGTTCATGTGCCTACGGAGTGTAGCCAACTCGGCGACGCGGAACGGCCGCGTTGCGGATGCGGGCTCCGTGGCGGAGGTTGGGTTAGTGTTGCTATGCGCAACAAGGTGGTTACTGTGCGTTTCTCCTCAAGGTAATGGAAGCGTATAGGGCGCCGCGCCGCGAGTGGCGGGCTGCCATGGTCGTGGCGGCGTGGCAGCGCCGTTCACGCGCTTGGGGGAGTGATGGACGAGTCCAATCATTGGTACGGGCATTCACGGATATTCGCGAAATACTGTGGGATCAGCCGGGGGCAGCACCATGTTCCGCGCATCCGGGGCTTCGTGCAGCACGGCTGGAACTACCTGCACGGGTTCCCGCCGAACGACCGCTGGTGCACGCCGGGATACCCGCGGTTCGTGTGGTCGCAGGCGCTGGCCCGGCGCGGCTGGTCGATGGGGCGGCGCGGGCACTACGTGATCGGCTCGCCGTGGGCGTACCTGCTGACGATGGAGCCTGATCTGGGCCGGACGCCGGTGCGCGAGGGCACGATCTGGTACCCGTTCCACGGCTGGGAGAAGCACGCCGTACACGGCGACCACGCCCGGCTGGTGGACGAGATCAGAAGCGTCGAGACGGGGCCGGTGACGGTGTGCCTGTACTGGCTCGAATACCGCAACCCTGAAATCCGGAAATGGTACGAAAAGGCGGGCTTCCGGGTGATCTGCCATGGGGAGCGGGGTTCCCGGTTGGAGGCCAAAGGCCGCGACTTCCTCCGCCGCCAGCTCACCGAACTCCGCCGCCACCGGCGTGTCGCCTCCAACCGGCTCACCAGCGCCATCTTCTACGGCGCGTCCGTCGGCTGCGAGGTCGCCGTCTACGGCGACCCCATGACCCTCGCGGAGGAGCGCCCCGAGTACGGCGGCACGTCCCGCCGCCTGCGGCAGTGGCCGGAACTGCACGGCTTCTCGGTCGACGCCCGCATCGCCCGCGACATCGCCGACCACGAACTCGGCTTCGCCCACATCACCGGCCCGGAAGAACTACGCGCCCTGTTCGGCTGGGACACCGGCCGCCGCGTCACCCACCACCGCGGCCTGCTGGTCGTCGAACGGGAGAGATGCGCATGACCGCCCACCTGGATTACGACACCCCGCCCAACGTCCGCCTGATCGGCGGCGAAATGCTCCTCTGGTCCGACACCCACCCAAACAACCCAGACCATCCTGACCGCTCGGACCCTCGGGACCCCCCGGGCCACCGCGACGGTTCGGACCGCTTGGGCCAGGAGGAACATCCGGACCTCCTGGGCCGATACCGTTCGGGGC
>NZ_POUA01000484.1 GCF_003236385.1 Spongiactinospora gelatinilytica
GGGTGGACACGAGCCAGGCGGCGAGCGCGCCCGGCCGTACGCTCATCCCCTGCGACGCGCCGCCGAACACGACGAACTGCGCGAAGGCCAGCACCGCGGCGGTCATCGCGAGCAGCGCGAGCACCACGCGGTCCCTGCGGAACACCAGCAGCAGCGCCAGCCCGGCGCCGAGCAGCGGCACGAACGTGGCCTTGGCCCCGGAGACGGCGGTCAGCAGCACCAGCACGAGCAGCAGCCGCGCGGGCGTGGCCCGGCGCAGCACCCCGGCCACGGCCAGGGTGAGCGCGGCGAACAGCGCCGCGCCGAAGGTCTGGGTGGGGCTGAGCCAGGTCAGCGTGCCGGCGAGCGCGCCGCTCGGCAGCGGGCTGTCCCGCCAGCCGAACAGGTCGGGCGTGCCCGCCAGGTACGCCAGCGCGACCGCCGCCGCGCCCGCCCACCAGGACCCGGCGACCCGCCGCCCGAGCGCCGCGACCAGGATCGTGAAGGCCGCGGCCATCGGCAGCACGGCCAGCCGGTAGAGCACGGTCTGGGCCTCGATGCCGGTGGCCCAGCTCGTCGCGGCCAGGTCGGCGTACAGGAACCAGTGGTACGCCAGCGGCTCGCCCGCCACCTCGGGGACCGTCGGCGGCATGTGGTGGCGTAGTTCGCCGACCAGCGACAGGTGGAACGGCATGTCCACGTAGGGGGCGGCGTTGCCCGGCCAGGTCAGGCCGTGGGCGCGGTAGAAGGCGGGCGCGGCGAACACCACCAGCGCCGCGACCAGTCCGGCGAGGGTCCAGGCGGCGGGAACGGGCACCCGCTCGGCCCGGGGGCGCGGGCGGTAGTGGCGGCGCAGCGCGGGCACGACGGCGAACACCACGATGGTGATCACGGGCCAGGCCAGGAACCAGCGGGGACCGCCCGCCGCGCGGGCCGCGGCGTAGGCCCCGATCTCCAGCGCGTAGCCGACGGCCGCCCCCGCGGCCAGCTCGACCGGCAGGGCGCAGCGCCGGGGGCCGCAGGCCCGCCAGATCAGGGTTCCGGGCAGCACGATGCCGAGAACGAGGTAACCGAAATAGCACGCTATATCGGGGCCGGGAGTGTCGTGCGCGAGCAGCGTGGCCACCGCAGCGGCTAGTACCGCCGCCCCGGGCAGCAGCCGTGGTCCTGGGATGCCGTGCGGGGGGCGCTCGGCCGTCCTGTGGCCTGCGGCCTGCTCGATCGCGGTGGTGGCGACGGTCATGGGTGCTCGCAATCCGGCTCGGTGGCGGGAGCCTGGATGCGTAAATGTAGCGAACGGATTACAGGTAATGGCGTTCTGTAATCGTGACCCACCGATAGCGGATTGCAATATGCGGGTACCGGGCCCTCGGCGAAAGATCTGGCGTTAGGTATGGTTTGCGCAGCGCTATGGGCTTTCCTTTAGATAAGTGAGAGGAAAAACACATATGTCTGGATGGGTGCGGGTGGGGGTGGCGGCGGTGGCGATGAGCGCGTTAGTCGCCCTGGGGCCCCCGGCCGAGGCGTCGTCCGCCGCCGGGGCCGCCAAGCCGGCGCAGCGGGCCGAGCCGATCAAGCAGGCCGAGCCGGTGAACTGCTACCGCGCCAAGTGCATCGCCCTGACCTTCGACGACGGGCCGGGCCCCCACACCGCGCGACTGCTCGACACCCTCAAGAAGAACGGCGTCAGAGTGACGTTCTTCCTGGTCGGCGAGCAGGTCGAGCGCCGCCCCTCGGTGGTGCGGCGGATGGCCCGCGAAGGGCACGAGATCGCCAACCACACCTACTCCCACCCCCGGCTGACCGAACTCGGCGTGGACGAGATCGTGTCCGAGATCAAGCGAGGCAAGGCCGCCATCCGGAAGGTCACCAAGCGGCAGCCGGAGATGCTGCGCCCGCCGTACGGGCTGACCGACGAGCGCGTGGAGGCGCTGGCGGGCGCCCAGGGGCAGGCGGTGATGCTGTGGTCGTCCAGTTCACGGGACTGGGAGCTGCGGCGTACCGACCTGATCGTCAAACGGGCGCTGAAGCTCGCCCGCCGGGACGGGATCATGTTGCTGCACGACATCGTGCCCGGAACGGTCCGGGCGATGCCCAAGCTGCTGAAGGAACTTCGCAAGCGCGGCTACACCGTCGTCACGGTGCGTGAGGCCCGCCGCGGCAAGCTGCCCGGACCTGGGGAAAGATGGCCCGCGCGCTGACTTGACGTCACCTGGGGGTGTCAACTCGGAGCAGATCCTCAGCTTGTTCCCGGTGCAGAGGTGACAGAAGGGGCGCTACGGTAGTGCGCTGCCCGAGTTAGTCAATCTCGTATCAAAGCGAGGAGCACCCGATGGCTCGCCATCAACGCGCCCGGCTCCCCCTCGCCGTGGCGCTCGCCGGGGCTCTGGCCGGCATGGGCGCGGCAGCACCCGCCGCCCATGCCGAGGCCCCGAAGAAACCCCCGAAGAAGGAAAGCAAGGTGGACTGCGCCAAGGCCAAGTGCCTGGCACTGACTTTTGACGACGGTCCAGGAAAGTACGCCGGCAAACTGCTCGACACGCTCAAGAAATACGACGCGAAGGCGACGTTCTTCCTTGAGGGGCAGTATGCGAAGTCCCGGCCCGAGTTCGTCAAGCGAATGGCCAAGGAAGGCCATGACCTGGGGAACCACAGCTACAAGCACCCGAAGTTCCGGGAGATCACCGATCAGGAGATCAGCGAGGAGCTGACCAGCACGCAGGAGGCGGTGAAGAAGGCGGCCGGCAGGTCGCCCACCATGATCCGCCCGCCGTACGGGGAGTTCGACCCACGAACCGTGCGGATCGCCGCGCAGATGGGCCTGCCGCTCGTCCTGTGGAACGGCGGCTCGCGTGACTGGGCCACGAAGAACGAAACGGCCATCTACAAAGAAGTGCTGCGCAGTGCCAAGCGCGACGGCGTCATCCTGATGCACGACTGGGTGCAGCAGACCGTCACGGTGATGCCCAAGCTGCTCAAGGAACTGAAGCGGCAGGGCTATCACCTGGTGACGGTCACGTCGTTGCTGCGGGACGGGCGCAAGCTCGAACCCGGCGAGGTCTACCCCGACCCGAAGGTGAAGCAGGAGGACCTGGAGTCCCCGCCGGAGGACATGCAGTCGCCGGAGGACGAGGAGTTCTAGGTCACTCCCACTCGATGGTGCCCGGCGGCTTGCTGGTCACGTCGATCACGACCCGGTTGACCTCGCGTACCTCGTTGGTGATCCGGGTCGAGATGCGCGACAGCACGTCGTAGGGCACCCTCGCCCAGTCGGCGGTCATGGCGTCTTCAGAGGTGACGGGCCGGAGCACGATGGGATGACCATAGGTCCGCCCGTCACCTTGGACGCCGACCGAGCGGACGTCGGCGAGCAGCACCACCGGGCACTGCCAGATCTCCCGGTCCAGGCCGGCGCGGGACAGCTCCTCGCGAGCGATCGCGTCGGCCTCGCGCAGGATGTCGAGCCGGTCGGCGGTGACCGCGCCGATGATCCGGATGCCGAGCCCCGGCCCGGGGAACGGCTGCCGCCACACCATGGCCGCGGGCAGCCCCAGTTCCTCACCGGCCCGGCGCACCTCGTCCTTGAACAGCGTGCGCAGTGGCTCGACCAGGTCGAACCGCAGGTCGTCCGGCAGGCCGCCGACGTTGTGGTGGGACTTGATGTTGGCGGTGCCGGTGCCCCCGCCGGACTCCACCACGTCGGGGTAGAGCGTGCCCTGCACCAGGAAGTCGACCGGCCCGTCCTTCATGATCGCGCGCTGCTCGTCTTCGAAGACGCGGATGAACTCCCGGCCGATGATCTTGCGCTTCTCCTCGGGCTCGGTGACCCCGGAGAGCGCGTCGAGGAACCGGTCGGCCGCGTCCACGACGCGCAGGTTGACCCCGGTGGCGGCCACGAAGTCGCGCTCGACCTGCTCGGCCTCGCCCTTGCGCAGCAGCCCGTGATCGACGAACACGCAGGTCAGCCGGTCGCCGATGGCCCGCTGCACGATCGCGGCGGCCACCGCGGAGTCGACCCCGCCGGACAGCGCGCAGATCGCCCTGCCCTCGGGGCCGATCTGGGCCCGGACCGCCGTCACCGCGTCTTCGACGATGTTGAGCATGGTCCAGTTGGGGCGGCATCCGGCGGCGTCCAGGAAGTGCTTGAGCACCGCTTGGCCGTGCTCGGAGTGCAGCACCTCGGGGTGGAACTGCACGCCGTACAGGCCCTTGGCGGGGTCTTCGAAGGCGGCGACGGGCGTCTCGGCGGTGGAGGCGGTGACCGCGAACCCGCGCGGCGCGGCGACGACCGAGTCACCGTGCGACATCCACACCTTCAGCGCGGACGGCAGCCCGGCCAGCAGCACCCCTTCGCGCGCCACGGCCAGCTCCGTGCCGCCGTACTCGCCCACCCCGGTGTGCGCGACCTCGCCGCCCAGCGCCTGCGCCATCGCCTGGAACCCGTAGCAGATGCCGAACGTGGGCACCCCGGTCTCGAACAACCCGCCGGGCACGGCGGGCGCGCCTTCGGCGTAGACCGACGAGGGGCCTCCGGACAGGATGATCGCCTTGGGCTTACGGGCCAGCATCTCCTCCACCGGCATCGAGGACGGCACGATCTCGGAGTACACGTGGCACTCGCGCACCCGCCTGGCGATGAGCTGCGCGTACTGCGCCCCGAAGTCGACGACGAGGACGGTGTCGAACTCAGACAACGAAAAGACCTCCAAAGGGCACCCGCGGTAACTCGAAGTCTATCGACCCCGGCCAGGCGACCGGCCCTGCTCCCCGCCCCTCACGGGACCGTTC
>NZ_POUA01000485.1 GCF_003236385.1 Spongiactinospora gelatinilytica
GGGGCGGGCGGCGACGGTGAGGGTGGCGCTGTGGCCGAACTGCGGAGGGCCCTGTCCGGCCGAGTAGTGTCAGCCGGCGGTGATCTCGGTGGATGCCAGGCCTTTGTTCAGGCGGGGCGGACGGGCCAGGGTCGGCGCCGCGGTGGTGTCGATGCCGATGTCTCCGGCGAAGCCGCGCAGGTAGCCGCGGCCTTTGGCCCGGCGGGCAGGGGTAAGGACGAGCGCGGTGACGATCTGCTGCAGCACCTGGCGCTTGCGGGCGTGGCCGACATCGTCGTCCTCCCAGGCCGTGGCGAGGTGGTCGGCCTGGTGCTGGGGCAGGCGGGCGCGCCGGTCGTGGCGGGCTGGATCCAGGATGGTGGTGAGCCGGTCGAACGCGCGATAGGAGCGC
This sequence comes from Spongiactinospora gelatinilytica, assembly GCF_003236385.1. Lineage (GTDB taxonomy): Bacteria > Actinomycetota > Actinomycetes > Streptosporangiales > Streptosporangiaceae > Spongiactinospora > Spongiactinospora gelatinilytica. The sequence goes on from NZ_POUA01000485.1 coordinate 392, forward strand.
CGGGAGGCGGCCAGGCAGGCGTGCGGATCATCGGCGTCGATGTCGGCCGGGTCCATTCCGAGATGGCGGCGGGCGGCAGGGGAGAGGGAGAAGGCGGCGATCTGCCAGGCGTGGGACTGTACGGTTTTCGATGTAACTCCTGATCATGGAGAACGCACCTGATGAGTACTGTGATCCAGGCATCGACGGAGATCGACCTGGAGGACGCCGCGGTGGCGCGCAAGAAGCCCGAGAACTCGACGGATCGGGAACCGGTGGCCAGGCTGGTCGGCCAGGCCCGGGCCGAGGGAGTGGAACTGGTCGGTGAGAACGGGCTGCTGGGCCGGCTGACCAAGCTGGTGCTGGAGTCCGCGCTGGAAGGCGAGATCACCGACCATCTCGGCTACGACGAGCACGAGCGAGGCGGCGGCGAGACGGGCAACACCCGTAACGGCAGCCGGTCCAAGACCGTCATCACCGAGGTAGGACCGGTCGAGATCACCGTCCCGCGGGACCGGGACGGCAGCTTCGAGCCGAAGATCGTGCGCAAGCGGCAGCGGCGCCTGTCCGGCGTGGATGAGATGGTCATCTCGCTGGCCGCCAAGGGCCTGACCACCGGCGAGATCTCCGCGCACCTGGCCGAGGTGTACGGCGCCGACGTCTCCAAGCAGACCATCTCCACGATCACCGACAAGGTGCTGGAGGGCATGACCGAGTGGCAGAACCGGCCGCTCGACCCGGTTTACCCGGTGATCTTCATTGATGCCGTTCATGTGAAGCTGCGCGAGGGCCAGGTCGCCAACCGGCCCATCTACGTTGCGCTGGCCGTCACCGTCGACGGCGAGCGCGACATTCTCGGGCTGTGGGCCGGCGACGGCGGCGAGGGTGCCGAGTTCTGGCTGCACGTGCTCACCGAGATCAAGAACCGCGGCGCCGCCGATGCGCTGATGGTGGTCTGCGACGGCCTCAAGGGGCTGCCGCCGGCCATTGAGGCCGTCTGGCCCCAGGCCGTCGTGCAGACATGCGTCGTCCATCTGCTGCGCGCCTCGTTCCGGTATGCCGCCCGCCGGCACTGGGACGCCATCGCCAAGGCACTCAAGCCCGTCTACACCGCCCCGACCGAGGCCGCCGCCCTCGAACGCTTCATGGAGTTCGCCGAGCTCTGGGGCGGCAGGTACCCGGCGATCGTGAAGCTGTGGGAGGACGCCTGGGCCGAGTTCGTGCCCTTCCTCAACTTCGACACCGAGATCCGCCGGGTGATCTGCTCGACCAACGCCATCGAGTCGGTCAATGCCCGGATCCGGCGGGCGGTCAAGGCCCGCGGCCACTTCCCCAACGAGCAGGCCGCGCTCAAGTGCGTCTACATGGCGATCATGAGCCTGGACCCCACCGGCAAGGGCCGCAAACGCTGGATCACCCGCTGGAAAGCCGCCCTGAACGCCTTCGCCATCACCTTCGAAGGCCGCCTGACCCGACCACCCGATAACTAGTCAAGATCGAGATACACCGAAAACTGGACACACCCATCACTGTGTGTGCGATTGTGTCGGTGCCGTGACGTACAACGGCTTCGTGGACACCTTCGACCTACTCGTGACGGCTGACTCCAACCGCGAGCTCAAGCAAGCCGAGTTCGATCGCCAAGTGGACCTGCTCAGGCCTCTGATGAACTGGGATCCGGCTCACTGGCGCTGGCAGGTGCGGCTGAGCGGTGCACACCCCGAGCATGTCAGCAGCGTCCTGACCACCTTGTTCGAGGCCGCGCGCCTGTACGGCACCACCGTCACGGTGTGTCCGGCGCCCACAGCTCCCGCGACACCTGCAGAGCCCGTGGAGGTCGCGGAAGCCGCAGGGTGAGGTCGCCAGGCCCCGCTGATCGAGCGGCGGAGGGCTGGCGCAGCTCGATCCGGTGGATCGGGCCCGGCAGGGGCGGGCACGCTGGGCGCTGTGGCTGTATGCCGACGCCAGCGGGTGGCGGGCGATTCCGAACCCGGCGGCGACCAGGCCGGCACGCTGCCGGATCTCGCCCGGACGTGTGACAGAGAGCTCTTGGTGGGAGTCACGTCCGCCCGCGGTTGCCCCGCCGGAGCGGGTCGCGCGCGGCGACGTGGGCGGCGACGGCGTCGACGCCGGGCCGGGCGTAGCGCTCCAGTGCACGCACGGAGGCGTGCCGGGAGCGGGCCAGCAGAGTGGGGGTGTTGGTGCCGTCTTCCGCCTCATGCGTCAGGGCGGAGTGACGGAGCTGGTGCAAGGTCCACCCGGCGCGGATCGCGAGGTCGGTGATGCCGGGGTGGGCCAATGGCCGGGTGAGCGCCTCGAACATTTCGGCGGCGCGCCGGTACGACAGCCGGGCCCATCCCGGGAAAAGAGGCCCGGAAGACCCGGTTCTGTCGGACCCTGCTGTCACGATCCGTGGTGCAGCCGGTACGAGGAAGGGAGAGGTTCGGTGGGTAAAGGAGCGCGGCTTCGGGCCGGGCGAGCGCGCCGGCTTTCGCTGGTGTTCTGCGATCTGGACTACGATCCGGCCGGCCGGCCGTTCGGCCGTTCGGCCGGGGCACAGCGCCGGTGCCTGTCGATGGATGGGCCGTCGCGCGAGCGGGGCTGGTCTATGCCGAATGGGACGGCGAGCGCTGCCGGATCACTGGTGATGAACTGATCGAGGGACGGCACCCGGCCAGCCGGCTGATCACCGCGCTGGCCGGCGACCAGCGCCTGATCGTCGGGCACGGGCTGCTCAGAAGCGACCTGCGCGCTGTGGCCATGGTCACCGCCGTGCTCGATGCGGTGCTGCTCCGATCACTCGACACACTGGTGCTGGCTCATCGGCTGCGCGGCGGCCGGTATTCGACCGGTTGCGGCCTGTCCGATCTGGCGTGGGAGAACCTGGGCATCCGCCGCCGCAAGCCGCACGTCCCCGATCGGCTGTCCGGCGGAGCGGACCCCGGGCTGCGGGTCGGCCGCCAAGATCACGCCCCTCGGGACGACGCCGCCCTGCTTGCGAACCTGCGGCAGACGCTGATCACCACCCGTGTCTTGGTGTGGGGCGGCGGCTTCACCGCTGGTGGGCGTAAGGGCAGCGTGGAGCTGACCGACGAGCATGTCGCGGAACTGACCGGCCGAAGGCCCCAGCCGGAAAACGCCGCCTGGCGGCCTCTCCTGCGGGCCAAAGGCGGCGGCGATGAGGACGGGCAGGAGGCGGGCGCGGCGTGCAATCGCCGCCGCCCTGCCGTCCCCGGTCGTGATACGGGACCTGGCGGTGCGTCTGCAGCATGCCGGGCTCATTCCGGCGCGTCCGCTCACCGATGAGGAGCTGTACACGGCCTGCCAGTGGATGGGGCACGGCCGAAACCTCGACGTCCGCGGCCGTATCTCCGCAGGGCGGCCCCTGACCAAGGCGCTGCGTGAGCGGGTGGCCCAGGCGCTGTAGGAGAGCACCCATCCCGAATGGATCAACGCCATGTTCGAGGTGCGCAGGCAGGCCCAGGCGTCGGCCGTGGCGTTCATGAGGTCCCAGCAGCTGGTGCACGAGCAAAGCAGGATTCGTCCCCGTCTTTGCGCTGCGATCGAAACATCGTGATCGTCACTGTCCCGGTCGGCGCGGATGACCGGCGGCGTTCAGCGGCGGCGCGTCAGCAGATCACGGGGCTGAAGGTCGCGGTGAGCGTGTGGAAGCGGGTCGGCGCCATCAGATCGGCCCACGGGGCGAACGCACGTACGTCGGCGCTCGCCTTCCACGGTCCAGAGGTTTCACCAGGATGTGTGGGAATGGCCTGATCGAGGGCAATGCAGGCGAGCGTGCCGCCAATAGTCTCCCGTTGCGCCGATCTTCCCGCCTGTCGTAGGGGAAAGGCTGGGGGGCGGGTTGCGCCCCGGCATCTCCACCCCGGTCTGCCCCTGTCGAGTCCCTGTCGAACCCTTCAATCATCCCGCACGAGCGCTTAGGGTGAGCGGCGTGGGCCTCACGCTGGGTTGTCCGGTCTGTTCCGCACCTTCTGAGCGACCCTGCCGGCGTGGCGACGGCCGGCCCCGGCCGCCCCATGCGCGGCGCCTGGCCCTCATAGTGGCCTGTCATCTGGTGCAGTGGGGGGCGCCTCGCGTGCACGGCGAGGTCGGCGCGGTGGATGCGGCCATCCGGCTCGCGCAGGCGCAGGCCGCTCTCGCCGCCTCGGCCGGCGACGCCTGCGGCCAGGACTGGGAGGAGGAGGTGCTCCTGCAGGCAGCGCGTCTCCAACTGGCGGTTCACGGCAGCCTGGCGTCGATGACACCGCGCACGCTCGATCTCGGTGACGTGCGGGACGAGACCGCCGAGATGTACCGCCGCCTGGTCACAGCACGCGAGGCCGTGCAAGCGCTGCGCAGCGGAACCGTTCAGCCGCCCCAGCCTGACCCGCCCC
>NZ_POUA01000486.1 GCF_003236385.1 Spongiactinospora gelatinilytica
GTTCCGCCGAACGCCGCCGCCCGGCGGCGTTCCGGGCGGCGGCCCCGCCCCCGCCAGGCGCTCGCCGAGCGTGGTCGCACTGGCCGCCATCGCCGTGGTGATCGCCCTGGTCGCCGGGGCCGCCGGCAGCATCGGCACCTACCTGGTCACCCGTGGCGGCAGCGATGGCACCGACCCCGACTACAGCCTCGGGGCCTCGCCGACCGGCCGGGTCGAGCGCGCCCCCGAGTCGGTCGCCGGAGTGGCCTCCCGGGTGCTGCCGAGCGTGGTCTCCATCGAGATCAGCGGCGGCGCGGAGGGCGGCACCAGCGGCTCGGGCTTCCTGGTCAAGGGCGGCTACGTCGTCACCAACAACCACGTCGCCGCCTCGGCCTCCCAGGGCGCGACCATCACCCTCCAGTTCAGCAACCGCAAGACCACCTCGGGGCGGATCGTGGGCCGTGACCCCGGCTCCGACCTCGCGGTGCTCAAGCCGGACCAGACCTTCGGCCTGGCCGAGGTCGCGCTTGGCGACTCCGACAGCATGGTGGTGGGCGACGAGGTGATCGCGATCGGCTCGCCGCTCGGCCTGTCCGGCACGGTCACGCTGGGCATCGTCAGCTCGCTGAACCGCCCGGTGGTCGCCGGCGGCGAGAGCGGCGTGATGGACACCAGCTACATCAACGCCATCCAGACCGACGCCGCGATCAACCCGGGCAACTCCGGCGGCCCGCTGGTCAACGGCAAGGGCGAGGTGATCGGGGTCAACTCCGCCATCGCCACGCTCGGCCGTTCGCCGGCCAGCGGCCAGGGCGGCAGCATCGGCCTCGGCTTCGCGATCCCGATGAACCACGCCCGCAGGGTCATCGAGGACCTGGTGACCACGGGTAGCGCCAAGACCTCCCGGATCGGGATCAGCATCGACACCTCCTACCAGGGGCAGGGCGTGCGCATCGCGTCCCAGGCCGACCGCGGCCAGCTTCCGGTGGAGAAGGGCGGGCCCGCCGACAAGGCCGGCCTGCGCCCCGGCGACGTGATCACCGAGCTGAACGGCAGTCCGGTGCAGAACGCCGAGGAGCTGATGGTGCAGATCCGCAGCAAGGCTCCGGGCGAGAAGATAACGGTCAAATTCCAGCGCGGCGGCAAGGAGCAGACCACCACGGTCACCGTGGCCGCGGGTGCGGTGCCGTCACCACAGCCGTCCTGACCGTTCCGGGCATCAAGCCGGGCCATTACTCTGGAGGACGGGGCCGGGTCAAACCCGGTCCCGTCGGCTGGCGGTAGGAGATCGCGATGTTCGGACTCGGCCCTTTCGAGGTCGTGGTGCTCGTGGTGATCGCGTTGCTGGTCTTCGGCCCGGAGAAGCTGCCCCAGGCCGCCTCCCAGGCCGGGCGCACGCTGCGTAACCTGCGGCGGATGGCCAACAACGCCAAGCACGACATCAGGTCAGGGCTGGGCCCCGAGTTCGCCGACTTCGATCCGGCCGACCTCAACCCCAGAAACTTCGTCAGGAAGCACCTGTTCGAGGACGATGACGACTGGTCGCGCAAGCCGGGCGACACGGCGGTCGACACCCTCGACCCGGTCGGCTCGCGCAACGGCGCGCTCGACGAGCTGGGCTACGGCGAGATCCCGCCCTACGACCACGAGGCGACCTGAGGTCCGGCCCGAAACCGGGCGGGCGGTCGCACCTGGTGGCCGACCGGCCGCTGCCCACGTAGGGCCTCAGGCCGGGGGCGCCTGCTGGCCGTACAGATGGACGCGCCGCCCCCGATAGGTCAGGTCGCGCAGGTGCCGGTGGCCGATGCGCTCGGCGACGGCGATGGAACGCTCGTTGCCCGGCAGGATGACCGAGACGATCTCGCTCGCCCCCAGCACCGTGAAGCAGTGCCGTACGGCGGCGCGGGCCGCCTCGGTCGCGTACCCCTTGCCCCAGTACGGGCGGGCCAGGCACCACCCGACGCCGAGGCCGGGGAAGCCGTGCGGCTGCCACGGCCCCGCCCGGCCGACGAACCGGCCGGTGGACTTCTCGATCAGCGCCCAGTGCGAGAAGCCCCGGATCTGCCGGTGGCCGATGAACGTCGCGAGGCTGCGCCAGGCGTCGGCGGGTGAGCCGCCGACGCTCTCGGCGAGCCCTCCCGCGACCTCGGGATCGGCCAGCATGGCGGCGTAGTCGGCGAAGTCGTCTCCGGTCAGCGGGCGCAGAATCAGGCGCTCGGTCTCCACGGTCGCCGGCTCAGGCGGGGGACAGGTTGAGCTGGCGTCCCTTCAGGCTCGCGCCCTTGCTGCTGAGGCCCGTGGCGATGCGGCGCAGCTCGGCCGCGGCCGGGGTGTCGGGGTCGGTGAGCACCAGCGGCTTGCCCTCGTCGCCGCCCTCGCGCAGCCGCAGGTCGATCGGGATCTGCCCGAGCAGCGGCACGCGCGCGCCCAGCGTGCGGGTGAGCCCGTCGGCCACCGCCTGGCCGCCGCCCTCGCCGAACACCGCGATGCGCTCGTCGCAGTGCGGGCAGGGCAGCCACGCCATGTTCTCGATGACGCCGGCGACCTGCTGGTGGGTCTGGCTGGCGATGGACCCGGCCCGCTCGGCCACCTCGGCGGCGGCCTGCTGCGGGGTGGTGACCACCAGGAGCTCCGCGGACGGCATGCGCTGCGCGACCGAGATGGCGATGTCGCCGGTGCCCGGCGGCAGGTCCATCAGCAAGATGTCGAGGTCGCCCCAGTAGACGTCGGAAAGGAACTGGTAGAGCGCGCGGTCGAGCATCGGGCCGCGCCACACCACGGGGGTGTTGCCCGGCGGTTTGAACATGCCCACCGAGATCACCTTGATGTCGTGCGCGACCGGCGGCATGATCATGTCTTCGACCTTGGTCGGCAGCTCGCTCACGCCGAGCATCCTGGGGACCGAGTGGCCGTAGATGTCGGCGTCCACGACGCCGACCTTGAGGCCGCTCGCGGCCATCGCCGCGGCCAGGTTGACCGTCACCGAGGACTTGCCGACGCCGCCCTTGCCGCTCGCCACCGCGAAGACCCTCGTCAGCGAGCCCGCCTTGGCGAACGGGATCTCCTTCTCCGGCCCACGGTCGCCCCGTAGTCTGGTCTGGAGCGCCTTGCGTTGCTCGGCGCTCATCACGTCGAGCTCTACCGTCACCCCGCGGACGCCTTCGATCCTGCCGACGGCCGCGGTGACGTCGCGGGTGATCGTGTCCTTCATCGGACAGCCGGCGACGGTGAGAAAGATGCCGACGCGGACCGCGCCCTCGGGGGAGATGTCAACGCTCTTGACCATTTCGAGCTCGGTGATCGGTCGCCGGATCTCTGGGTCGTTGACCGTGGCCAGCGCGGCTGTCACCTGCTCCGGGGTTGGTGCCATGGGTCCATGGTATGCGACTGTATGCCGCGGGAATTCGTCCACATCCGCCTGGAAGGTGGCTAACGTCCTAGGATTGACGGGTGACTGTGACGGCGGAAGACGCACAGCCGGGGGCAGGCGCTGCCTCCCCTGAGGATCTGGCGGTCTGGCGCATGCTCCAGCGTGTCCAGGTGCGAGTCACCCGGCTTCTGGAGATCGATCTGATGGTGGCCCACGATCTCCCGCTGGCCTCCTACGACGTCCTCAACCAGCTCGCGGAGACCGCGGAGCGGCGGTTGCGGATGAACGACCTCGCCGACCGGGTGCTGCTGTCCCGCAGCGGCCTGACCCGGCTGATCGACCGGTTGCAGCGTGAGGGCCTGGTCGAGCGCGAGGCGTGCGCGAGCGACGCCCGGGGTCTGTACGCGGTGCTGACCGACGCGGGCGAGGCCCGCCTGGCCGAGGCGGCGCCCACCTACCTGCGCGGCATCCGGACCCGCTTCCTGGACGTGCTCGAACCGCAGGAGCTACGGCAGTGCGCCTCGCTGCTGGGCAAGCTGCTGCCCGCCGAGATCTGCTGACACGCCCTGGCCTCTTATCGAGGTCTGGCCCGCACGTCGTCCACCAGGCGCTGTAGTTCGGCGTGCAGAAAGTCACGGGTGGCCACGTCGGCCAGCGCGATGCGCAGCCCGGCCAGCTCGCGGGTCAGGTACTCGGTGTCGGCCTGGTTGCGCCCGGCGACCATGCGGTCCTGCTCGTACTGCACGCGGTTGCGGTCGTCCTGGCGGTTTTGGGCCAGCAGGATCAGCGGCGCGGCGTAGGACGCCTGGAGCGACAGCATCAGGGTCAGGAAGATGAACGGGTACTCGTCGAACCGCCATGTGTCCGGGGCGAGCGTGTTCCACAGCACCCACACCACGATGAACCCGGTCATGTAGACCAGAAAACGCGCCGTGCCCAGGAACCGCGCGATGCGCTCGGACAGCTTGCCGAAGGTCTCGGGGTCGTAGTGCGACCGCAGCGTACGGCGGAACGCGCGCGGCTGGTCCAGCCGGTCGGCGTGCCGGACCCGATCCGCGCGGGCGGCGCGGTCGGGCGGGTCCGGGCGGCCGGGTCGGTCAGTCGTCATGGGCCGGCTCCTGGTGCTCCCGCCAGTCCTCCGGCAGCAGGTGGTCGAGTACGTCGTCCACCGTGACCGCGCCCACCAGGCGGCCCAGTTCGTCCATCACCGGGGCCGCCACGAGGTTGTAGGTCGCCAGGTAGGAGGCCACCTCGGGCACGCTCAGCTCGGGTTTGATGGGGTCCAGCGAGCCGTCCAGCACGGCGCCGAGCAGCGTGCCCGGCGGGTCGCGGAGCATCCGCTGGAAGTGGGCCACGCCCAGGTACCGGCCGGTGGGCGTCTCGGTGGGCGGGCGGGTCACGAAGACCTGGGC
>NZ_POUA01000487.1 GCF_003236385.1 Spongiactinospora gelatinilytica
TCACCCGGCCCTCGCCGGTGGCGGCGGCGGGGGTGGCGAGCGCCACGGCGGCCAGGCCGCCGGCGAAGGCGATCGCGGTGATCCTGCGCGAGAAACGCATGGGGTTCCCTTCCTGTGGGCGGTGCGTTTCCTCGATTATTACCCTCTGTAGCAATACGGGCACAGTCAGTATTGACTGGTCGCAGAGTCACCAATGTGCAGCCGGACCGCCTCTGCCCTGGTGCGCCAATCCGGTCTCAAGGCCACCACGAATACCCCATAATCTAGTCACATGTCGAAACGGGGGATGAGTCTGGCCGGGTCCAGCTCAAAGATCGCAGCGCTGGCCGGAATGGGCGTCGCCGCCGGGGTCCTCGCCGCCGGGGTCGCCCTGCCCGCCGTGGGCGGCGTGGGGCTGGGCGTCGTCGCGGTCAAGGAAGAACTCAACCTCAATCCGGAAGACCTCAAGGAGCCCCCGCTCGCCGAGCGCACCATGATCCTGGACGCCAACGGCAAGCAGATCGCCCAGTTCTACGAGGAGTACCGCGAGGTCGTCCCGCTCGACCAGATCGCCGACATCATGAAGACGGCGATCATATCCATCGAGGACTACCGCTTCTACCAGCACGGCCCCATCGACATCGAGGGCACGATCCGCGCCCTGGCCACCAACCTCCACTCCGGCGGGGTCAGCCAGGGCGGTTCGAGCATCACCCAGCAGTACGTCAAGCAGGTGCTGCTCAACCAGGCCGACTCCAAGAAGGAGCGGGCGAAGGCGACCGAGGCCAGCTACGCCCGCAAGCTCAACGAGCTGCGCTACGCGATGGCGATCGAGAAGAAGTACTCCAAGGACCAGATCCTGGAGAAGTACCTGAACATCGCCTACTTCGGCGCGAGCGCCAACGGAGTGGAGGCGGCGGCCAAGCGGTTCTTCGGCGTCAAGGCGTCGGAGCTGTCGCTGGCCCAGGCGGCGACGCTGGCGGGAGCCGTACAGGAGCCCAACGCGACCGACCCGCACCGCGGCAAGAAGTACCGTGACGCGCTGGTCCAGCGGCGCAACATCGTGCTGGACCGGATGGCCGAGCTGAACAAGATCAGCAAGGCCGACGCCGCCAAGGCCAAGGCGGAGAAGCTCGGATACAAGGGCACCCCGCTGCCCGGCGGCTGTGAGAACAGCCCGTACCCCTACTTCTGCATGTACGTCAGGCAGGAGATCCTGAACAACCCCGACTTCGGCAAGACCCCCAAGGCCCGGCTGCAGTTCCTCAACCGCGGCGGCCTCGCCATCAAGACCACGATCGACCCGAAGATGCAGGCCGCCGCCGACAAGGCGATCAAGAAGTGGGTCTCGCCCACCGACTACGCGATGGCCTCCGAGGCCCTGGTCGAGCCGGGCACCGGGGAGATCAAGGCGATGGCCTCCAGCCGCGCGTACGGCAACTCCAAGCGCAAGAAGGAGATGTCCTACAACGTCGTGGCCGACGCCAGGCACGGCGGCGGCACGGGCTTTCAGGCCGGATCCACGTTCAAGATGTTCACCCTGGTCACCGCCTTGGCAGAGGGCATGAAGGTGAACGACGGGCTGACCGCGGGAGCCGGGTTCAGCACCGGCTACTCCGGCTTCAAGAACTGCAAGGGCCAAAGCGTCGGCGACCCCAGCCACACCGTGACCAACGACGAGGGCGCCCCCGGCTTCCGGACCTTGCAGACCGGCACCTGGGGATCGGTCAACACCTTCTTCATGGCCCTTGAGCAGCGGGTCGGCCTGTGCGACGTGATCAAGACGGCCAAGGCGATGGGCATCAAGCGGTCCGACGGGCTGCCCCTGGTCGAGGTCCCGGTCTTCACCCTCGGCGTGAACGAGATGGACCCGCTGACCGTCGCCAACGCCTTCGCGGTGCTCGGCGCCCGCGGCAAGTACTGCGAGCCGAAGGCGATCAGCCAGATCACCGACCGGGACGGCAAGGTCGTCAAGTACAAGCCGAAGTGCCGCCAGGCCATCGACCCCGAGGTCGCCGACGCCGCCGCATACGTGCTCGAGGGCGTGTTCACCAAGGGCACCATGCGCGGTGTGGGCGGCATCGGCCGCGACGCCGCGGGCAAGACCGGCACCACCGACAGGCAGTCCACCGCCTGGTTCGCCGGCACCACCCCCGACCTGGCCGGAGCGGTCAGCATCGGCGACCCGCGCGGCGCGGTCAACCACAAGCTGAACGGCGTGACCATCGGTGGCAAGTACTACGGGTCGGTCTTCGGGGCCACCATCCCCGGCCCGATCTGGAAGGACACGATGATGGCCGCGCTCAAGGGCACGCCGAAGACCTCCTTCGAGCCGATCAACTCCTCGCGCTTCGGCGGCTGCGGCTCGGGGTGCGCGCCCAGGAAGAAGGCCGAGCCCGACGACGACGGTGACGACGGTGACGGCGGTGACGGTGGCCGCGACGGCAACGACATCATCGTTGAGCTGGGCAGCGAGGAAGGCCGGGAGCAAGCTCAGCAGGACGGCCGCGAGCCCGGCAGGGAGCAGCGCCGCGAGCAGGGTCCCGAGCTGGGCTTCGACTTCGGTCCGGAGCAGAGCGAGCAGCTCGGCAGGGAGCAGGACCTGGAACGCTGACCCCCCGGTCACCGTGCGGACCCCTCCCGGTCATCTTCCGGGTCTACGACACAGGTCGCCCTGCCCTCATAATTGGTGATCTACGGGCGGAGTGGGAGGAATTCCGATGCCGGAGATCAGCGCGCTGCGGCCGGGCGACCCCGCAGAGGTAGGGGGTCACCGGCTGACCGGACGCCTGGGCGACGACGTGTTCGTCGCCCAGACGCGCACGGGTGAGCGGGTCGTGGTGAAGCTGCTGCACCCGGACGTGGACCGCGAGCGCTTCCACCAGGTGATCGCGCCCCTCCAGGGGTTCTCGGCCTTCTACACGGCACGCGTCCTCACCACCGGCGCCCACGGCGACCGGCTGTTCGTCGTCAGCGAGTACATCGACGGGCCCACGCTGGCCGAGTCGGGCGGCCTGGTGACCGGGGTCGGGCTGCACCGGCTGGCGGTGGGCACGATGACCGCGCTGGTCGCGATCCACCAGGCCGGGCTGGTCCACGGCGACCTGCGGCCGGGCAACGTGGTGCTCGGCCCGGACGGCCCCCGGGTGATCAACTTCGGCGTGGCCAGGGCGGTGACCTCGACGGAGACCGGGGCGACCCGCAGGGTGGAGTTACCCGCCTACACCGCGCCGGAACGGCTGAGCGGAGGCCCGCCCACCGCCTCGGCCGACGTCTTCTCCTGGGCGGCGACCATGGCGGCGGCCGCCTCCGGCCGCTCGCCGTTCGACGGCGGCACGATGGCCGGCACGGTCAACCGGATCGTCAACGGCGAGCCCGAACTCCCGGACCTGGGCGAGCTGCACGACCTGATCACCGCCTGCCTGGCCAAGGACCCGGCCAGGCGGCCCCCGGCCGGCGACGCGCTGCTGCGCCTGGTGGGCGAGCCGAGCGTGCTCACCTCACAGGTGTCGGCCGCCACACCGCCGTCGCAGCAGGACCGGATGACCCGGCCGGTCGGCAGGGGCCGCGGCGTCCTCACGGCCGGGGCGGCGTTCCTGGCCGGGGCGCTCATCGCGGGCACCGGCGTCCACTTCCTGGTCCCCGGCGGCCCCGGCCGGGCCGTCGCGGACGGCAGGAAAGCGCCGGCCACCCCCACCCCGCAGCCCTCGGTGATCACCGCCCAGCCACAGGTCACCCCCGGCTCCACGACCGCCCCGCTGGAGAAGGTCGAGGGCAAGGCCGCCAGTGACCTCAAGCTGGACCGGGCCCAGGCGACCCTGCACGAGCACCCGAAAGATCCGCTCCGCCTCCAGGCGTACCTGGAGGTGCCCAGCCCGTTCGGCAGCTACGTCAGAGACAGGGCCGGCGCCTTCAAGCAGGTCGGCACCGGCGAGGAGCCTCAGGTGTCGCCGGACGGCACGTGGGTGGTGCTCAACCCCTGGCTCAAGTTCCGCGACTCCGACACCGACCACGTCCGGTTCCTCCGCCCGGACACCGGCGAGCAGTTCACCGTGGCCACCGTGAAGAAGCCGCTGACGACCATGACCCCGGTGTGGTCGAGGGACGGCTCCAAGGTGGTGCTCTCGGTGCACGAGGACAAGAAGATCCGGCGGATCACCGGCTTCGTGGTCATCGACGTGCGCACGCGGACCGCCACCCACGTCCGGACGGAGTACACCGACGACGCCGCGCTGGCCTTCACCTTCACCCCCGACGGCACGATCGCCCGCGGCTACTACGACGGCAAGGTCACCGGGATGGAGTACTACAACCTGTCCGGGCAGGTCACCAAGACCTTCCACTGGGTGGGCAAGCCCCGTTCCCGCGACTGGTTCTCCCCGTCGGGCGGGCAGTTCGTCACGGTGTGCCCGGACGGGGAGAACTACTGCGTGTGGGACGCCAAGACCGGCAACCGCAGGGCCACCGTGCCGGCCGACGAGAGCGGGCAGCTCCTCGGCTGGTTCAACGAGAACCATCTGCTGGTCCAGGATCCGGTGAAGGGCAAGAAGGACGCGGACCAAATCAAGGTCATCGACTTCGTCGGGGCGACCAGGCGGGTGCTCGCCGACGTGCATCCGCTGAAGGCGTCGCTTCAGTTCGCCCGCCCGGCGCGCTGATGGCCGCCGCCCCGCTCCGGCCCGGCGACCCGGCGGCGGTCGGCGGGTACACGATCGTCGGCATGCT
>NZ_POUA01000488.1 GCF_003236385.1 Spongiactinospora gelatinilytica
GTTGCCGCCTTCGGGTTGTGGGGCGGGGGCGCGTTGCGGTGGGACCACCGGAGTGGGGCGGACCAGGCCGAGTGCGACGACCTCGTTGGCCAGCCGGGTGCGCCGGTTGGTGCCCTCCGGGATGCGGAACTTCTGGTACAGCCGGAGCAGGTGCTGTTTCACCGCCGCCTCGGTGACCACGAGATCGTCGGCGATCTCGCGGGCGGTCGCGGGGGCGACGAACGCCTCGTCCGACAGGGCCGGACGGCAGAGCGACGTGAGCACGTCGACCTCGCGCCTGGTCAGCTCGGGCGCGGCGGCCCGGCGTAGTTCCACCTCGGGTGTGAAGTCCTCCCTTGGGATGCCGCCGATCCTCGCCCGGGCCGCGCCGAAGGAGACGACGTCGCCGTCGTCGAGCACCCTCCTGGCGATCGGCCTGCCGTTGACCCGCGTGCCGTTGCGGGACAGGCCGAGATCGACCACATAGAGATAAGGTCCGCGCCGGACGAACTCGGCGTGCAGGCGTGACACGCTCGGGTCCGTCAGCCGGACGTCGACACCACGGCCTCGGCCGACCGTGGTGATCTCGGGGCGCAACGGGACCACCTCGCCTGTGTCCTCGATGCGTATGAACGGCCCCTCCACGGCAGTTCCTCCCCAGGTAGCCCGCCGTATCTTCTGCTATAGCTCCGGCTTACCCAAACGAGGGGATGGGGAATCGCCTTTGCCGTAAGGAGAATCCGGCTCGAATTTAGCCTTGACCCCCAACCGAGGTTTTGCCAGCTCACGGGTAGACTTCGGGCGACGATACGCGGAGGAAACACACAATGAACGCAACTTCCCCCGAGGGGGCCGCCGGAGGCGGAGCCTCGCGGGCGACAGCGGACAAACCCACCAAAGGTCTCGCTGATGTCGTCGCAGCGTCAACAGCGCTGAGCGACATCGACGGCCGGGAAGGCCGCCTGTTCTATCGCGGCTACGACATCCACGACCTCGCCGGCCGTACGACCTTCGAAGAGACCGCGCACCTGCTCCAGTGCGGCACCCTTCCCACCCGGCAACAGCTCGCCGCGTACGGCGCCGGCCTGGTAGAGGGGCGAGCGCTCGGGGCGCTGGTCGAGGCGAACATCCCCGAGATCGCCGAGAAGATGGAACCGATGGAGGCGCTGCGCACGCTGGTGTCGCTGGCCGGCGCGGAAGACCCTGACAAGTCCTCCAACTCCGTCGACGCCAACCTGCGCAAGGCCGCCCGCCTCACCGCCCAGCAGCCGATCCTGGTCGCCCGCTACCACGCCGCCCGCACCGGCAAGAGCGTCCCCGACCCCGATCCCCGGTTGAGCATCGCGGCCAACTTCCTGCTCCAGATCACCGGGTCCACGCCCGACCCGCGAGCGGTCGAGATCTTCGACGCCTGCCTGGTGCTGCACGCCGACCACACGATGAACGCCTCGACGTTCGCCGCCAGAGTGTGCGCCGCGACGCTGTCCGACATGCACTCGGCCATCGTCGCCGCCATCGGCACGCTCAAGGGCCCGCTGCACGGCGGGGCCAACGAGCAGGTCATGCGGACCCTCCAGAGCATCGAGCCCGGCAATGTCGCGCAGACCGTCAAGGACATGCTGGCCGCGCACAAGAAGATCATGGGCTTCGGTCACCGCGTCTACAAGACCGAGGACCCCCGCGCCACCCACCTGCGCAAGATGTCGCAGGAGCTGGCCGAGGCCCACGGCGACGACACCTACTTCCGGATGTCCCGGGAGATGGAGCAGGTCGTGCTGGAGGAGAAGGGACTTTTCCCGAACGTCGACTTCTACGCGGCCACGGTCTACCACTATCTTGGGATACCCACCGACCTGTTCACGCCGGTGTTCTCGGTGAGCCGCATGTCGGGATGGACCGCACACGTGATCGAACAGCACGCCGACAACCGGCTGATCCGCCCGGACAGCGAGTACATCGGCGAGCGGGACCAGAAGTGGGAACCGATCGACGCGAGGTGACCGGACTGCAGCGGACCGGCTGGGGAGCGTACGCCGTCGTACTGACGGGTACGCTCTTCGGCTTGGCCGCTGCCCTGTTCGGTGCTCCCACCGAGGTCGCGGTGCCCTTGATCGGCGTGTTCTTCCTGATCGGGGCACTGTTTCGCGGCGTGCTCCCCGAGGCGCGGGCGAGCCGGCTCGCCGTACGCGCCAAGGCGACCGACGTCGTGACCCTCGGACTGCTCGGCCTTTTGCTGGTCTTCGGCGGTCTGATGCTCCTTGTGCCCAGGGAGTGGATCGTCGGATGACCGGCCGACCGGCGGCACCTTCGTGACCGTCCGATAGCCTCAACGGCCAGCGAGCCTCATAAGGGACCGTACCGGCCAGTGTTAGTTCAGAAGGGGAACCACAGGCATGCCCAAGATCAAGGTAGCGGGACCCGTCGTCGAGCTTGACGGCGACGAGATGACGCGGATCATCTGGCAGTTCATCAAGGACCAGTTGATCCTTCCCTACCTCGACGTCGATCTCAAGTACTACGACCTCGGCATCGAGCACCGCGACGCGACCGATGACCAGGTCACCATCGACGCCGCCAACGCGATCAAGCAGTACGGGGTCGGCGTGAAGTGCGCCACGATCACTCCCGACGAGGCCCGGGTCGAGGAGTTCGGCCTGAAGAAGATGTGGAAGTCCCCGAACGGGACGATCCGTAACATTCTCGGCGGCGTGATCTTCCGTGAGCCGATCATCATGTCCAACGTGCCGAGGCTCGTCCCCGGCTGGACCAAGCCGATCGTCGTCGGCCGTCACGCCTTCGGCGACCAGTACCGCGCCACCGACATCAAGATCCCGGGCGAGGGCACGCTGACCCTCACCTACACGCCCAAGGACGGCTCGGAGCCGATCGAGCTGGACGTGTACGACTTCCCCGGCGGCGGCGTCGCGATGGCGATGTACAACCTGGACCAGTCGATCCGCGACTTCGCCCGCGCGTCCATGCGGTACGGCCTGGACCGTGGTTACCCGGTCTACCTGTCCACCAAGAACACGATCCTCAAGGCGTACGACGGCCGGTTCAAGGACATCTTCGCCGAGGTGTTCGAGTCCGAGTTCAAGGCCGACTTCGAGGCCGCCGGGATCACCTACGAGCACCGGCTGATCGACGACATGGTGGCCGCCGCGCTCAAGTGGGAGGGCGGGTACGTCTGGGCGTGCAAGAACTACGACGGCGACGTGCAGTCCGACACGGTGGCCCAGGGCTTCGGCTCGCTCGGCCTGATGACCTCCGTGCTGATGACCCCCGACGGCCACACCGTCGAGGCCGAGGCCGCGCACGGCACCGTCACCCGGCACTACCGCCAGCACCAGCAGGGCAAGCCCACCTCCACCAACCCGATCGCCTCGATCTTCGCGTGGACCCGTGGCCTGGCCCACCGCGGCAAGCTGGACAACACGCCCGCGGTGAGCGAGTTCGCCGAGAAGCTGGAGCAGGTCTGTGTCGAGACCGTCGAGGGCGGTCAGATGACCAAGGACCTCGCGCTGCTCGTCGGCGGTGACGCCCAGTGGCTGACCACCCAGGACTTCCTGGCCGCCCTGGACGAGAACCTGAAGAAGAAGATGGCGGTCTGAGACCCCGTCGAACGCACCGAGGGCCGCCGACACGGCGGCCCTTTTGTGCTTTTTCCGGCCTTGCCGTGCCCATGACATGAGGTAACGGGCGGGTAACTCGTTTCGACCCGACAGTTCCCAGTGCCACAGGACCCGTAAAGTTTCCCTGGTCGAGACTTTGCGAAACCTCCATGGGGACATATAAATGCCGCAGATCGATCCGCTCATCACGGGGGACCCGAGCAGACTGGGGTCGTTCCGGCTGGTCGGCAGGGTCGGCGAGGGTGGGCAGGGGGTCGTCTATCTGGGCGTCGCCGAGGACGGCGAGCAGGCGGCGATCAAGTTGCTGCACGTCAGGTTCAGCGGCGACACCAGCGCCCGGTCCCGGTTCGCCCGCGAGCTGCGCGCGGCCCAGCGGGTCGCCTCGTTCTGCACGGCGCGCGTCCTTGAGGCCGACCTTGAGGGCGACGTGCCGTACATCGCCAGCGAGTACATCGAGGGCCGCTCGCTGCGCGAACGGATCGACACCGAGGGCCCGATGCGCGGCTCGGCCCTGGAACGGCTGGCGGTCGGCACCGCGACCGCGCTGACCGCGATCCACCACGCGGCGATCGTCCACCGCGACTTCAAGCCGGACAACGTGCTGCTGGCCGCCGACGGCCCCCGGGTGGTGGACTTCGGCATCGCCCGGATCATCGACTCCACCGGCACGATCACCAGCAAGGCCATCGGCACCCCGGCCTACATGGCCCCCGAGCAGATCTCCGGCGACGACGTCGGCCCCTACACGGACGTGTTCGCCTGGGGGGCGACGATCGCGTTCGCGGCCACCGGGGTCACGGTCTTCGAGGGCAGTTCGATCGCGGTCGTGCTGAACCGGGTGCTCAACCACGAGGTGGACCTCGGGGTCATGGACGAGCCGCTGCGCGGCGTGGTGCGATCGGCGCTGGACAAGTCCCCGCGCAACCGGCCGACGGCCGACCAGCTCCTGCTGCGCCTGCTGGGACGTCCGGAGAGCGGCGACGCGTCGCCCGCGGTGCTCAACCAGGGTGTACGGCTGGCGGCCCCCGGCACCGGCGGCGCCCCCCGGGGGGCGGCCGACCCGGAGACCACCCGCCAGGCCC
>NZ_POUA01000489.1 GCF_003236385.1 Spongiactinospora gelatinilytica
GTGGTGGATGAGGTGGAGAAGGCGCGGCGGGGGCTTGGGACCGCTCGGTGGATCATGTTCGCGCAGGCCGCGCTGTCGTTGCTGCTCTGGGTCGTTCAGGTGGTCGCGTTCGCGGACCAGGCCGGGCATGGGCGGGAGGTGCCCGGGTGGATTTGGCTGCTGGCGGTCGTGGATCTGGTGGTGATCGGGCTCACCACGCTGGCCGCGGTGTACCTGCGCAGCCGCTCGTGGGCCCGGCGGCTGGGCGTGGGGGTGGAGGGCGTCCGGGCCGGGATCTCGTTAATGGCGGATCATCAACGTCTCGTCGGGCGTGACCCGGGTCGCGACTCCGGGCACGATCGCGTACTCGATGACCAAGGGCGCGCTGAACGTACTGACCCACACCCTCGCCGCCGCACTGGGCTCACGCGACATCACGGTCAACTCGGTCGCCCCCGGGGTCATCGAAACCGACATGAACGCAGCGCTGACCGAGGAGCATCTGGCCGCGGCGCGAGCCGCCTCCACGTTCAAACGGCTCGGCACACCTGACGACATCGCGGACATCATCGCCTTCGTCGCCTCGGACGACGCCCGCTGGGTCACCGGCCAGTACATCGACGCCACCGGCGGCGCGAAACTGGGGGTGTGACGCCCCCGCCGCGGTCTGAGGGGGCAAGGCAGCGCGGCTACCCGTCCAGAGCACGGGCCATTTCGATCACCTGGGCGGGGGCCTTGGCGACCGAGCCGGTGTCGAACGGGGGCTCCGGGTCGTACTCGGTGTAGAGCTGGATCGCCTGGGCGGTCACCTCGTCGGTGAGCAGGGCGGCCAGTTGGATGGCCATGTCGATGCCCGAGGAGACCCCGGCCGAGGTGATCACCCGGTCCTGCCGGACCACCCGCTCGGCGGTGTAGACGGCGCCGTACGACTCCAGGTCGGCGATCGCGTTCCAGTGAGTGGTGGCGGTCAGGCCCTTCAGCAGCCCGGCCGCGCCGAGCACCAGGGCGCCGGTGCAGACCGAGGTGGTGAAGCGGGTGCCCGCGTGGATCCGGCGCACCCAGTCGAGGAAGGGGGGGTCGTCCATCATGGTCAGGTGACTGCCCCCGCCCGGGATCAGCAGGACGTCGCAGCTCTCCACCTCGGAGTACCTGGTCGGGACGTGGACCGGCAGGGCGCCCAGCACGTCCTGCACCGGGCCCGGTTCGTCCGTGACGAACCGCACGTTGGCCCCGGGCATGTACCCGAAGATCTCGTACGGCCCGATCGCGTCGAGCGGCTCGAATCGGTCGAAGAGCGGGATCACGATGTCCATGTGCCGCAGCATAGCCACCGCCCGAACGTCGGCCTGGCCGGGCCTGCCCAGGAAGATCCCTGGACAGGCCCGGTGCAGGTCAGACGCCGAACGGCGGCGGATAGACGATGGTGCCCGCGGGCACCGGGACGGTCTCGTCGAAGACGAGGGCCATCATCGCCTCGTCCGGCACCTCGAAGGAGGGACGGATCCCGTACGCCGATGCCCGGGTGAAGCCGAAGCGCGGGTAGTAGCCGGCGTGGCCGAGCACGAGGACGAGGTTCTCGCCCTTGTCACGCGCGGCCTGGAGCCCCGCGCGGATGGCGGCCGAGCCGGCCCCCTTGCCCTGGTGGCGCGGCAGCACGGCGCACGGGCCCAGCGCCAGGGCGGGCACGTCGTCGACGTGGCAGCGGGTGAGCAGCGCGTACCCGGCCACGGTGCCGTCCGCGGCCTGGGCGACGATGGACAGCTCGGGTGACCAGGCCGGATCGACGCGCAGCGCCTCGATGAGGTCGGCCTCCAGCGGCGTGGGGAAGGCGCCGAGCGCGACTTCGCGGATCAGCGGGACGTCCTGCGGGGTCTCGGGCCGGGTGATCCAATTGGACGACATGATGAGTCGCCTTTCTCTGTGCTTAGGGGAAGGTTCGGGATGATGCGCGGGCCACGGGCCACGGGCCACGGGCCACGGGGCACGGGCCACGGGCCACGGGCCACGGGGCATGGTGGCCCGGCGACCCGCGCCCGAGGCTACGTCCGACGCTGCCGGTCCCGGAAGGCGTACGTCTCGCGCAGCGAGCGCGTGATCGTCTTCTTGCGGTCGCCGTGCCGGGCACGCAGCCGCGCGTCGTTGCGTGAGGTGGCCCACTCGTTCTCGCGCTGGAGCTTGCGGTAACCGGCCAGGCGGCGCTCGCCGAGGTCGCCCGAGGCGATGGCGGCCTGGACGGCGCAGCCCGGCTCGGAGTCGTGGCCGCAGTCGCCGAACCGGCACCCCAGGGCCAGTTCCTCGATGTCGGCGAAGACCTGTTGCAGGCCCTCGTCGGCGTCCATGAGCCCCACGCCGCGCAGGCCGGGGGTGTCGATCAGCACGCCACCGCCGGGCAGCGGGACCAGCAGGCGGCGGACCGTGGTGTGCCGCCCCTTGCCGTCCTGCGCACGGACTGCGCCGGTCTCCAGGGTCTCGGTACCCAGCAACGTGTTGCCCAGCGTGGACTTGCCCGCCCCGGACGGCCCGAGCAGCACCACGGCGCCGGTGATCATCGCACTGAGCACGTCGATGCCCTCGCCGGTGGCGGCGCCTGGGGCCAGCACCTGTCCGTGCGAGGAGCGCGACGCGGACGACCGTACGATGACGCCGTGCCGCGCCGGCAACGCGACCAGCGCTGGCTGCTCCGGCTGGTGACCGAGGGACAGCGCCGCCCAGTCGCCGGTGCAGGGTGACGAGATCGGATCCAGCGCTTCCGGGAGCGCGAGGCGGGCCCGCAGCGGGCCGGTTTCGGTGATGACGTCGCAGGCGCCGCGACCGACGCCGACCACCCGGGCGGGAACGAGCCCCGCCGAGCGGTGGGAGGCGAATGACTCTTCGAGCCCTGCGTCCCAGCCGTACGCGGACAGGCCATCACCAGAAGAATGATGGAAAGACAATGGAATAAGGCCCTTTGTGCAAGGGTAACGTGGAAGGCGCGCCCCTTCATGGCGCTGCCGATCTTCCCGAACCGCAACTTCCGGCACTCGGCCGTCTTCGTGAACACCGCGGTGGGGATCACCAGGCCGCAGAATCTCACCGGCAGGACGATCGGCGAGTTCGCGCTGTTCGGCCATGACGCGGGGGTGTGGCTCAAGGGCATCGTCCGACGAGTACGGCGTGACCTTCGATCGGTGCCGCTGGGTCATCGGGGGCACCGACCACCCCATCCCCACGTTCGACCGGGTCCCGCAGCCGGTGCCGGACGGGGTGGACGTACGGCACGCAGCCGACGGCGAGACCCTGGGCGCGATGCTCGAATCCGGCGAAATCGACGCACTCATCTCGGTCGACGTCCCCCGGTCCCTGCTGAACGGCTCGACGAAGATCGCCCGCCTCTTCCCCGACTACGAGAACGTGGAGCGCGACTACTACCGGCGTACCGGGATCTTTCCTCCAAGTGGAGGCACCCATTGGGTCGGTGCTCGGCTTGGTCCTCGGAATGTGGTGGGTCAGGGGGTTTGGCGGGGTGGCCGCCGCTTCTTGTTGTTGAAGCGGCGGCCCGTCTGTTCGGGTGTTACTTCTTGGCGCAGAGGGCGTAGACCGTGCCGCTGACCTTGGGGTTGTGGCCGCCGCCGCTGCTGAGGGACTTGTTGCCCTTGTCCTTGGCCTCGGGGCTGGGGCTAGGGGTGGCGTTCGCGGCGAGGTCGTTGTCGTGGCCCTCGCCGTTGACGACGAGCTTCACGGACCAGCCGTTGCCCGACGGGTAGCTGCCGGTCACGGCGACCCGCTTGTTGGTGTTGAGGTGGTAGCCACCGCCGGTCACCACCTCGTTCGACTGGCAGGAAACCGAATCGCCGGAGGAACTGTAGAACTCGTCCGACCGGACCTGGATCCGGAGGGTGCCGCCGCCCTCGCCAGGGTCGCCCTTGGGACCCTGCAGCCCACGTTCGCCCTTCTCGCCGCGCTCGCCCTGCGGACCCTGTGCGCCGTCCTTGCCGTCCTTGCCATCGGCACCGTCCACGCCGTCCTTGCCAGGCTCGCCCTTCGCGCCCGCCGGGCCCTGCAGTCCGCGCGGCCCGCGCACGCCCGGGTCGCCCTTCGGGCCCTGTGCGCCCGGGTCGCCCTTCGGCCCCTTGGGACCGGTCGCGCCCATCGGACCCAGCCCGCCCTCACCGTCCGCGCCCTTCGGCCCCTGCCGGTTCCAGGAGCTCCGGGTCTCGCCCGGCTTGCACTTGGTCCTGGCGCCCACGATCCGTACGACCTGCGTGGACTTGTTGACACACGCATAGATGACGTTCGACGCGGCGGCGGTGGACGCGGCCGAGGAGGCGTTCGCGAAACCACCCACCACGAGCGAGCCGGCGAGAACACCGGACGCGGCGAGAGCGAGAGACCGTCCGCCAGGCAGCTTGAGAGCCACTGGACATACCTCTTTCAAGACTTGCGCGCCTCGGCGGCTGCCGAATCAATATGCCGCCGGAGACTGAAGAGAAACCGAGCGCCCCCGGTGGCCGAGGCTTCCCTTGGTGAGTATGAGCAAGAAGTACACGTTTGTACCGTTCCAACGGTTGTCCCGACAAACATCACAAGTCCGTCACACACTCGCGTTTGCACCCTCAGCGACCATCGGGATAATCAGGTGCTGATCGGGGGGCGAACAACGACGGGGTGGCGCCGACGCACGCCCCCCCCCGCCCCGACCTGGAGGGCAACAGTGCCGACCAGCAACC
>NZ_POUA01000048.1 GCF_003236385.1 Spongiactinospora gelatinilytica
CGTACGGACTGAGCGCTAGTCTCGTGGGCTCGGAGACGTGTATAAGAGACAGATGGGCGTCCGGATGGGACCGGTCAGCGGCGGCCGGCGGCCCTGGCGGCCGCGGCGGCGCGCTTGGCCTCGCGGCGCTCCACGAAGCGCGAGGCGGTGGCGTCGAGCTTCTCCAGGAACTCGGCCAGCTCCTCGCGGGCCTTCTCGCCCTCCGCGCCGAGCCCGCTCTTGTCGAACACCGCCCACTGGCGCAGCACCGGCATCAGCACGTCGTCATGGTGCAGGCGCAGGTCGTAGATGCCCTCGTGGGCGATCACCATGGCCCTGCGGGCGAAGCCGGAAAGGTCGGAGCCCGGCATCTGGAAGGTGGTGACGACGTCGGTGACGGCCCGCATGGTCTGGTCGGGGTCCAGCTCGAACGCGGCGGCCAGCAGGTTGCGGTAGAAGAGCATGTGCAGGTTCTCGTCGGCGGCGATTCGGGCGAGCAGCCGCTCGCACACGGGGTCTCCGGTCGCCTTGCCGGTGTTGCGGTGCGAGATCCGCGTGGCCAGCTCCTGGAACGACACGTACGCGAGCTGCTGGAGCATCGTGCCGTACGCGGTGGTGAACCCGTGGTTCATGTGCGCCATCCGCTCGCGCTCCAGGGCCACCGGATCGACCGCCCTGGTGACGGTCAGATAGTCGCGCAGCGCGGTGCCGTGCCGGTCTTCCTCGGCCGTCCACCGGTGCACCCAGGTCCCCCACGCGCCGTCCCTGCCGAAGGTGGTGGCGATCTCGTGGTGGTAGCTGGGCAGGTTGTCCTCGGTGAGCAGATTGACGATCAACGAGATCCTGGCCGCCTCCGGCAGTTTGGAGTCGGCCTCGGTCCACGCCTCGCCGCCGAGGACGCCGTCGAACGTGCGCCCCTCGCTCCACGGCACGTATTCGTGTGGGAACCACTCTTTGGCGACGCTGAGATGTCTGTTCAGCTCCCCGGCCACGACCGGCTCCAGCTCATGCAGCAACTCGGTCTGGGTCCACTGACGCATACCCGCTCCCTATGGCGATCTACGCTAACGTAACCTACGTTAGCGTAGCTTTCTGCGGGCTCCGATTTGCCCCCTCCTATCCGGATGCTTACCGACGCTCGCCAAGGTGCGGGATGGCCGTGGCGATCAGGAAGAGGGTCGCCATCGCGATGACCAGCAGCACCCGCTGGAGCAGGCCGTAATAGGCCGGCCCGTTGATCAGGTCCGACACGAACGAACCGGGGTGCGCGGCCAGGAACGCCGCGAGCAGGCCGGTGCACCAGATGGCCGCCACCCGCAGGTGGCGCAGCCGCGCGACGCCCCTGGCCAGCATCCAGGCCGCGCACGGCACGCCGGTGAAGACCACGGCCGAGGACCAGCGGTGGATCTCCCCGCCCATGGAGCTGACGCCCGGAGTGGGGTCGGTGGGGAAGATGGCGCTGAGCAACAGGCCGAGGGCGGCGAACGTGAGCAGGACCCTGGTCGCCGCACTGCGCGCGGGGGCCGTCTGGGCGAGCCCGTAGGTGGCCCACAGGCAGCTCATCGCCAGCAGGAGGGTGCCGGCCAGCACCGTGCCCCTGGTGGCGTCGTTGAGCGCGTAGTCACTGATCAGGCCGGTGAGCGGGCTGACGCCCACCGACGGGGTGAGGTGGGTGTAGGCCATCGCGACCAGGGCCAGCACCGGCCCGGCGGCGGCCGGCCACGACCACAGACGGACCGATGAGGCGGACGACGTGGGCTGGGTGTCCCGCACCTTTCGCGGTGCGGGAGAAGCGGATGAGGTGGGCAAAGCGCTCAACGGGTCACACTCGCGTAGATCTGCTCGAATCTTGCCAATGAGGTCTGGTGGTCGTGGGTCATCGCGATCGCCCGGCTGGCCCGGCCCATCTCCGCGCGCATCGCATCGTCGGTGAGCAGCCTGGTCAGGTGCGCGCCCAGTTCGTGTACGTCGCCGGGCTGGAACAGGAAGCCGTTCTGGCCGGGGATCGCCAGGTGCGGCAGGGCCATCGCGTCGGCGGCCACCACCGGCAGCCCGGTGGCCATCGCCTCCAGGGTCGCGATGCTCTGCAGCTCGGCGATGCTCGGCATGGCGAAGACGTCGGCCGCCGCGAACGTCTGCGGCATCGCCTGGTCCGGCACGAAGCCCAGGAAGCGCACCCGGTCGCCGACCCCGATCCGGGCGGCCAGCCGTTCCAGGTGCTCGCGCCGGTTGCCCCGGCCGACGAACGCGATCTGCGCGTCGGTCTCGTTGAGCACGAACGGCAGCGCCCGCACCAGGTCGTCCAGCCGCTTCTCCTCGTCCAGGCGGCCCACGAAAAGGATCGTCGGGCGCTCCGGCAGGCTGATCGACTTCCGCGCCCAGGACTTGGGCTCGGCGAACGGATGGAACCTGGTCAGGTCGATGCCACAGGAGACCGGCTCCACCTCCCCGGGAAAGCCCTGCCGGGACAGCAGCTCGGCGGCGATCCTGGTCGGGGTGGTGACGTGGTCGGCGCGGGAGAAGATCCGGTTGAGGTCGCGCCAGGCGATCCGGCCCACCCGGCCGCGCAGCTTCGTGGGGATGTGCGCGAACTGGAAGAGGTTGTCCGGCATGAAGTGGTTGGTGGCGACGACGGGCACCCCGGCGCGGCGGGCCGCCCCGATGGCCGCCCGGCCCACCACGAAGTGGCCCTGGGCGTGTACCACGTCGGGCCGGAGTTCGGCGACCAGCCGGTCCAGGCGGCGCGGCAGCGACACGCGCATCGTGGGGTGGACCGGAAGCGGGGCCGAGCGCAGCCGGTGCTCGCAGGTGCCGTCCACGACCAGCCTGGCCGCCGGGCCTTCCGTGGACGGGCACGCGATGTGCACCTCGTTGCCCCGCTCGGCCAGGCCGGTCGCCAGCCGGCCGGTGAAGTAGGAGGTGCCGTTCACATCGGGCGGGTAGGTGTCGGTGGCGATCAGCACGCGCAGCGGCCGCGCCGGGGCGGACTGGGCGGCGGTCCGTGCGTTCATGTCGGCGGGCAGGGGCAGGGCCATCTCAGATCTCCAAGGTCAGTGGGACAGGGGGGTGGTACGTGCGAGGGCGACGGTGCCCACGCAGGCGAGCCCCGCCGCGCCGACCGCGACGGCCACGCCGCCGGGCCCGACCGGGAGGGGTTCGCCGAGCAGCAGGGCGCCGAACGCCACGGCGGTCAGCGGGTCGGCCACCTGGAGCGAGGCGAACGACACTCCGAAGTGGCCCGCCGCGTAGGCGCGTTGCAGCAGCATCAGCGCGACGAGCGCGGGCACCGGGATCAGCAGGATGAGCCAGATCTCCCAGGTGCCCTTCACCAGCACCCGGGTGAGCGTGGCGGTCGCGCCGTAGAGGACGCCCGAACCGGCGGCGAGCAGGCCCGCGCGCAGGGACGGCGCGGCGACCCTGGAGCCCGCCCACAGCAGGAGCGCGGCGATCCCGGTGACCGTCAGCAAGGTCGCGGTCTCGCTGCCGTTGAGCGTCGGGGCGTTCCAGGTCGGCGGCACGATGAGCACCAGGCCGGCCAGCCCGGCGCTCACCGTCGCGGCGGCCAGTATCTCGGCGCCCGCGGGTCTGCGGCCCATCATCGCGGCCGAGATGGGCAGCGCGAACAGCAGGCTCGCCACGCCCATCGGCTGGACCACGGTGAGCGGCCCGAGGCTGAGGGCGACGATGTGCAGCGCGCCTCCGGTGACGATCGACAGGCCGCCGAGCAGCCACCGGGGACGGCGGACGAGCCGCAGCAGCGCGTGGTCGGCCGTGCGAACGGCCTCCACCTGCTGAAGCGCGGCGCCGAGTGCGAAGAACAGGGCGCCGAGCAAGGCAACGCCGGCGGCGACCACGGTCATGCGCACTCCTTTCACCTGCATGAAGACATGGCGAGATGGCCGGGACGCCTCACATGGGCGTCCGGTTACGAACATTTGGCAGACTTGCCGTCACCGCGCCGGCCCACACGTGCCACCGCCCGTGATGAAACGCTCACTCTCAGCGTCGCGGATCGGCACGCGTCAAGCCATAGGGGACAACCCTGAAACCTCCGGGAAAACCCTGAGGGCCGCCCAGGGGTGATCTCGGACGGCCGGGGGAGTGATCAGCCCTGCGGCCTCGTCAACTCGGTCTCGGGCTCGCCCTTCAGGTCCTTGCCGGAGTTCTTGCGCTTGCGGACGTAACGGGTGACCTCGACCACGACGGTGATGGTGAGCGCGATCCCCAGGCCGAGCAGCAGGCCCTTGAAGGGGTCGTTCTCGAAGGCCATGCCGCCCAGGTAACCGATCAGCACGGAGTAGATCGCCCAGGAGCCGGCGGCCAGCGTGTCGAAGAAGGAGAACGAGCGCAGCGGGTAGCCGACGGTGCCCATGCTGATCGTGGTCGCGGTGCGCCCGCCGGGGATGTAGCGGGCCACCACGAGCACCAGCCCGCCCCGCTCGGCCAGGGCCCGTTCCGCCCAGTCGAACGCCTTGGCCCGCGCGGTCCCCGGCCGTAGCCGTGCCCGTAGCCGTACGCCCCCGGTACGCCCGATCAGGTAGGACACGTGGTCTCCGGCGAACGCGCCCAGCATGGCCGCCACCGCCACCCCGAAGACGTTGGGCTCCCCGGAGACGGCGAAGACGCCCGCGGTGATGACCGCCGTCTCACTCGGCACCGCGGGGAAGAAGCCGTCGATCATCGCCACGGCGAACAGGGCGACATAGACCCATGGTGAGGTCATCACCTGATGGAGGAAGTTGAGGATGGCATCAGACATGGTCAGCAGGTCTCCGGATCGTGGGCGGGTCGGGCGCCACTAGAACCCTCTCGCGGTGGGGTGCCCGGGGCCATCAGGGATCGCCCCCTGATGCCCGGGCGGCATCCCCGACATCGGGTCAGGGAATCCCCGATGAAGACGCTACGTACCCGTGCCCGCCCGCGCATCGCCCCTTCGTCCACGGCTTCCCGTGCTTCTCTATGACTTTTGGATGATGTGACGGAAGTGGTCAGTCATGTGGTGATCGCGGCCTTGGCGGGCGTCTCGTTGTGCAACCGGCGCAGCAGGCGGCGGAAGGCGTGTACCGAGACCCAGACGGCGGTGCCGCTGATCGCCGCGACGATGGCCGTGCGCACCAGCAGGTAGTCGGCCACCGACTGCGCGGGCAACTGCTCCCTGACCAGCAGCCAGATGCTCACGGTGGAGTTGGCCAGCAGTACGAAGGCCCACAGCAGGGTGATCCTGGCGAAGAACCGCCTGACCCGCTCGTGCCTGAGCACGGCGGAGGGCAGGTGGATGTAGTCGAGCGTGAGCTTCTGCACCAGCGGCCTGCGCAGGCGGACCGAGGCCAGGAAGACCATGCTGACGCAGATCGTGCCGACCTCCGGTTGCAGGAAGTAGACGACCGGGCTGCCGGTCCACAGTGCGAGCAGCGCCCTGCCGGTGATCGCGATGGCGGCCACGATCATCGTGGCGGGCACCCGGCGGCGGCGGATCAGCCGCCACACCACCCCCGCGTACACCCACGCAGTCGCGGCGGCCAGCGCGCCGGTGAACCCCAGCAGCGCCAGCGCCGCGTAGAAGACGGCCAGCGGGGCGACGACGCCTTCCAGGAGCCGGGGCGCGGCCTGCCGCGCCAGGGACGTCAGACGGGGCAGGGTGACGTGGGACTGGGTCAAGGGTCGCTCCGTAGGTCGGCCCGCGCGGCGGCGGCATGGGCCCGGAAACTACCCGGAGAGCCCGCGGTCAGTCATCCCGGAAGATCTCGCCGGGGTTACGGCAGGATAACGTTATTGTGCGAAAAGCGCACTGGTGGCCAACCGTACCTGACCGGAACCGGCCGCACCCCCGGTCCCGGCGAACCCATATGGGTCCGTGGAAAGTGCCGAGCCGCCGGCCGTATAACGGTTCGGAAACAGGTGCTATCCGGATGGCCGCAAGTCCGGGAACATTCGGTTCATGGCCGTGCTCGCCCGTGCCGAAGGCACCCCGTCCGAGTACGCGGCCTTGGTGGCCGCGCGGCTCACCGTATGGTCCGATCTCACCCCGAAGCGCACCTGGCGCGGTCTCGAATTCCGGGTGAACGGCAGGCGGATCGTCAGGATGAGCAAGGGCCGCACCGCCGAGTTACGGCTGACCGCCCCCGTGATCGACCGCTGGGAGTCCGTGCTCACCGGATGCGAGCAGGTGAGCGCCGGGGAGCGGGACGGCTGGATCACCGTGCGCATCGCCAACCGCACCGACGCGGAGTTGTTCCTGGCGCTGGTCAGCGTGGCGCTCAAGGCCACGCTCAAGAGCCCCGCGGCGGCTAGCCGAGGCTCGAAGTGGCGAGCCGTGCGCCGAATGCGACGAACACCGCGCCCACCCCGGCCGTGAGCCCGGCCGTCAGCCTGCGCCTGCGCCGGAACTGCGCCGACAGGACGGTCCCGCTGAAGATCAACGTGGACAGGTAGAGTGCGCTGAAGAACTGGCAGATCGCGCCGAGGACCAAGAACGACAGCGCGGGCGTGCCGTAGGACGGGTCCACGAACTGGATGAAGAACGACACGAAGAACAAGATCGCTTTCGGGTTGAGCAGGCTGATCGCGAACGCCTTGGCGAACGGCCGGTGGGCCGGTTCGCGGCCGAGCCGCTCCGAGGCCGTGTCGTCCTGCCGGCCGCGCCAGGCGCCCCACGCCGCGCGCACCATCGCGAACCCGATCCAGGCGAGGTAGCCCGCCCCGGCGTACTTCACGATCGCGAACAGCACCGGATTGGACCTCAGCAGCGAGGCGACCCCTGCCGCGGCCAGCACCATCAGCACCGTGTCGCCGAGGAAGACCCCGAACGCCGCCCGGTAGCCGGCCCGCACGCCGCGCTGGGCGGCGGTGGTGAGCACGAACACCGAGTTGGGGCCGGGGAGCAGGATGATCAGGAACGCGCCGACGACGTAAGTCCAGATGTCGGTGATGCCGAGGAACACCAGATTAGGGTAAACCCTTCGCGGCATTTACGGCTTCTGTGGAGCGCGCCAACTGTCCGTAACCTCCGGTCTCACCGCGCGTTCCGCTCCGTTTTGGGCCTTGTAAGGCGGGGGAGTCAGAGCTACGATCCCTCTAACTCTTAGGAAACTTTCCTAAAAGATGGCCCGTGACCAGTGAAGTCGGCGAGAACAGAGCCGTTCGACGCGACCCGCTTCCGCGCACCACGCGCATTCACGCACCCCCCACCATGCTGCCTTCATCCCCCAAGCACGCTCCACACACACGCTGAGGCTCCATGCGAAACACGCGCACTCTCATTTCGGTCGCCATCGCGGTGCTCATGGCCGCGACCTCCCTGCTGCTCACGCCGGGTCCCGCCGCGGCGGCCGCCGCCACGGCCACGTTCACCAAGGCGGCGAGCTGGGGCTCCGGGTTCGAGGGCCGGTTCACGATCACCAATGGCGGTACCACCCCCCTCAACGGGTGGGAGATCGCCTTGGACATGCCCTCGGGCGCCGCGATCAGCTCCTCCTGGGACGCGCTGATGTCCAGAAACGGGCAGCGGTACGTGTTCAAGAACGTCGGATGGAACGGCAACCTCGCCCCCGGCGCCACGGTCAACTTCGGCTTCATCGGCACACCGGGCTCGGCCGAGCCGTCCAACTGCACGCTCAACGGCAACCCCTGCGGCGACGCCCAAGTGCCCGTACCGGGCAAGCCCGGCGCGCCCACGGTGAGCGGTGTGACCGGCGACTCCATCTCCCTCTCCTGGAGGGCGTCCTCAGGGACCGTGACCGGCTACCGCGTCTATGAGGGCACGGCGGTCAGGGCGACGGGCAGCGGCACCACCGCCACCATCGGCTCGCTCGGCTCCTGCGAGACGCACACCTACACCGTCAAGGCGTACAACTCCGCGGGCGAGTCCCCGGCCAGCGAGCCGGTCACCGGCTCCACCGCCGGCTGCACCGGCGGCGTGCCCGGCAAGGTCGGCGCGGTCACCGCGAGCGACGTCACCTCCACCAGCGCGACCCTGAAGTGGCCCGCCGCCTCGGGGACGGTCACCGGGTACCGCGTCTACCAGGGCGGCACGCTCAAGGCCACCGTCAACGCCACCACCGCCACCGTCAGCGGCCTCACCGCCTGCACCACCCACTCCTTCACCGTCAGGGCCTACAACGACAGCGGGGAGGGCCCGGCCAGCGACCCCGCCTCCGTGGTCACCGGCGGATGCGACACCGGCCCGCTGCCCAAGCACTTCCTCACCGGCTACTGGCACAACTTCGTCAACCCGGCCGTGGAGATGAAACTCGGGGCCACGCCCAACGAGTACGACCTGATCGCGGTGGCCTTCGCCGAGGCGACCTCGACGCCGGGACGGCTCGACTTCAAGCTCGACCCCGCGCTCGCCACCGCGGTCGGCGGCTACACCGAGGCCGAGTTCAAGTCCGACATCGCGGCCCTGCACTCCAGGGGCAAGAAGGTCATCTTGTCCGTCGGCGGCGAACTGGGCCGGGTCCAGGTCGGCAGCGGCCAGGCGGCCGCCGCGTTCGCCGACAGCGCGTACGCCCTGATGCAGGAGTACGGCTTCGACGGCGTGGACATCGACCTGGAGAACGGCCTCAACGCCACCTACATGGCCCAGGCCCTGCGCCAGCTCCGCGCCAAGGCGGGCAGCGACCTGATCATCACGATGGCCCCGCAGACCATCGACATGCAGTCGACCGGCATGGGCTACTTCCAGCTCGCGCTGTCCATCAAGGACATCCTCACGGTCGTCAACATGCAGTACTACAACTCCGGCTCGATGCTCGGCTGCGACAAGAACGCGGCCTACAGCCAGGGCACCGTCAACTTCATGACCGCGCTGGCCTGCATCCAGCTCGAGAACGGCCTGCGGCCCGACCAGGTCGCCCTCGGCCTGCCGGCGGGCGCCGGCGCGGCCGGCGGCGGGGTCGTCCAGCCGTCGATGGTCAACCAGGCCCTGACCTGCCTGGCCCGCGGCACCAACTGCGGCAGCTTCGTGCCGCCGCGCACCTACCCGGGCATCCGCGGCGCGATGACCTGGTCCATCAACTGGGACGCCTCGCACAACTGGAACTTCTCCAAGACCGTAAAGCCGCACCTCGCAACCCTGCCCTAGGGATAGAGGAGACACCCCATGAAGATCCGGCACACGGCGATCTCGTTGCTCACGGGCATCGCCCTCGCGGGCGGCGCGTACGTCGCGACCGCCGCCCCCGCGGGCGCGTTCGTCCAGACGGGCGCGGTGGTCCACGCGTCCTACGGGGAATGGACGCCCGGAAAGCACTACAAGCCGCCGTTCTGCAGGATCGTCTACGGCGGTGTCGAACATGTGTGCGTGGTGGAGCACACGGCGTGGCCGGGCTTCGAGCCGTCGAACGTGCCCGCGCTGTGGAGGCGTGTCTGACCTTGCCCGACCGGCGGCGGTAGCCCTCCGCCGCCCTCCGTAAGCCGGTACGGCTCGCGCCCGGTCCCCCCAACGGGCGCGGGCCGTACCCATTCCCCCCGCGAAGAGGTTCCCCGATGAGGTCGAGTCCGAGACTCCGCTTCCCCCGTCTCCTGGCCGCGCTCGCCGTACTGGCCGCCGGCGCCGGCGTGGCGTCCGTCCCCGCCCAGGCCCAGGCCGCCGCCAACATCGTCACCAACCCAGGCTTCGAGTCAGGGCTGGCGGGCTGGACCTGCTCGGCCGGCTCGGGCGCCCAGGCCGTCTCCTCGCCGGTCCACGGCGGCGCGGCGGCGCTCCAGGCCACCGCCGCCGGAGCCGATCTGGCCCGCTGCGAGCAGAAGATCAGCGTAAAGCCGTCCTCGTCCTACACGCTGTCGGCGTGGGTGCGCGGCGGTTACGTCTTCCTCGGCGCGACCGGCACCGGCACCACGGACGTGAGCACCTGGGCCTCCTCGTCCTCGGCCTACACCCAGCTCAGCCGCACCTTCACCACCGGCGCCTCGACCACCTCGGTCACCGTCCACCTCAACAGCTGGTACGGCCAGGGCGCCTACCAGGCCGACGACATCGTGCTCGACGGCCCGCCCGGCGACGGCGGCCCGGTGGACACCGAGCCCCCGACCGTTCCCGGCGGCCTGACCGTCGGCGGCGCGACCGCGAGTTCGCTGGCGCTGAGCTGGACCGCCTCCACCGACAACTCCGGCTCCGTCGCCCGCTACGAGGTGTCGCGGGACAACGGCGCCCCGGCCGACGCGGGCGCGGGAACCTCCTACACCGCGACCGGCCTGGCCGCCAAGACCGGCTACGGCTTCCGGGTGCGCGCCTGCGACGCCGCGGGCAACTGCTCGGCCTACAGCTCCTCGGTGAGCGGCACCACCAAGGAGGGCGGCGGCAACGACGGGCAGCTCCCCAAGCGGGTGCTGGTCGGCTACCTGCACGCGTCGTTCGCCAACGGCTCGGGATACCTGCGCATGCGCGACGTCCCCGCCGAATGGGACATCATCAACCTCGCCTTCGGCGAGCCGACCTCGGTGACCTCCGGCGACATCCGCTTCCGGCAGTGTCCCGTCGCCGAGTGCGCCAACGTCGAGCCCGAGGCGGAGTTCATCGCGGGAATCCGCGAGAAGCAGGCCGCGGGCAAGAAGGTGCTGATCTCCATCGGCGGCCAGAACGGGCAGGTCCAGCTCACCAGCGCCGCCGCCCGCGACAAGTTCGTGGAGTCGGTCGCGGCCATCATCGACAAGTACGGCCTGGACGGGCTCGACATCGACTTCGAGGGCCACTCCCTCTACTTCAACCGGGGCGACACCGACTTCAAGAACCCCACCACCCCGGTGATCGTCAACCTGATCTCGGCGCTGAAGACCCTCAAGGCCCGTTACGGCGCGAAGTTCGTGCTCACCATGGCCCCCGAGACGTTCTTCGTGCAGCTCGGCTACCAGTTCTACGGCGGGGGCCAGACCGGCGCCGACAACCGGGCCGGGTCGTACCTGCCGGTCATCTACGCCATGCGCGACGCCCTCACGCTGCTGCACGTCCAGGACTACAACTCCGGGCCGATCACGGGTCTGGACAACCAGTACCACACCATGGGCACCCACGACTTCCACGTGGCGATGACCGACATGCTGCTCGCCGGGTTCCCGGTGGCCGGTGGTGGCGGCATGTTCCCGGCGCTGCGTCAGGACCAGGTCGCCTTCGGCCTGCCCGCCGCGCAGTACGCCGGCAACGGCTACACCACCGTCGCCGAGGTGCAGAAGGCCGTGGACTGCCTGGCCCGCGGCACCAACTGCGGCCCCTATCGCCCGCGCGGGGTGTACCCCGGGCTGCGCGGCCTGATGACCTGGTCGATCAACTGGGACAAGTACAACAACTTCGAGTTCTCCAAGAACCACCGCAGGCACCTCGACTCCCTCCCTTAGGTCCTGCCTGGCGCGGTTCCACGGCTGCACAGCCAGGTGGAGCCGCGCCGCCGAAGTCCCGCCGTGTCCCCGCGCCGTCTCCCTTCCCGGCGCGGGGCCGGCGTTCTTCGTTTTGGCGGGCTTCTTTTCGCCGGGCTTTCCGCCGTCGCCCCCGCCCGCCGGAAGCCCCCGGCGGGCGCGCCGGGGTTTAGCCCGCACGCTGGGGGAACGGGCAGTTACCAGGCGTCCGGGCCACCGGTGAGGATCGGCAGGGAGTTGATCGGCCATGACGACGGTGCAGCAGCAGCAGCCGACCGGCGAGCTGGTCAAGCAGGCCGCCCAGCAGGTCTCCGACCTGATGCGCGCGGAACTGCGGCTGGCGGTCGCCGAGATCAAGGACAAGGGCCGCAGCGCCGGGATCGGCGCCGGGCTGCTCAGCGGCGCCGGCGTGGCCGCCCTGTACGGCGGGGCGGCACTGCTGGCCGCAGTGATCGCCGCGCTCGCGCTGGTGATGCCGGTGTGGCTCGCGGCGCTGATCGTGGCGGTGGTGCTGTTCGTAGTCGCGGGCGTGCTCGGACTGCTCGGCCGGAACCGGGTGAACCGGGCGTCGCCGCCGCTGCCCAGCCAGGCGATGCGGACCACCAGGCAGGATGTCGCGGAGATCAAAGCGAGGGCACACCGATGACCTCAGACAAGTCGCACCGCGCACGCGGGGCGGAGACGCCCGAACAGTTGCGCGCCGAGATCGCACGCGCCCGGGAGAACCTGGGAGAGACCGTGGCGGCACTGGCCGCCAAGGCCGACGTCAAGTCCAGGGCCAAGGACAAGGCCGGACGTGTGAAGGCCGGGGCCGCAGCCAAGGCCCAGCGGGTGCTGCACGTCACCAGGGACCGCGCGGAGGAGACGGGCGGCAAGGCCCGGCAGCGGGCCGATCAGATCGCAGAGGACATCCGTCCCACGGAGGGCACGGTGTCGGATGGCGCGGGCACGGGGCTCACCGAGCCGGTCGCGGGCACGTACGACACGCGTACGCCCATGCGGCGGGCCACGCCCATCCTGGCGTTCACGGTGGGCGCGGCGGTGGCCGCCGCCATCGTGTGGGCCCGCCGTCGCGGGTCCGGCGCGTCCGGATGGCGCGGCCGCCAGAGCGGCGGGGCCCTGTCCGCCTTCCGCCACCGCCTGGCCGCCGGCACGAGCCATACGGCGGGGCGAAAGCACACCCTCGCCTCCCGCGCCAGGGAGGCCACGGGGATCGGCCGCCCCCGCGGCACCGGAATGCTGAACCGCGCCAAGGAGGCCACGGCCATCGGGCGGGCCCGGGGCACCGGAATGCCGGACCGGGCCAAGGAGGCCGCCGCCGTCGGCCGGGCCCGAGGCGAGGGGATGCTGGACCGCGCGCAGGAGGCCGTGGCCGCCGGGCAGGCCAAGGGCGCCGGTATGACCGGACGGATGAAGGAGATTGGGGAGGCCGGCCGGGCGCGGGGGATCGACGCCTGGAAACGCGCGAAGGAGGCGGGGGCGATGGGAACCGGGAGCATGTCACGGGTCAGGGGCGCCGGGGCCAAGGGACGCGCCAGAGGCGCGGGGTGCATCGCCCGGACCAGGCGGTGGACCGCCCGTACCAGCCCATTCGGGCGGACCCGGAGAACCGGTCCCTTCGGGCGGAAGGCCCGCAAGCGGGCCGGCGGCGGCGGCGGGGGAGGCTTCCCGGCCGCGGTCACCGCGACCCTGCTCGCGCTGCTCGTGATCGGCCGCCTGCGCCGCCGCCGCCACGCGTACGACGCCGGCCCGGCGATCGAGGAGACGGCCTACGAGCACCGCGCCGCACGCCACCGCCGCAGGCACCGGCACGGCCGGATACCGGAACAGCAGACGACCGGCCCGTGGAGCCGGCCGCCCGCCGTCGGCTGAAAGGCCACCGCCATGATGGGCAAACTGCTTTCCGCGCTCGCCGGGATGGCCAGTGGCCTGGTCTCGGGCCTGCTGTTCAAGCAGGTGTGGAAGCTGACCGCCGGTGAGTCCGACGCCCCGGTGGCCGCCGACCTGGACCGGCGGTGGCGCGAGGTGATGATCGCCGCCGCCGTCCAGGGAGCGATCTTCGGCCTGGTCAAGGCCGCCACCCAGCGGGCCGCCGCGCGGTCGGCCCACCACCGGCCGCCCCGCCCCAGGCCCGGCGCCGCCTGAGCGCTACCACCCGCGCGGCGCGCGCCGGGTCAGCGGCGGCCCGCCCGTCGCCGAACGCGAGCGGTAGACGATGTAGGGCCGGAACGGATAGGTCAGCGGCGCGGCGAACGCGTGTACCAGCCGGGTGAACGGGAAGATCGCCAACAGCAGCATGCCGATCGCCGTGTGCAGCCGGTACGGCCACGGCGCGGCCGTGATCGCCGCCGCGTCCGGCTGGAACACGAAGATCCCGCGAAACCACGGAGAGACCGTGTGCCGATAGTCGTGCTCACCGAACGCGCTGGTCAGCAGCGTGGTGAGCAGCCCGGCCAGGATGGCGGCGGTGAGCACGACGTACATCGCCTTGTCGTTGGCGGTGGTGGCCATGAACACCGGCCCGGTCGTCCGCCTGCGGTAGATCAGCAGCGCGATGCCCGCCAGCGTGCAGGTGCCCGCGATCGCGCCGACCACCAGAGCCGACATGTGGTACATCGACTCGGTGATCCCCATCGCGCGCGTCCAGTGCTCGGGGATCAGCAGCCCCACCACGTGCCCCACGATCACGAACAGCAGCCCGAAGTGGAACACGGGGCTGGCGATGCGCAGCAACTGGTGCTCGTACAACTGCGACGAGCGCGTGGTCCAGCCGAAGCGGTCATAGCGGAACCGCCACACCAGCCCGAGCGCGAAGATCAGCAGCGTCAGGTAGGGCGTCACGATCCACAGCGCCGTCTCGGCCCAGCCGCTCACGACGTCACCCCCACCCGCTCGGCGGGCGGGCCGCTCGCGCGCAGCTCCGCGGCCCGCTCCCGCTCGCGTTTCGTCATCCGCGGCAGGGTCGCGCACACCGCGTCCACCACCCACGCGTACGGCGAGCCGCAGTCCCGCAGCGCCGTGCGCAGCAGTTCCAGGCCCGCCCGGTGCCCGCGCAGCACCGGCTCGCCGCCCACCGGATCCAGCGCCGCGAACTCCAGCACCACCGGCAGGAAGTCGGGCGGCTCGCCGCCGGTCAGCTCCCACCCGCGCGAGCGGTAGCGGACCTTCAGCCGGGCCAGCGACGCCCCCCGCCGCCGGGTGTCGCCGTCGGCGTAGTAGGTCAGGTACAGGCAGCAGCGGCGGCGCAGGTCGAAGGTGTCCACGTAGTGCGCGGCCAGGGCCAGCGGCGGTTGTTCGGCGGCGTGGCGGGCGAAGCGCCGCAGTGGGCGGCACAGCGGCGGCAGCGCCCGCACCCGCTCGGCGAACCCCTCGCCGGGGTAGCCGAGCAGCACCGACGACGCCTGCCACACCAGCCGGGCGTTCACCCCGCCTCTCACCCTGCCCCCTTGCCGTCCCAGTTGAGCGGGTCGGGCCCGATCGTCTCGCTGGTCTGGCGGCGGCGCAGGCCGTGGAAGCTCTCGATGGAGACCGGCACCGGCCGCCCGGACGCCTCCCCGAACGCCCCGGACCCCATGCCCGGACCGCCGTCGTAGTCCAGGCTGCACCCGGCCTCCTCCACCGGCCCGCGCGCCTCGTAGGTGGTCGGGATCACGTAACGCTCGTCGTAGCGGGCCAGGGCCAGCAGCCGGTACATCGCCTCGATGTCACCCGCCGTCAGCCCGCACTCCGCGGCGATCGACGGATCGGGCTCCTCGCCCAGGTTGACCGCCCGCATGTGCGAGCGCAGCGCGGCCAGCCTGCGCAGCGCCAGCCGTACCGGCTCCGGGTCGCCCGCCGTGAACAGCCCCGCCAGGTAGGAGACCGGGATGCGAAGGGCCTCGATCGCGCCGAACAGGTTGCCGCCGTGCTCGCCGTCGTGCCCGCTGCCCGCCACGGCGTCCACCACGGGCGAAAGCGGCGGGATGTACCAGACCATCGGCATCGTCCGATACTCCGGATGCAGCGGCAGCGCCAGCCTCCAGCGCACGATCAGGTCGCGGACCGGCGACCGCCGCGCCGCCTCCAGCCACGATTCCGGGATGCCCGCCTCCCGCGCCGCCGCGGCGACCTCCGGATCCGAAGGGTCCAGGAACAGCGAGAGCTGCGCCCGGTACAGGTCGTGCTCGCGCGGCGCGGCAGCCGCCGCGGCCACTCGGTCGGCGTCGTAGAGCAGCACCCCGAGGTAGCGCAGCCGCCCCACGCACGTCTCTGAGCACACGGTCGGCAGCCCCACCTCGACCCGCGGGAAGCAGAACGTGCACTTCTCCGCCTTGCCGGTCTTGTGGTTGAAATAGATCTTCTTGTACGGGCAGCCGGTCACGCACATCCGCCACCCCCGGCAGCGGTCCTGGTCCACCAGCACGATCCCGTCCTCCGACCGCTTGTAGAGCGCCCCGGAGGGGCAGGAGGCCACGCACGACGGGTTGAGGCAGTGCTCGCAGATCCGCGGCAGGAAGAACATGAACGCCTGCTCGAAGGAGAGCCGGACCTGGTCCGACACCTCGGCGAGCACCGGATCGGGCGAGGGGTCGCCGCCCAGGCTGTCGTCCCAGTTGGCGCCCCACCGCACCTGCGTCGGTTCGCCGGTGAGCAGCGAGCGCGGGGCGGCCACCGGACTGTGCTCCGACAGCGGAGCGGTGGTCAGCGTCTCGTAGTCGTAGGTCCAGGGCTCGTAGTAGTCCTGGATGGAGGGCATCAGCGGGCTGGCGAAGATGCCCAGCATCCGGCGCAGCCGCCCGCCCGCCTTCGGCCGCAGCCGGCCCTTGGCGTCCAGCTCCCAGCCCCCGCGCCAGCGCCGCTGGTCCTCATACCGCCGGGGGTAGCCCTGCCCCGGGCGGGTCTCAACGTTGTTGAACCAGACGTACTCGACCCCCGGCCGGTTGGTCCAGGTCTGTTTGCAGGTGACGGAACAGGTGTGACAGCCGATGCACTTGTCCAGGTTCATCACCATGGCGACCTGCGGCATCACCCTCATCGGTACCGCACCTCCTGTGAGCGGCGGCGGATCAGGGTGATCTCGTCGCGCTGGTTGCCGGTCGGGCCGAAGTAGTTGAAGCCGAAGCTGAGCTGGGCGTGGCCGCCGATCAGGTGGGTGGGCTTGACCAGCAGCCTGGTCAGGGAGTTGTGGATGCCGCCGCGCCGGCCGTTGGTCTCGCTGAGCGGCACGTCCACCACGCGTTCCTGCACGTGGTACATGTAGACCGTGCCGCGTGGCATCTTCAGCGACACCACCGCCCTGGCCACCACCACGCCGTTGCGGTTGACCGCCTCCACCCACTCGTTGTCGGTCACCCCGATCGCCGCCGCGTCCCCCGGTGACATCCAGATCGTCGGCCCGCCCCGGGACAGCGTGAGCATCAGCAGGTTGTCCTGGTATTCGGAGTGGATCGACCACTTGGAGTGCGGGGTCAGGTAGCGCACCAGCAGCCCCTCGCCCGAGCCCGCCTCGCCGAGCGCGGCCAGGTCGAGCGGCGGACGGTAGATCGGCAGCGCCTCGCCGTACTCCCGCATCCACTCGTGGTCGAGGAAGAAGTGCATCCGGCCGGTGAGGGTGTGCCACGGCTTGCCGTTCTCGACGTTGACGGTGAACGGCGCGTACCGCCGGTCGTGCGCCTCCTTGCCCGACCACTCCGGGCTGGCCCCGACGGGCGCGGGACGCGCCTGTGTGTCGGCGAAGGTCACCCGCGTCTCGCCGGAGGCCAGCCCGTGCAGGTCGACTCCGGTGCGCTCGCTGAGCTGGGCGAAGCCTTGCGCGGCCAGCCGCCCGTTGGTGGTGCCGGACAGCGCGAGGATCGTCTCGCAGGCCGCGGCGTCGGTGTCGAGCAGCGGACGCCCGCGCGCCGCCCCCTCTGCCGCGACCCCGTTGCGGCGGCCCAGCCAGGCGACCTCCTCGCCGGGCTGGAACGTCACCCCCTTCACCGGGATCCCGGCCCCCTCGGTGAGCGGCCCGAGCGCGGCGAGCTTGGCCGCGACCGCCCCGTAGTCGCGCTCCACGATGGCGAACCCGCCGCGCCCGCGGCCCTCCTCCCCATCGCTGAAGGCCCCCAGCTCGCTGGGCGTGTCGTGCTGGTACGGCACCGCCACCACGTCCCTGCGCACCCCGAGCCGGTCGGCGGCCAGCTCACTGAACGCCGCCGCGATGGCGTGGAAGGCGGCGAAGTCGGTGCGCGCCTGCCAGGGCGGGCTGATCGCCGGATTGAACGCGTGCACGAACGGATGCATGTCGGTGGAGGACAGGTCGTGTTTTTCGTACCAGGTGGCGGCGGGCAGCACGACGTCGGAGTAGAGCGTCGTCGAGGTCATCCGGAAGTCCAGTGACAGCAGCAGGTCCAGCTTGCCGCGCGGCGCGGTCTCGTCCGGCTCGGGCAGGCCGGAGCCCGCCCCCAGCAGGTGCTCGAGGAAGTACTCGTTGCCCTTGCCCGAGGAGCCGAGCACGTTGGCCCGCCACACGGTGAGCACCCTCGGCCAGTTGCGCGGGTCGTCGGGGTCGTCGCACGCGTAGCGCAGCCGCCCGGCGCCCAGCTCCGCCAGGGTGTACCCCACCGGGTCGTCGGCCGCCCCCAGGTCGAGCGGGTTGCGGTCGAACATCGGCGCCATCGGCATCCACGACCGGCGCACCGCCCGCCCGACCAACTCGGCGGTGTGCCGCCCGGCGAACAGCCCGCGCGCCAGCGGCGAGGCGAGCCGCCCCGCGTCGAACAGGTCATATCGCCACTGGTCGGTGTGCAGGTAGAAGTAGGGGGTGGCCGGGATCTGCCGGGGCGGCCTGCCCCAGTCCAGCGCGCCCGCCAGCAGCGACCATCCGGCGAACGGCCGGCACTTCTCCTGCCCCACGTAGTGCGCCCAGCCGCCGCCGTTGACGCCCTGGCAGCCGGTGAGCATGGTCAGCGCCAGGAACGCCCGGTACATCGTGTCGCCGTGGAACCACTGGCACGTCCCCGCGCCCAGGATGATCATGCAGCGGCCGCCGGTCCGCTCGGCCGTCTCGGCGAACTCCCTGGCGATCCGCGCGGCCCGCGCCGCCGGCACCCCGGTGATCGCCTCCTGCCACGCGGGGGTGCAGGGCTGGCCGGGGTCGTCGTACCCCGCGGGCCACACCCCCGGAAGCCCCGGCCTGGACACGCCGTACTGCGCGAGGAGCAGGTCGAAGACCGTGGTGACGGTGTGCGCGCCGACCTGGGTCACCGGAACCCCGCGGCGCAGCGCGGTGGGCTCGCCGTCGAAGCGGGGCAGCAGCACCTCGGCGGTGCGGGCGTGCTCGCCGTACAGGGAAAGGAGGGGATCGGTGGGCAGGTCGAGGTTCCAGCGGCCCTTGCCGGACTCGGTCCAGCGGAAACCGGCCGAGCCGCCCGGCACCACCGGCCGCCCGCCCCGGCCCAGCAGCACCGTCTTGCACGCCGCGCCCTCCCCGCCGTCGCCCAGATCGGCCGCGGTGAGGAACCGGCCGGGCACGTAGCCGTCGCTCTCCCGGTGCAGCGTGACCAGGAACGGCAGGTCGGTGAACCGCTTGACGTGATCGACGAACCGCGGCGTCGGCCGGTCGACGAAGAACTCCCGCAGCACCACGTGCCCCATCGCCATGCCCAGCGCCCCGTCGGTGCCCGGGCGCGCGGGCAGCCACTCGTCGGCGAACTTGACGGCGTCGGAGTAGTCCGGGCTGATCACCACGACCTTCTGGCCCCGGTAGCGGGCCTCGGCCATGAAGTGCGCGTCGGGGGTGCGGGTGACCGGGACGTTGGAGCCCCACAGCATCAGGTAGGCCGCGTCGACCCAGTCGGCCGACTCCGGCACGTCGGTCTGGTCGCCGAACACCTGCGGGGAGGCCACCGGCAGGTCGGCGTACCAGTCGTAGAACGACAGCATCGCCCCGCCGAGCAGGGAGACGAACCGGGCGCCCACCGCCTGGGAGACCATGGACATCGCGGGGATGGGGGAGAACCCGGCGATCCGGTCGGGGCCGTAGGCGGCGATCGTGTGGACGTGCGCGGCGGCGACGATCTCGACGGCCTCCTCCCAGGTGACGCGGATCAGCCCGGCCTTGCCCCTGGCCCGCTGGTATCGGGCGCGTTTGGCGGCGTCTGTGGTGATCTCCGCCCAGGCCGCCACCGGGTCGCCCAGCCGGACCTTGGCCTCGCGGTACATCTCCACCAGCACGCCCCTGGCGTAGGGGTAGCGGACCCGTGTGGGCGAGTAGGTGTACCAGGAGAAGGCCGCGCCGCGCGGGCAGCCGCGCGGCTCGTACTCCGGCCGGTCAGGCCCGACGCTCGGATAGTCGGTCTCCTGGGTCTCCCAGGTGATGATGCCGTCCTTGACGTAGACCTTCCACGAGCACGAACCCGTGCAGTTCACCCCATGGGTGGAACGCACCACCTTGTCGTGGCTCCACCGGTCGCGGTAGAAGGCATCGCCCTCCCGCCCGCCGGCCTTGAAGACGGTGTGCAGGTCGGGGCTCGTCGTGGCCCTGGTGAAGAACCGCCCGGTACGCACCAGCAGTTCCTCGATCGGGCCGGCCTTCGGGTCTCCCTCGACATCCGCCACACATGCCTCCCATAGCCCCGTTGCGCGATCAGTTCATCACATAGCGTTACGATCTGCTGTATCGGGTAACGGCATGTCGCAACATCAGTGGCCTTTCCAGTGCCCTTTTCCGGGGGCCTTTCGGAGGGTCTTTCGGGGGGATCGCCATGCAGCAGCGGCCGGATCGGCGCGGCGCCG
The DNA here is from genome assembly GCF_003236385.1 of Spongiactinospora gelatinilytica. Classification (GTDB taxonomy): domain Bacteria; phylum Actinomycetota; class Actinomycetes; order Streptosporangiales; family Streptosporangiaceae; genus Spongiactinospora; species Spongiactinospora gelatinilytica. The sequence continues at coordinate 20,083 of NZ_POUA01000048.1, forward strand.
CGCGCAACCTCGCGCTGGCCACCGCGCCTTCGCGCTGACCTTCTGGGCATGGAACCTCATCGGCCCGCTGTCGGCCGGGTACGGCCGGCGGCTCGGCCTGCCCCAGACCCAGCTCTCCGCGCTCGTCGCCGTCCCCGTGCTGGTCGGCTCGCTCGGCCGCATCCCTGCCGGGGTGCTCACCGGCAGGTACGGCGGGCGGCTGATGTTCGCCGCCATCTGCTTCGTCTCGATCGTCCCCGTACTGTTCGTCGGCTGGTCCGCGTCCTTCCCGGCCCTGCTGGTGTGGGGGGTTCCCGCTCGGCGTGGCCGGCACGTCGTTCGCCGTCGGCATCCCCTTCGTCAACGCCTGGTACCGCCCGGAGCGCCGCGGCTTCGCCACCGGCGTGTTCGGCGCGGGCATGGGCGGCACCGCGCTGTCGACCTCCCTCACGCCGCGGCTGACCGGGTGGATCGGCCGGGGCTGGACGCACATGCTGATGGCGCTCTTCCTCGGGCTCGGCGCTGGCGGCGTTTTCGCGCTCGTCGCGGGGGTCGTCGAGCAGGCCAAGGTCGGCACCGTCACCGGCCTGGTCGGCGCGGCAGGCGGGCTCGGCGGATACTTTCCGCCGATCGTGATGGGAGCGGTGTTCGCGGCCACCGGGGCGTATACCATCGGATACCTGCTGCTGGCGATCACGGCCCTGGTCGCCCTCGCGTATACATGGGTGGCCTTCCATACCCGCGAACCTGCTCATCGGCTGTGAATTCGGCGCCGATCCACGCTGTTTCGCGACTCAAGTGGCTGCCAGGGGGTCAGGTCCGGCAGGCTATGGAGGGTCATGGACTACGCAATTCTCACGGGGGCGGTCCTCGTCACGGGGGTCGTGCTCGCGATCGTCGCCCAGTGGCGCAAGTGGCGGCCCTCGCTGCTCGTCGTGCTCGCCATCGGCATCGGCTTCCGCGTGCTGATCATGGCGACGTCGGCCATCGACACCTGGCAGCCGGTCGACTTCGTCAACAGCTTCAAACCGGCGGGCGAGGCCGTGCTCAACCGCCAGGACCCGGTGCTCGGCAGCAACGGTGGCTGGCACTTCCTGCCCACCATCCCCTATGTCTACGGGCTGCTGCTGTGGCTGGGCATCCCGTGGGAGTTCGCCGGGCGGCTGGTCACCGTCGTGGCCGACATCGTGCTGATCCCGCTGGTCGGCAAGCTGGCGGGCGGGGAGAAGGCGTCGCTGCGCGCGTTCCAGTACGCCTGTAACCCGCTGGGCATCCTGGTGGCCTCGGTACACGGCCAGGTGGAGCCGGTCGCGCTGGTGTTCGGCGTGGCCGCGTTCGTCGTCGCCCGCGGGCCGGGCGACCCCGACCGCGAGGGCCTGAGCGCGAGCTTCACCGACTTCTACCACCGCGGCCGGGCCATGCTGGCCGAAAAGGGACTCGGCGGCTCGCTGCGGATCGTGCTGGCCCCGCATCCGGGCGCGAACCGCAGGGCCGTCTACGCCGGCCTGCTGATGGGCCTGGCGCTGTGCGCCAAGAGCTGGCCCATCTGGCTGATCCCCGGCATGCTGCTGCTCCTGCCCGGCGTCCGCGCCCGCATCATCGCGCTGGTCTGCACCGGCATCCCGCCGTTGTTCTTCCTGGTCACCCTGCCGATCTTCGCGGGCACCTCGCTGAGCCAACTGCCCGAGGTCATCCGCGTCATCCAGGACATCCGGCCGATCGTCGGCGAATGGGGCTACAGCGCGATCATCCACGAGGGGTTCTGGACCCTCGACCCGCCTCTCGCCAAGTTCGGCACGTATCTGATCTACGTCACCGTGGTGCTGGTCTGCCTGCTGTGGCGCAGGGCCGACCCGGTCGACCTGACCACCGCGATCCTGCTGGCGTTCATGGTCGTCACCCCCCGGCTCGGCGCTCAGTACCTGCTGTGGTTCATGCCGTTCCTGGTCGCCCGACCCACGAGGTTCGCGTGGCCGGCGATCATCGGCGCGTCGCTGTGGGCGGCCATCGGCTATGCCTGGCTCACCCAGTGGACCGCCGCCGAATGGTCGCTGCGCCACTCGCCGTGGGCGATGAGCTCCATCGTGCTGCTGCCGATCCTGGTCGCCGCGATGCCCTGGGCCCGCCGCCACGCATGGCGCAGACGGGCCGCCGGCGCGACGGAAGGCCCGCACACGTCGGTCGCGACGCCCTAGCCGGGCGGCGTCCGTGGCGAACCGGTCACGATCACCGCACGGTGCAGGTCGATGCCGGTGAAGCGCTGGTCGCTGTCCCACCACCGGCGTTCCACGCGTCCGATTCTTGCAAGACGAGCGGGGAGGGGCACAGGCTAACGTCGGCCACATGAAGGTACTGACCAAGGAGGCGTTCGCACGGGCCGAGCGTCACATCATGCTCAACGCGCGGCTCATCGACCGGCTGCGCTTCGCCGCGCTGTTCGGCGACGGCACGGCCGGGCCGGTGCTCGCCGCGCTGCGCCTGTACCGAAATCCCGACGGAGGCTTCGGCAACGCCCTCGAACCCGACCTGCGCGGCGCCGGCAGCCAGCCCGAGCCGGTCGAGGTCGCCTTCTGGATCCTCGACGAACTGGACGCGTTCGACGACCCGATGGTGCCCGCCGCCTGCGACTACCTGAGCAGCGTCACCACCCCGGACGGCGGCGTGCCGTTCGTGCTGCCCAGCGTCCGCGACACGCCGCACGCCCCCTGGTGGCAGACCCCCGACGACCCGCCGGGCTCACTGGTGCCGACCGCCTCGATCGCGGGCGTCCTGGCCGCGCACGGCGTCGAGCACCCCTGGCTCGGCCCGGCCACCGCGTTCTGCTGGGAGCGCCTGGCGGCGGTGACGGAGACCACCCCCTACGAGGCCAGGGCCATCGTCAACTTCCTGGAGCGGGCCACGGACCGCGAGCGCGCCGACCACGAGTTCGCCAGGCTGCGGGAGGCCATCTCGGCCACCGTCACCTACGACCCCGACGCCCAGGGCGACGCCCACTTTCCGTACGACTTCGCGCCCCGGCCCGGCCGGCTCCCGCTGTTCGACGACGCCGTGCTGGACCGCCACCTGGACGCGCTGATCGACGCGCAGCGGCCCGACGGCGGCTGGGGCTTCAACTGGCCGGAGTGGACACCCGCGGTCGGCCCCGAATGGAACGGCTGCATCACCGTCGCCCGGCTGGTCACCCTGCGCGCCTACGGGCGGCTGAGCAACTGACCCAGCGGCATCCCGGCCAGCCTGCGCACCTCGTTGGACAGGTGCGCCTGGTCGGCGTAACCGCTCGCGGCGGCCACCTCCGCCGGCGCGCGGCCGTCCCTGGCCATCCGCAGCGCGCGCTGGAAGCGCACCACGCGCTGGAGCGTCTTCGGCCCGTAGCCGAACGCCGAGCGGGTGCGCCGGTGGAGCTGGCGCTCGCTCAGGCCCAGCTCGCGGGCCACGTCGCCGATGCGCCCGCCATCGGCCAGCGCCCGCGCGATCGGGCGCGCCGCGCGGTCGGGCGGGGGCGTGGCGCGCAGCCGTACCGCGGTGGCCCGCACCAGGTCGCCGGGCCCGCGAACGCCGAGATCGGGCAGATCGGCGAGCGACACCCGCAGGTCGCACAGCTCGGCGACGGGCACGCCCAGCACCTCGCCCACCGCGCCGGGCAGGAACCGCAGCCCGTGGTAGACGTCGCCGGGCGTCAGCCGTACCGGATGCGGCCCTGTGTCCGGCCCGGCGACCTGCGGGCCGGAAGGACCCCACATCAGGTCGACGCAGCCGTCCGGCACCACCGGCTGGGTCGCCTCCTCGGTCGCCACCCGCGACCACAGGCAGGCCACCCGGCCGGCCAGCGCCGGGTGCGGGGGCCGTTCCTCGTACATCCCACCAGGTTATGCCGGGTCCTTGGTCCGAAGGTCCGGTGGCGACCTGCCGGAGAGGAACGCGGCGGCCCAGGTCGCCGAAGGGTCGCTGTCCACCAGCAGCGCGCGGGCCAGCAGGCTCAGCGGAATCGCCAGGATCGCCCCGAGCGGGCCGAGCACGAACGTCCAAAGGATCAGCGAAAGGAACGTCATCGTGGTGGACAGTTCCACCGCGTCGCCGAGGAACTTCGGCAGGATGAACGACTGGGTGACCACGTTGATCGCCCCATAGGTGACGATCACCCCCAGCATCGTCCGCCCCCCGCCGTCCAGCAGTGCGAGCAAGGCGGGAGGCACCAGCCCGATGACGAAACCGATGTTCGGAATGTAGATCGTGATGAGCGACAGCACGCCCCACAGCAGCGGCAGCGGCACCCCCAGCAGGGAGAGCGCGATCACGTTGAGCGTCGCGTTGAACAGCCCGAACACCGTGGAGACCACCAGATATCGCCGGGTCCTGCGGGCGAACGTGGCAAGGGCCCTGGCCAGGCCGGGCAGCCGGTCGCTGCCGGTGGACATGATCCGGGAGAACGCCACCGCGTCCAGGCACATGGTCAGCACCAGCACCACGATCAGGAACAGGCTCGACGTCACCCCGACCAGCCCGGCGAACAACCCCTGCACCAGCCCGAGCACCTGGCTCGGGTCGAAGGACTGGACGGCCTGGTTGAGCTGCTGGTTGCCGTACCCGAACCGGGCCGCCAGGCGTCTCAGCTCCTCGGTGAGGGAGGTGAACTCGTCGGAGTACTGCGGGATGAGGGTCGCGAGCTGGGCCACCGACACCGTGAGCACGGCCAGCATGCCGAGCAGGACCAGCAGCACCACCAGCAGCGGCACGGCCACCTGCCCCCACGTCGGCGCGCCCCAGGCGGCCAGCCGCCCGCGTACCGGGGCCACCGCGATCACCAGCACCAGCGCGAGCAACACCGGCCCGGCGATGGAGGACACCGCCTTGATCCCGGCGAGCGTGATCACCGCCCCCGCGGCGCAGCCGAGCACCACCAGCGCACGCGGGCGCATGGGCGGCGCGTCCCGCCCATCGGTTTCCGCTCGATCGACCACACCGCAGTACTACCCCTCAGGAATAATCCACCGCAGTTCGTCGAGGCGCTTGCGGGGCGGCTCTGGAGCGAGTGAAATCCCACCTATGTGGGAGTTCGGAGTCCTTGGCCCCATCGAGGTCCGGGGAGAGAACGGCCCTTTCCGATTCGATGACCCCCGCCAGCGCGAGGTGCTGGCACGCCTGCTCGCGGCACGCGGCGCCGTGGTGCCCGCCCAGCTCCTGATATCCGACGTCTTCCCCGGCGAGCCCGCGGGCGACGCGCTGGCCGCGCTCCAGTCGTGCGTCACGGCGCTGCGCCGCGTCCTTGAGCCCAACACGCTGGCCAGCCTCCCGCCCGGCTACGCGCTGCGCGCCGCGACGGTGGACGCGGAGGAGTTCGAGCGGCTGGTCCGCACCGCGTGCGCGGTACCGGACATCGACCGGGCGCTCGCGCTCTGGCGCGGCTCGCCGTACGCCGACCTGGCCGCGCGGCCATGGGCGGCGGCCGAGATCGCCCGGCTCACCGAACTCCGCCTGCGGGCCCGCGAGCAGCGGCTCGGCCTGCTCGTCGGGCACGGCGCGGCCACCGAGGCGGTCACCGAGCTTCGCGAACTGACCGCCGTACACCCCCACCGCGAGTCCCTGTGGTGCCTGCTGGCCATCGCCCTGCACCGCGCCGGGCGCTCCGCCGACGCGCTGTTCGCGGTACGGCTGGCCTGCGACGTCATCAGCGACGAACTCGGCGTCGAACCGGGCCACGAACTGCGCCGGCTGGAGGCCGAACTCGGCATCGACGCCCCGCGCATCGACGAGTCGGCGATGCGCATGGAACTCACCCCCGCCACCCGCGCGCCCGAACCCCGCGACCCGCTGATCGGACGCGAACGCCACCTGTCCGCCCTGCTCCGCCTCGCCGAACCGGACGCCGGGCCGCCCGCCGTCGTGGGGCCCGTGGTGATCGTGGGGGAGCCGGGCATCGGGAAGACCCGCCTGCTCGGCGCGTTCGGTGACGCCCTCGGGCGGCGCGGCTGGTCGGTGGCGGAGGCCTCCTGCACGCCCGACACCGCGGCGCTGCACGCCTGGCGGCAGATCCTGTCCCGCGACACGCCGGATCGGCTCCCCGAGGCCGTCCGCCGGCTCTTCGCCGACGGCGCGACCCCGATGACCACCGGCACCGCGGCCCACGTCGGCTTGCCGTACCCGCCGGACGGCCCCGAACCCCCGCCGCCCGGCGGCGTGCCCGGCCCCGGGGACGGCATCGGCCTCTGGGATGGGGCCGATCCCTGGGATGGAGCCGACGCCGAAGCGGGCCGGCCATGTGACGACGCGCGGCACGCGATGTTCGCCGCCGTCACCGAACACGTCGCGGGCCTGGCCGAGGAACGCCCGCTGCTGCTGGCCATCGACGACCTCCAGCACGCCGACCAGACCACCCTCGGCCTGCTCGCGTACGTCGCCGCGGCGCTGCCCGCCGCGCGCCCCGCGCACACCGTGGTGCTGGCCGCCGCCTCGACCTCCCGCGCGTTCGGGACGACCCAGATCGCCCCCGACGGCCTCGACGCCGCCGAGATCGAGGCCATGGCCCTGGCCATCGGCCTCCCCGTCGCCAGGGAGACCGTCAAAGAGATCGCCAAGGGGACCGGCGGCAATCCCTACTTCGCCAGGGAGGTCCTGCGCTGCGCCGCGTACGCGCCGGACGAGGCCGAGGCGGCGCGGACCGCCCTGGAGGGCGGGACGGCCGGAGTGGTACGGCACGGCCTGGCCCGCCTGCCCGCCCCGGTCCGCGACACCCTGGCCGCCGCCGCGGTCATCGGTGCCGACCTCGACCCCGGGTTGATCGCCGAGGTCGGCGGCCGGTCCCAGGAGCAGGTGGACGAGGCGCTGGACCTCGCCTTCGTGCTCGGCGTACTCACTCGCGGGCCCGACCTCGGGCTGCGGTTCGCCCACGAGATCGTCCGCGACGTCCTGCGGGCCGGCCTCACCGACACCGAACGCGCCCGACTGCACCGCTGCGCCCTGAACGCCCTGGCCTCCCGCCCCGGCACCTGCTCGGCCGTGGCGGCCCAGCACGCGTTCGCCGCGCTGGAGAGCATCAACAGGCACTCGCGTCGGTTCGTCACGGTGGTGGACTCCGGCGCGCGCTCGGCGGCGGTCCGCTGGGCGGTCGCTGCGGCCAGGGAGTCCTCGGCGCGGCTGGCGTCCGGCGACGCGGTGCGCTGGTGGTCGTGGGCGGCCGAGGCGTACCGCGGACCGGTGCGCGAGCTGGCCGGACTGTGGCTGGGCCAGATCGCGGCCCGGCTCGACGCGGGTGACGTCGAGGGGGCCCGCCGTACCCGCGCCGACGCGCTCGACCGGATCGAACGCGACCCCTCGGTGCGGGACGATCCGCTGCTGAAGGCCCGGCTGCTCACCGCCCTGGACGCGCCGGCGGTGTGGACGCGCCTGCCGTACCGGGAGGTCGAGCCCGGACTGGTGAGCCGGCTGGAACAGACGCTGGCGGCGCTGCCGTACGGGGACTCGCCGATCCGCTGCCGGATGTACTCCGACCTGGCCAGGGAGTTGCACGGCGTGGCCCGGCCGGACCGCTGCGAATCGCTCGCCCACGAGGCTGCCGAGATGGCCCGCCGGATCGGCAGCCCCCGCCTGACGGCCTCGGTGCTCCAGGACCGGCTGCACTCGGCCGCCCAGAGCGGCGACACGGTGACGGCGGAACGGCTGGCGCACGAGCTGATCGGCCTCGCCGACGCCGGGCACCTGCTCGGCTACGGCCTGGCCGCCCGCCTCGCGGCCGTACCGCTGCTCGCCGAGCGCTACGAACTCGCCGAGGCCGACCGCCTGGCCGCCGAGTGCGAGGCGCTGCTCATCCGGGTCACCCTCCCGGGCGCGGGCCGCCTCCACGCGCTGTGGCACTCCACCCGGGCGATGCTGGCGGGCCGTCCGGCGGATGAGGGCGGCGGGGCACGCGCAGGCGGCGCCCCGGCAGACCGCACACCACCGACGTCCGGGCGACCCGCTGGGCCCGCGCCGCCTCCCACCGTGGGCGGTGAAAGTGGGGCGTACGCCGTGGGCGACGTGCTCGCCGACGTGGCGGGCAGCGTGAAAGGTCACACCCACGACTGGGAGGTCCAGCCTCGTGGTGACCTCTATCGCGACACGATCGGCGATGTGTTCGGCGATTTGGAAGGCGCGTACGCGGACCTCGCCGCCTACCATCGCGACGGCCGGAGCGATCCCGCGCTCGCGAGCATCCGCCGCCGCATACTCCCGCAGGCGCCCCCGCTCGCCGACGCCCTCGCTGATCGCCCTGAACCGCCGCCCGTCTCCACACGCCCCACCGGCTGGGCGTGGCTGAGCCTGACCTGCCTGGAGGCGCAGTCCCACGTCGCCGCAGGTGACGCCGAGGCCGCCGCGCTCACCTTGACCACCCTTGTGCCGTACGCCGACCGCCTCGCCACCGGCCACGGCCTCCTCCCCGCCGGACCGGTCGGCTACCACTTGGGCCGGCTCGCCCTCCTGTGCCGCCGCGACAACGAGGCTCGCGTCTTCCTCAGGGACGCTCTCGGCCGCTGCACCAGGGCCGGTCTACCGAACTGGGAGAGCCGGATCCGCGCGGCGCTGGCGTCGATTTGACGCGCTGTGGCGGCACACGTAATCTGCACGGAGCCCGAGGGTCCTCGGGGCACCCCACCTGATCAAGCTAGGCGGGCGTCGCCCTGTGGGTCGGGGCGTTTGCAAAATCCTGTGCGAGTCCGGCGGATTTGACGCTGATCGGAAAACGCATAAGATTGAAGCAAGCAAAAAGACATGGTCTTCAAGCCCCGAAGGGCTGGATCGGTTCGCCTGGTCTGGTTCGACGGTGTACGCGCCCGTTTCTTGAGAACTCAACAGTGTGCTAAAAGCCAGTGCATGTACAACATGTATGACCCCGTCACCCCGCCTTTTGGGCCGGGGTGGTGGATTCCTTTG
>NZ_POUA01000490.1 GCF_003236385.1 Spongiactinospora gelatinilytica
CCCCGCCCCCCGGTTGGGGCCCCGGAGACGAGGAGCGGGCGGCTCGGTACTTCGCCGGGACCGAGGTCGTCGTCTGGACCCCGGGACGTTCCCGGGGACGTCCGCTGAGCTTCCAGCCGCTGCCCGACTTCTCCGCCGTCCTCGACGACCGTGACGAACTCGACTCCGCCCTCGCGGTCGCCGTCGAAACGCTCGCCCCCAAGGCGGGCGTCAGCGGCACGAGCGCCAGGGCGCGCAAGGGCGAGGCCGTACTGCGTCAGGCGCTGGAGCACTTCGCGCGTTCGGGCGGCGGCGACTTCGCCGCGTTCCGCGGCATGCTGTCGGAGCTGCCGTTCGAGGCCAGCCAGATCCACGGGGCCGACCTGATCGCCGCCGAGCTGGGGCAGCTTCTCACCGCCGCCACGATCACCGATCCGCTCTTCGCGGGCGCCGGCGAGGCGGCCGATCCCGCGCGGCTGCTCACGCCGTCCGAGGGGAAGAGGGCCCGCGTCTCGGTCATCAGCTTCATCGGCCTGAACGACGACGCCAGGCCGGGATTCGTCAGCCGCCTCCAGATGGCCCTGTTCTCCTGGATCAAGCGCAACCCGGCCCGCGGCCGTCCGCTGGGCGGCCTGTACGTCGTGGACGAGGCGCAGGCCCTCGTCCCCGCGACGCCCAAGACCGAGGCGCTGGCCAGCACCCTGACGCTGGCGTCGCAGGCCCGCAAGTACGGCCTGGGCCTGGTCTTCGCCACCCAGGCCCCGCGCGGGCTGCACAACCAGATCGCCGGGAACGCGACAACGCAGTTCATCGGCAGGATGAACAGCCCCACGCAGATCACCGTGGTCAAAGAGCTGGCGCAGGCCCGCGGCGGCAAGGCCGACCGGGTCGGGCGGCTGGAGGCCGGTCAGTTCTACGCCGCGAGCGACGGCATCCCGGAGGCGCTGATCCGCGCGCCGCAGTGCCTGAGCCACCATCCGGCCGACCCGCTGGTCGAACAGGAGATCCTGCGCCGCGCCGCGGGTTGACGGGCGGTCGGCTCAGCACGGAGGCGGCCACCAGGGCGGGTCGTACGGCGAGCGGGCTCGGCCGCAGCCAGCGTCCGGGCGGCGGGCCGGTAGGGGCCAGGAGTACGCGGCCTCGGCGCTCGGGACGCCGTGGCGGCTGTGGGGCTGAGCACGCCCCTTCAGAGCGAGCCGGCGCGCAGCGCGGCGCGGATCTCGGTGGAGGGGTCGTCGAGGTGGTAGATCCGCTCGGAGGGTTCGATGCCGTCCAGGAACTCCTGGTAGCGCACGGCGTAGTGCAGGTGGGCAAGCGGCTCGGCGATCGTCAGGGCCCCGGCCGGGTCGCTGCCGGGGGCGTGCGCCCGCCAGGCGTCGATCCACGCGCGGGCGGCCGCCGGACGCCGCTCCCGCGGCAGGAACGCCAGCACCCGCAGCCCGTCGAGCACCGGGTCGCCGATGTGGGCGTCGGCGAAGTCGTACACGACGGGCGGGCCGCCGTCGGCGCGCCAGTTGCCCGGGTGGAAGTCGCCGTGTACGACGGTCTCCGGCAGGCCGCAGCGCTCCAGCAGTGACCGGCGGCCGAGCAGCCGGTGGGCGGCGGCCGACTCCTCGCGGGTGAGCCCGGTGGGCGGGGCGACCTCGCCGAGCCGGGCCAGCAGCGCGAGGACCCGCTCGTCCTGCGACGGCCCGGTCAGCTCGGGCAGCCCGGGCACGGCGGACCCGCCGAGCGTGGCCTGGGCCGCGACCAGGCGGGTCACCGCGCTCGCCAGTGCCTCGCCGGGCGCGTTCCAGCCGTCCACGCCGGGCAGGTCCTCCAGCAGGATGCGGCCCGGTCCGGCCGCGATCACGGTGGGCACCAGACCGGGGTCCGCCCCGGCGAACGCGGCGATGGCGGCGGCCTCGTCGGCGGAGAAGGGCGGGAGGGCCTTGAGCCAGGCCGTGCCCCGGTCGGTCGGCAGGCGGAACAGCCCCGAGAGGTTCCAGGTGCGCCGCTGCCGGATCGGGCCGGTCACCGTACGGCCGGCGGCGGCCAGCGCGGCGGACGCCCAGCCGTACAGCTCGCGCACGCCCTCCAGCCGGGCCCAGGGCGAACGCAGCTCATGAGGAGCGAACGGCGACGCGAAAGGCGAGACCGGCGGCGGTGACAGCAGGCCGGACGCGGGCCGCTCCAGCGCCTCGACGTGGTAGGTGACGTGCCCGTCACGGCCGCCCACGCCGCCCTCCACGCCCAGCAGACGCAGCACCAGCACATCGACGCCCAGCGCCCGCCGCAGGGACGCGATCACCGGCTCGACCTCCGACCACCACGGCACCTCCACCGCGAACGGCCCGGCGGTGCCCAGGAACTCCGCACCGGAGGTCACCCACACACTGAACGTCCGTCCGGGCGACTCACTCGGGGCAACGGCGGGCATGGCGGCGGCGGGCTCCCGTGGGGACGTACGGCGGGACACTCGTGCAGCGCCACTTTCGCATGTGACCGCGCGCCGCGTCACCGGCTTTTCCGACCGGGGACCCCAGGCCCGCGGGCGGGTCACTTCTTGCAGATGTTCTGGGTCGCGGTCTTGGCGGCGGGCGACGCCGTGGGAGCGGCCGTGGGGCCCGTACTGGGAGTGGGAGCCACCGGCGCCCGCTCGTTCACGGTGACCTTCTCGGCCCCCGGGTACTGGCGCCCGACGACCACCTCGATCCTGGCCCCCAGCTCGTCGGCGCGGCGGAGTTCGGCGCCCTTGAGCGCGGCGGCGACCGTGCGCGCGGAGTCGGCGCGCCCCGGGCCGTACCGGATCACGGTCTTCTGGAAGTCGGTGCGCGCGGCGTTGCCCGCCTGCTCGGGCACCCGGAAGCCCGCCTTGAGCAGGTCGGCCCGGACCGTCGCGCCCCGGCCCGTGACGCCGGTGCCGTTGAGCACGCGGATCGCGATGCGCTCGGGCGCGATCGTGACGGCCTGCGGGCCCGGCGTGGCCTTGGCCGAGGGGGTGGCCCCCACGGAGGCTTTGACGCTCGGCTTCGGCGACGGCTTGGTGAGCTGTTCGTCGGCGGCGATCCGCCGGAACAGGTCGCGGGAGCGCTGTTTGTCCCACAGCACCGCGCTCTCGCCGCTCGGGGTCTTGTAGTCGGGGTCGGCCAGCGGCACCTGGGCGAAGGTCACGTCGTCGGTGGAGACGTCCTTGAGCTGGGTGGCGAGCCCGAGCAGGTCGTCGGACAGGGCGTCGTCCACGGTGAGCGCGCTGAGCGCGCTGTCGATCAGCGCGGAGAGCTTCGTGGGGTCGGTCAGCGTGCCCCGGCTCAGCGCCTGGTTCAGCAGCGCGGAGATGACCTGCTGCTGGCGGTCGATCCGGTCGAGGTCGGAGCGGGCGGTGGCGCGCGTGCGGGCGTAGGCGAGGGCCTTGATGCCGTCCAGCTCGTAGGTGCCGGGCCGGAGGCTGAGCGCGGTGTTGGGGTCGTTGATGGGCACGGGGGTGCAGACCGACACGCCGCCGAGCGCGTCCACCACGTCGATGAACCCGAGCACGTTGACCTCGACGTAGTGGTTGATGGTCAGGCCGGTGACGTTCTGGACGGTCTTCACCGCGAGCTTGGCCCCGCCGAACTGGTAGGCGGAGTTGATCTTGTGCGTGCCCTTGCCGGGGATCGTCACCCAGGTGTCCCGGGGCAGGCTGACCACGGTGATCTTGCTGTGGTCCTCCGACAGATGGATCAGCATCATCGTGTCGGTGCGCTGCCCGGACTCCCGGCCGAGCTTGAGCAGGTTCTGTTGCCGCCGGGTGAGGTTGTCGCGTTTGTCCACGCCGACGACCAGGATGTTCAGGGCGCCGCGCGACTCCGAGCCCGCCACGCCCGCGTCGACCTTGCCGATCCGGCCCGCCGCGTAGTTGGGCAGTGTCCAGGACGCGCACGACCCGGCCAGCACCACCATCGACAGGGCCCCGCTGAGCAGCAGCTTGCGCCGCCGCGCCCGAGCCCCGCGCGCGGTGCGGCCTCGCGTGCGCGAAGGTGGGAGGCGTACGCCGCCGTAGGCGTCGCCACCGACGCGCACCACCGAGTCTTCGCCCACGTCGGGACCATCCGGGTCGCGCATCCGCCACCCCCTCCCGAACTCGACTGGTCGATGAGGTCGTCGATGAGGTTGCCGACCCCACCCGCTCGTACAGTAGCGTGACCTCAGCCATGAAGCAGTTCCCAGACTCGCCCGCGCCGAGCGCGTCACCGACCGGCGCCCACGCGATTCCGCAGCAGCCCGCCAAGGCCCGGGTCTGGCCTCCCGTCTCCGTCGTCATGCCGGTGCTGAACGAAGAGCGCCACCTTGGCGAGGCCGTACGGCAGGTGCTCGCCCAGGCGTACGACGGGCCGATCGAGGTCGTCCTGGCCATCGGTCCCTCGCACGATCGCACCCAGCAGGTCGCCGACGCGCTCGCCGCGGCCGACCCCCGGGTGGTCGTCGTGGCCAACCCCACCGGCCGCACCCCCAACGCGCTCAACGCCGCCATCGCCGCCTCCCGCAACGGGATCATCGCGCGGGTCGACGGCCACGCCATGCTCCCGCCCGACTACCTCAAGGTCGCGGTCGAGACGCTGGAGGCGACCGGCGCCGACAACGTCGGCGGCGTCATGGCGGCCGAGGGCGAGACGCCGTTCGAGCACGCGGTGGCCCGGGCGATGACCTCCAAGCTG
>NZ_POUA01000491.1 GCF_003236385.1 Spongiactinospora gelatinilytica
GTCCCCGGAGATCATCGAGGAGACCCCCGACCCGCAGGCGCCGACCCCTGTCGCCCCGGCCGACGGCCCGCTCGCCGCCCTGTGGTGCGAGGAACTGGGCGTCGCCCGGGCGCGCGACACCGACGACTTCTTCGCGCTGGGCGGCGAGTCGCTGGCGGCCGTCCACCTGCTGGCCCGGGTCCGCGACACGTTCGGGGTCAGCGTGCCGATGCCGGAGTTCGCCCGCCGCCCGACGTACGGCAGGCTGGCCGAACTGGTCGGTGAACAGACACCCGCCAGCGTGGAGACGGACGACCGCCCGCCCAACCTGATGGTGCTGGCCGAACGCGGCACGGGCGACCCGATCTTCCTGGCCGCCCCGGCCGCCGGGAGTTCGCTGTGCTACCGGCACGTCGCCGCGCTCATCGACGACCGCCCGGTCTACGGCCTGGAGGCCCCCGGCCTGCACGACGGCGGCGTCTCACCGGCCCGGCTCGCCGACATCGCCGCCGCGCACGTCGCGCTGGTCAAGCGGGTGCGCCCGCACGGGCCGTACCTGCTCGGCGGCTGGTCCTTCGGCGCGATGGTGGCGCACGAGATGGCCCGGATCCTGGCCCGGCAGGGCGAGACGGTGCGACTTCTGCTCGCCATCGACGGCTTCCTGCCCGACACGCGCGGCCGGGCGGTGGCCACCCGGCCGTCCTGGCTGCTGCGCGGCCTGTGGTTCCAGGGCCAGGCCCTGCTCGGGCTCGGCGGCCCGCGCCGGGAACTCAACCTGCACGGGCTCGCCCGCGACGGCGGCAGGGTGCACCGGATCGGCGAGGTCACCCAGGGCGGCCGGGCCGTCGGCGATCTCATCCCCGACTACGCGGGCGTCCACAACCGCAACATCACCGCCATGCTCCGGCACGTGCCGCGCCCCGCGCCGTGCCCGGTCGTTGTGTTCAAGACCAGGGCCGACGCTGGGCTGCGCGCCCGGCTGCGCGCCCACCTGGCGCCGCTGTATCCGCGCGGCGTCGAGGTCGTGCCGGTGCCCGGCGACCACTGGACCGTACTCGACCAGCGGCACGCCAAGATCCTCGCCGACCGCATCCGGGCCGCCCTACCGGCGGCCGTGCCGTCCGACGCAGAAGGAGAGACCGGTGAGTGACGCGTCCACCGTGACGACGTTCCCCTCCGACTTCGACCGCGACCCCTTCCCACTGCTGCGCGACCTCCGGGAGACCGGCCCGGTGGTCCAGGTGTCCCTGCCCGACGGCCTGGGCATCACCCGATGGCTGATCACCCGGTACGACGACGCCGTGGCCGCGCTGAGCGACCCCCGGCTGAGCAACGGCATCGACGCCCCGCTGCGCGACATCGACGACCCGTCCTCGCTGCCGCCGCGCGTCCAGGTGCTGCTGCGCACCTCCGAACTGCTCGGCGGGGCGATGGCCAACATGGACCCGCCCGCTGCGTCATCGTGGCCACCGCCGCGGCGAACCGCGACCCGGACCGTTTCGACATCACCCGCGCCTTCCCCGCGCCGCACCTCGCCTTCGGCCACGGCATCCACTACTGCCTGGGGGCGCGGATGGCCAAGATCGAGGGCGAGATCGCGATCGGCGCGCTGCTCGACAGGTATCCCGGCCTGCGCCTCGGGTGCGCCGTCGAGGAGCTTCGCCGGCGTCCGGGGCTGCTGCGCGCCGCGGTCGAACTGCCCCTAGGTGGGGCCTTCCCAGAAAGGGAGTGCGCATGAGTGAGACCGTGCCGTGGGTGGTTTCGGGCCCGGACGCGGGTGCGCTGCGGGATCAGGCGCGGCGGCTGGCAGGGTTCGTTTCGCAGGACGCGTCGATTGGTGTCGCGGACGTGGGGGTGTCGCTGGCGGGGGCGCGTCCGGTGTTCGCGCATCGCGCGGTGGTCGTCGGTGGCGATCGGGCCGAGTTGCTGGCCGGGCTGGAGGAGGTCGCCTCCGGTGGTGCGGCCGGTGACGTGGGCAAGATCGCGTGGGTCTTCCCAGGTCAGGGCGCGCAGTGGCAGGGGATGGGCCGGGAGCTGATGGCTACCGACCGGGTGTTCCGGCAGGCGGTGCAGGAGTGCGCGGCGGCGTTCGGGCCGTTCGTGGACTGGTCGGTGGCCGACGTGCTCGCGGGCCGGGCCCATGAGTCGTGGCTGGAACGGGTGGACGTGGTGCAGCCCGCGCTGTTCGCGATGATGGTCGGGCTGGCGCGGGTGTGGCGCGCGCACGGGGTCGAGCCGGACGCGGTGATCGGCCACTCGCTGGGGGAGACGGCGGCGGCGTACGTCGCCGGGGCGCTGTCCCTTTCGGACGCGGCGCGCGTGACCACCCTGTGGGCGAAGGCCCAGGCCCGGCTCTCCGGGCAGGGGGCGATGGCCGCGATCACGACGCCGGTGGACCGGGTGCCGGAACTGCTGCGGCCGTACGGCGAGCGGATCATCCTGGCCGGGGTCAACGGCGGCGCCTCGATGCTCGTGTCCGGCGAGACCGGCGCGATCGAGGAACTGCTCGCGGCGTGCGCCGCCGACGGGCTGTGGGCCCGCCGGGTGCCGGTGGACTTCGCCGCCCACTCGCCGTACGTCGAGGCCGTGCGCGAGGAGATCCTCGGCTCGCTGGCCCCGATCCGGCCGCGTCCCGGCGCGATCCCGCTGTACTCCTCGGTGACCGGCGACCTCCTGGACACGCGGGAGATGGACGCCGGGTACTGGTACACCAACCTGCGCCGCACGGTCCGCTTCCATGACGCGACGCTGGCGCTGCTGCGGCACGGGTTCGGCGCGTTCGTCGAGCTGAGCCCGCACCCGATGCTGACCGGTGGCATCGAGCAGAGCGCGGAGGCGGCGGGCCGCACGCCCGGCGAGGTGACCGTGACCGGCTCGCTGCGCCGCGGCGACGGCGGGCGGGCCAGGCTGCTGACCTCCATGGGGGAGGCGTACGCCCGGGGCGTGGACGTGGACTGGACGGCGGCGTTCACCGGGCTCGGCGGGCGGGTGGTGGAACTGCCCGAACCCGCCCTCGCCGGCGAACGGCACAGCGCGGTCGAAGGGCACAGCGTGACTGAACGGCACAGCGCGGTCCTGGACCTGGTCAAGACGCAGGTGGCCGCCCTGCTCGACGACGGCACGGGACCGGGCGGCGTGCCGTCCGACGCGGCCTTCCAGGACCTGGGGATCGACTCGGTCCTCGCGGTACGGCTGCGCGACCGGCTCGCCAAGGCCGCCGACCTGCCGCTGCCCGCCACCCTGGTCTTCGACCACCCGACGCCCACGGCGGTCGCCGACCTGCTGCTCTCCCTGCTGCCGTCGCCGGAGGCCCCCGCCGCGCCCGTCGTACCGGCCGCCGAGGCCGCGCCGGACGACGACCCGATCGCCATCGTCGGCATGGGCTGCCGGTTCCCCGGCGACGTACGCTCCCCCGAAGACCTGTGGGACCTGG
Source organism: Spongiactinospora gelatinilytica (assembly GCF_003236385.1). Lineage (GTDB taxonomy): Bacteria > Actinomycetota > Actinomycetes > Streptosporangiales > Streptosporangiaceae > Spongiactinospora > Spongiactinospora gelatinilytica. The sequence continues at coordinate 3,413 of NZ_POUA01000491.1, forward strand.
TGATCTCCGGCCGCGACGCGATCAGCGACTTCCCCGCCACCCGTGGCTGGGACCTGGACCGCCTGTTCAGCACCGACCCGGGCCGGCCGAACACCAGCCTCGCCCGCAAAGGCGGGTTCCTCGCCGACGCGGAGCTGTTCGACGCGGAGTTCTTCGGGATCAGCCCGCGCGAGGCCGCCGCGATGGACCCCCAGCAGCGGCTGCTGCTGGAGACCGCGTGGGAGGCGCTGGAGCGGGCCGGCATCGTCCCGGCGACCCTGCGCGGCACCCGTACCGGCGTGTACGCGGGCGTGATGACCCAGGACTACGGCCCGCCGCTGTACGCCGCGCCCGCCGACGTGGAGGGCTACCTGCTGACCGGCAACGTCGCCAGCGTCGCCTCCGGGCGGATCTCCTACACCCTCGGCCTCGTCGGACCGGCGATCAGCGTTGACGCGGCGTGCGCGTCGTCCCTGGTGGCGCTGCACCTGGCCGCCGACTCGCTGCGCCGGGGGGAGTGCTCCCTGGCGCTGACCGGCGGCGCGACGGTGATGGCCAACCCGGGGATATTCGTGGAGTTCAGCAGGCTGCGCGCGCTGGCCTCCGACGGGCGCTGCAAGCCGTTCTCCGCCGCGGCGGACGGTACGAGCTGGTCCGAGGGCGTGGGCATGCTGCTGCTCGAACGGCTGTCGGACGCCCGCAGGAACGGGCACTCCGTGCTGGCGCTGATCCGCGGCAGCGCGGTCAACCAGGACGGCGCCAGCAACGGGCTCACCGCGCCGCACGGTCCGTCCCAGGAGGCGGTGATCCGCCAGGCGCTGCACGGCGCGCGGCTGAACCCCGGCGACGTGGACGTGGTCGAGGCGCACGGCACCGGGACCACGCTGGGCGACCCGATCGAGGCCGGGGCGCTGCTCTCCGCCTACGGTCGGGACCGGCCCGCCGCCCGCCCGCTGCTGGTCGGCTCGCTGAAGTCGAACATCGGCCACCCGCAGATCGCCGCGGGCGTGGCCGGGATCATCAAGACGGTGCAGGCCATGCGGCACGGCATGGTCCCGGGGACGCTGCACGTCGGCGAACCGTCGCCGCATGTGGACTGGAACGCGGGCGCGGTACGCGTCGTCACCGAGGCGACGCCCTGGCCCCGGGTGGACCGGCCGCGCCGCGCGGCGGTGTCCGCGTTCGGGATCAGCGGGACCAACGCCCACGTGATCCTGGAGGAGGCCCCGCCGCCGGAGCCCCCGGCC
>NZ_POUA01000492.1 GCF_003236385.1 Spongiactinospora gelatinilytica
GGGCCGGGCCGGGCGCGGCGGCCTCCCGGAAGATCGCGCCGGCCGGGGAGTCGCCGGCCAGCGCCTCGGCGGCCAGGACGACGGCCGCCGCCGTGTAGGCCGAGCGCTCGTGCGGGAACCACGCCTCGTTGGCGTACTGCCAGCCGGTCCAGTAGGAGCCGTCGTCGTGGCGCAGCCGTTGCATGTCGGCGAACACCGTGAGGGCCCTCTCGCGATCTCCGATCGCGTCCAGGGCGAGCACCAGCTCACAGGACTCCGCGCCGGTCACCCACGGCTGGTCGGAGACGCACCGCACGCCGAGGCCGGGCACCACGAAGGTGTCCCAGCCGGCGGCCAGGCGCTCGGTGGCGGCGGTGCCGCGCACCGCGCCGCCGAGCACGGGGTAGTACCAGTCCATCGAGAAGCGGCTCTTGTCGGCGAACGCCTCGGGGTGGGCGGCGATCACATGGGCCAGCCGGTCGGCGGCGAGTTCCCATTCGGGCTGCGGGTCGCCCATCCGCTCGGCCAGCCGTACGGCGTGGCGCAGGCTCTGGTGGATCGAGGAGCAGCCGGTGAGCAGCGCGTGCGAGCCGGGCGCGCCGTCGTGGGCCCGCTCCCAGAGGATCTCGCCGCGCGCGGTCTGCAGGTCCACCGCGAAGTCGAGCGCCCGGCGTACGACGGGCCACAGCCCCCGGGCGAACGCCTCGTCGCCGGTCACCAGCAGGTCGTGCCACACGCCCACGGCGATGTAGGCCGCGTGGTTGGACTCGCCCCCGTGCTCGGCCGCCACGCCGCCGCAGACCTTCATCGGCCACGAGCCGTCGGCCCGCTGGTGGCGTACCAGCCAGGCGTAGCCCGCCCGGGCCTCCGCGATGAGCCCGGCCGAGGTCAGGGCCATCAGGCACTCGACGTGGTTCCAGGCGTCGACGTGGCCGTCCGGCCAGGGCACGCCGCCGTCGTCGTCCTGGGCGGCGGCGATGCTGCGCGCGGTCCGCACGACCTGCTCGTGGGTCAGCACTCCCGGGACGTTCATGCCGACTTCCGCGCGTAGAGGACCACGCTCTTGCCGATCACCGGGTTGAGCACGGCCTCGGCCAGGCGGGTCACCAGCGGACGCTCCATGATGTCCCAGACCAGCAGCTCGTGGTACGCCTTGGCCAGGGGGTGGTCGTCGTTGTTCACCCCCACCGCGCACTTGAGCCACCAGTACGGCGTGTGCAGCCCGTGGGCGTAGTGGTGGCCGCCGACCTCGAGCCCGGCGGACTTCAGCTTGGCCGCCAGCTCCGCCAACGTATATATCCGGACATGTCCGCCGGGCGCGGTGTGGTAGTCCTCATCCAGCGCCCAGCACACCCGCTCCGGCAGGAAGCTCGGCACCGTGACCGCGACCCGCCCGCCCGGCTTGAGCACCCGCACGATCTCGGCGATCGCCGCCACGTCGTCCGGGATGTGTTCGAGCACTTCGGCGGCGATCACCCGGTCGAAGCGGCCGTCCTCGAACGGCATGGCCAGCGCGTCGCCCACCAGCGTCTCGCCGGTGGCCCCCACCGGGATCTCGCCGGCCTTGTCCATCGCCGCGAACATCCCGGCGACCTTCTCCAGCTCCGCGGCGTCCTGGTCGAAGGCGACCACGTCGGCGCCCCGGCGCAGCGCCTCGAAGGAGTGCCGCCCGCCGCCGCAGCCGAGGTCGAGCACCCGGTCGCCGGGGCCGACCGGCAGCCGCCCGAAGTCGACCGTCAGCACGGCGGCCTCCCTGCGAGGCGTGCGGTCACCACGACCTCCTCTTGCGAAGGCGCTTGCCCTGGACCGCGATGGCCTCGCGGTACGCCTCCGCCGTGCGCATCGCGACCACCCGCCAGGTGTACCGCTCCATCGCCCGGTCATAGCCCGCCCGGCCGATCCGTTCGCGTTCGGCCGGCGAGTCGTGCAGCCTGCGCAGCGCCGCGGCCAGCTCGTCCGGCTCGCCCGGCGTGACCATCACCGCCGCGTCGCCGACCACCTCGGGCAGCGCGCCGGTACGGCTGGCCACCAGCGGTGTCCCCGACGCCATGTGCTCCACCGCGGGCAGCGAGAAGCCCTCGTACAGCGAGGGCACCACGGAGATCTCCGAGGTCGCGATCAGCTCGCCCAGCTCCTCGTCGGAGATGCCGTGCACGAACCGCACCCGGTCGGCCAGGCTCAACTCCGCCACCAGCTTCTCGGTGGGGCCGCCCGGGGTCGGCCGGCTCACCACTGTGAGGTTCACATCGCGCTCGGTGGCCAGCTTGGCGACCGCGCGCAGCAGCGTCGCCACGCCCTTCATCGGGGAGTCGGCGCTGGCCACGGCGACGATCGACCCCGGCCGCTTGGGCAGGTGCGGGCGCGGGTGGAAGACGCGGGTGTCCACGCCGAGCGGGATCAGCCGCATGTTGGCCTGCGGCACGTTGAAGTCGCGGTGGATGTCGGCCAGCGAGGACTCGCTGACCGTCAGGATCGGGTTCAGCCGCGGCGCGACGTGGCTCTGCATCCGCACGAACCCGTACCAGCGGCGCAGCGACACCTTGCGCTGTCCCTCCGCCTCGGCCAGCTCGATCCGCCGGTCCACGCTGATCGGGTGGTGGATGGTGCCGACGAGCGGGAACAGCCGCTGGATACCGAGCAGTCCGTACCCGAGGATCTGGTTGTCCTGGACCACGTCGAAGTCGCCCACCCGGGCGCGCAGCGCCCGCAGCGCGCGCAGGCTGAACGTCAGTGGCTCGGGGAAGCCGCCCGACCACATCGTGCCGACTTCCAGGACGTCGATCCAGTCGCGGTACTCGTGCAGCTTCGGCGTGCGGAACGGGTCTTCGTCGCGGTAGAGGTTCAGGCTGGGGACCTTGGTCAGGGTGACGCCCTCGTCCAGCTCCGGGTACGGCTGGCCGGAGAAGACCTCGACCCGGTGTCCGAGCCCGACCAGCTCACGGCTGAGGTGGCGGAGATACACCCCCTGGCCACCACAGGTCGGCTTGCTGCGATAGGAGAGCAATGCCACCCGCAGCGCCTCCGCACCTGCCACGGGACCTCCTTCCACGCCCGTCAGCGGCCCCTGGCAGGGGCGGGGTACACATGTACCTTGAAGATGACCTTAGTCGCGAACCTTACCATCCGGTATTTCGGGTGACGCCGAGGTGGAATTGTGCCTCACCTCACTGCACGCCGCGGCTGAGCTGCGACGTTGGGTCTACCGAACATAGCTCGGTGTAACACGTTCTAGCGCAGGCGGCCGGGAGCCCCCGGTCACCGCCATGGGGGTACATTCGCGTCACGACACGACGTGTAGCGATGGAGGACCCGTTGGCCAGGCGCGCGCTCATTACCGGCATCACCGGGCAGGACGGTTCCTATCTCGCCGAGCACCTGCTCGCGGCGGGATACGAGGTCTGGGGGCTGGTACGCGGCCAGGCCAACCCGCGCGTGTCGCGGCTGCGCCGGCTGCTCGGTGACGTACGGCTGGTCCGGGGCGACCTGCTGGACCAGGGCTCGCTCATCTCGGCGGTGGAGCGGGTACGGCCGGACGAGGTCTACAACCTGGGCGCGATCTCGTTCGTGCCGATGTCGTGGGAGCAGGCCGAGCTGACCGCGGAGGTCACCGGCATGGGCGTGCTGCGGATGCTGGAGGCGATCCGGGTGTGCTCGGGGGTGTCGTCGTCGCGTACGGCCGACCCGTCCGGGCAGATCCGCTTTTATCAGGCTTCGTCATCCGAGATGTTCGGGCAGGTGCGGGAGACGCCGCAGAACGAGCGCACGCCGTTCCACCCGCGCTCGCCGTACGGCGTGGCCAAGACCTACGGCCACTTCCTCACCCAGAACTACCGCGAGTCCTACGGCATGTTCGCCGTCTCCGGCATCCTGTTCAACCATGAGTCGCCGCGCCGCGGCGCGGAGTTCGTCACCCGCAAGGTGTCACTGGGCGTCGCGCGGATCAAGCTCGGCCTGGCCGGCGAGCTGCGGCTGGGCAATCTGGAGGCGCGCCGGGACTGGGGCTACGCGGGCGACTACGTGCGCGCGATGCGCCTGATGCTCGCCGCCGGCGCCCCCGAGGACTACGTGATCGGCACCGGCCGCACTCACACCGTGCGCGAACTCGTCGAGGCCGCCTTCTCCGCCGCCGGGCTCGACTGGGAACGCCATGTGGTGCGCGATCCGAGCCTGCACCGTCCGGCCGAGGTCGATCTGCTGTGCGCCGACCCCAAGAAGGCCAGGAGTCACCTGGGGTGGGAGCCGTCGGTCTCGTTCGAGGAGCTGGTCGCGCAGATGGTCGAATCGGATATCCGACTTCTTTCGGATGGCGGCGACCCTGACCAGGAATCCTCCTGGCCGTGACCTGGTGGTGATCGTGGAATATGAGCGGTATCGCCCACGACAGCGGTACCTCAGGTAGCTTTGCAGGACGGGGATTCGCGTGCGTGGAGGGTGGTCGTGCTACCTCATATCCGGGTGTCTGACGTCGAACGGGACCGTGCCAGCGAAATCCTTCGTGAGCATTTCGCGGTGGGCAGGCTGCGCGACGATGAGCTGATGGCCCGCCTGGACGCGGCGCAGACCGCCCGAAACTGGGGCGACCTGCACCGCATCCTCGCCGACCTGCCGCCCATCCCCGGCATGGCCCTCCAGCCGGTGCCCCCGCCACACCAGGGG
>NZ_POUA01000493.1 GCF_003236385.1 Spongiactinospora gelatinilytica
CCTCGACGCGACATCCATGAACTCCGCGCGGAGCCGGAGGTGACGCCCCTGCCTCCTTTCTCATGGTCGGAGTCGGATGCGGTATCTGAGGTGATCCGGCTCCGCGCGGAGTTCATGGATGTCGCGTCGAGGGGGGCGATGGCCCGCGCGCCGGTACGAAACCGTTCCTGTGTCTGCCGCGCCTGCGCACACAACCGGAAGCGCAGGTTGGGCTGGTCGAGGTCGGTAGTACGGACCGCGTCAAGGAAGCGGGTCAGTACCTCGTGATCGATGACCGCCACATCCGGTACCCGCCTCCCGGCGGTGATCTCGTCGGCGATCCGGCTGGCGATCGCGCGCAGGGTGGGCAACGCGATTCCGGTGATGGCGGCCTGCCACAACGGGCCCCCGGTACGGGCCCGGCTGACCAGTTCCCGCCACACCGCATCGCGAGTCGCGCCGCTCAGCAGTGGATGCCGCAGCATGCTGCGCAGCTCGTTCAGCGGGATGGGCCGCTGCGGAAGATCGGGCGCGAGCGTTCCATCGATCGTCAGGCAGTGCGGCTGTTGGCAAAGAAGCTGGAAGAGATGCTCGACGGCGTCCAGTGTGAGGTGCCGGCGGGCGGGCTGGTGGGTCTCGGATTGCATCGGTGACTCCCCGGCGCGAGGAAATTTCGGTTGCTCGCCATCCGGTCTAGGGGTCGGCTCAGGCAACCCTCTGGCGGAACCCGAAGCGCCCAGCCCGCCGCCACCAATGTCGTTACCGCAGGTCAAAGCCCATATCGGGGAACCTGCCAATGGTTTGCCAGTGCTGGCGCCTCAACTGGAATCCATCTGAGGAACGCCCCGCACCGCCCGTGAACTCACCATCCGCACCCGGCCGCCACGCCGCTGAGGCTCACCCGGCCGTCCGGCAGCGCCTGGTCATCGTCCCGCTGGCCATCCGTACCGCCCGCGCGTTCGTCGCCTGGCAGCACCGCCACCTCGGCCCGCCGCCCGGCGCCATGTTCGCCATCGGCGTCACCACACCCGACACCACGCTGGTGGGCGTGGCCATCATCGGCCGCCCCACCGCCCGCGCCTTCGACGACGGCTTCACCGCCGAAGTCACCCGCCTGGCCACCGACGGCACACCCAACGCCTGCTCGGCCCTTCTGGGAGCGGCCTGGCGAGCCGCCCGCGCCATGGGCTACCGCCGCCTGATCACCTACACCCGCGCCCGCGAACCTGGGACCAGCCTCCACGCCGCCGGCTATCGCCGCGTCACCATCCGCCCACGCGCCTTCAGCTCTGCTGATGGCATCCAGTGGACCCTGTGGGAGATCACCGCCGCGGGTCTGGGCGGTGGACGGTGATCATGAGGTTCATCTCCGCTCTGTGCGCCAGAGTGCAGTTCGTGGCTCCGCTGCTGCTGGGGACGGTGTCATGAAACCGTTCTGGAGCGACGATCAGGCCGTACTGTTCGCCGGTGATGCTCGGCAGATCCTGGCCGAGATGGCCGATAAGTCGGTGGACTGCGTGGTCACCAGCCCGCCGTACTGGGGGCTGCGGCACTACTGCGATGGCGAATACGGTCAAGAGCCGACCGCCCAGGAGTACGTGAGCAACCTGGTGCGCGTCTTCGCCGAGATTCGGCGGGTGCTGGCCGATGACGGCACCTGCTGGCTCAACCTGGGTGACTGCTATGCGGCGAACTCCGACGGCTGGGCCCGTGGCAGGGACTTCAACCCGCACCAGCCGTTGCGGCGTCCGCGCGCACGCCTGTGCGTACCGTCGAAGAACATGCTGGGCATGCCGTGGAGGGTCGCGTTCGCTCTCCAAGGCAGTGGCTGGATCCTGCGCAATGCGATCGTTTGGCACAAGCCGAACGCGATGCCGCAATCGGTACGTGATCGATTGTCCAACCGGTATGAGCTGATCTTCTTGCTGGTCAAGCAGCGAACGTACTGGTTCGACCTGGACCCCGTCCGGCAGCGGTATAGCGGGGACCGATCACCGGCCCGACGGGCACGGTCCGGTGCCAACAAGCCGAACAGCATCGCCACACCATGGCCGCCGGCCGGGAAGTATGCCGACACCGGGGACGCTCTGGCGGGCAACCGGTACGGGAGCGCGATGCGGCCCACCGGCAGGCAGCACGCCGCGGCCCATCCCCGGGGCAGCAATCCTGGCGACGTCTGGTCGATCTCCACTCGGCCGCTGCCCGAGGCGCACTTCGCCGCGTTCCCGATCGACATCCCGCTGCGGGCGATCGCCGCCGGTTGCCGCCCCGGCGGCACCGTCCTGGACCCCTTCGCCGGGAGCGGGACTACCGGCCTCGCCGCCCGCCGCCTGGACCGCATGTTCTGCGGTATCGACCTGAATGTGGCGTATTGCGCGATGGCCAGGGACCGCATCATCGCCGCCGCTCGCGATCTCAAGGGGGACGGGGGTGGCTGAGGAGCTACAAAAGGCCTGCTCAGGGCCTCCCAACGCGGGCTCGGATGCGTACCATGACAGGCCCGGAACGGTAAGTGACGACAGCGACACGGTAATAGGACCACTGCACGTGCCGGTCCCGGCGAACCGGGATACGGCGGCGGCGGATACGAGGCAGGTCACGATCAAGGTAGAGGTCGTCACGCTGCCCGGCGACCAAGGCAGGAGGCTGCGCGACGGGCAGGCGCGCATCGTTCACGCCATCTTGCTGTGGATCCAGCACCATCATCCAGGGAGGAGCGGAAGGTGAGCATGTGGGGCGGCGCGGCGGGCGATGACCCGTTCAACGGGCTGCGCGTGGCCTGGTGCGGACGCACTTCGACCGAGGATCGGCAGGATCCGACACTGTCGCTGCCCCGGCAGCTTCACAACAGCCGGGCGGCCCTGCCGCCCGGCGCGTTGATCGTCGCGCACTTCTACGACATCGAATCCGGGCGGAAAGACCTCGAAGACCGTGGTTTCGGTACCGCGCACGAACGTATTTCCATCCCGGTGCCCCGGGATGGCGGCATCCAGGATCTGCTCGCCGAAGCCGGTCGTCCGGATCGCCGGTTCGATGCGGTCATCTGCGAGTCCATCGATCGTATTTCCCGCCGCACCTTCTACGGCACCAAGATCGAACACGAGCTGGAAGAACTCGGTGTGGCGTTGTTCGCCTCCGATGAGCCGATAACGCTCAACGGGAAGCGCGCCACCGCGATATTGACGCGCCGGGTCAAGCAGGGCATCGCCGAGTGGTACGCCGTTCAGATGCTGGAAGCCTCCTGGGACGGGCTGCGGACGCATACTCAGCAGGGATGGAACGTCGGCCGCCCGCCCTACGGCTATGACGCGGACAAGGTCCCGCACCCGGTTCCCGCAAAGGCGTCCGAAGGGAAAACGAAAACCCGGCTCGTTCCCGATCCCGTTCGCGGGCCGGTGATCACCCAGATCTTCACCTGGCGTGTGCTCCAGCGCCTGGGCTATGGGGATATCGCCGACCTGCTCAACACCGACCTGGAACGGTACCCGCCGCCGGAATCGCTCAACCCGAATTTCCGGGACCGTAACGCCTGGTCGCGTTCGGGGGTCAGGGAAATGCTGCTGAACCCGAAGTACACGGGCTACATGGTGTGGAACCGGAAGGCGACCACCAGCCGCCGGGGCAGCAGTCGCAGCATGCTCAACCCCCCGCATTTGTGGGTGTGGTCGGCGGCGCCGACCCATGAGCCGCTGGTCACCCGGGAGATGTACCAAGCGGCTCAGCTCGTGGGCGGCAAACGCGGCACCTCACGCTCAGGTGGCGGCGGGAACCGCCATCCGCAGACCCGGCACGTCTACCGGCTGCGGTCGTTCGTCCACTGCCACCAGTGTGATCGCCGGATGTTCGGCCAGACCGAGACCCGCCGCAAAGCCCAGGATGTGTATTACGCCTGCCAGCCGGATCGTAACCACCGCGGCCGGGAAGACCGCTTCCCCGGCCATCCGAAGGTCATCCGGATCCGGGAGGACACGTTGCTGGATGCGGTTCATGATCTGTTTCAGCGGCGGATCTTCGGCCCGCAGCGGCATGAACTCCTCGCTGCCGACCTGCCTGCCACCAGCCGGGAGGCCGAGACGGAGTGGGAGTCCCGCTGCCATGCACTCCAGGCCGCAGCAGCGGCGATCATGAATAAGCAGGAGCGGCTGATCGCTCAGATCGAGGACTGCGACGCAGGGTCGGAACTTTCCCGCCGCCTGCAAGCGCGCTTCGCCGAGCTGGAGACCGAGCGCCAGGACAGGCTCCGCGAGCTGGCCGAGGTGGAGGCCGATCCACCGGCCCGCAACGATCACGCGGACCTGCTCGGCATGATCCCGCTGCTCCAGACCGACCTCGCCAAGCCGCCTGATGAGTTGCAGTGGGAGCTGTTCTCGGCGTTCCACCTTGAGATCCGCTACGACGCCGCGGCAGGTGTCGTGCTGATCAGAGTGACCCTTGCTGAAGACACCATCGAAGGAGTGACGACCATGACCCAGCAACTCGCCGCCAGCGGCGAACGATGCCCATCGGGCCAGAACAGGACCGCCGTAGATTTCGTGCGTGCCCCCGGCAGGATTCGAACCTGCGGCACCCGCTTTAGGAGAGCGGTGCTCTATCCCCTGAGCTACGGAGGCTGAAGGACTGAAGCCAAGCGTAGCCGAAAGTTGGGTGGGGTGGGGC
>NZ_POUA01000494.1 GCF_003236385.1 Spongiactinospora gelatinilytica
CGCAAGGGAGCGCTCTCCGTTACCGGTTGTGACGCCGGCGCGGACGGGCCAGGCGGCGGAGTTGAGTGATACGGGCGGTACCGAGCACCAAGGTGAGCAAGATCCCACTGACCATGGCGATCAGCATGTACCAGCGTGACTCGGACCGCTGAAAACGCCCCGCGCTCACCCGGCCGGCCCGCATCACAGCGCCAGGTCACGGCGGCGGAGCCCGTCCAGGCCCACCGCGGCCAAGCCCGCGGCCACCCCGCTGCGGACGACACTGGTACCTGCCGCCCAGCCGTCGCACCGGCCACCGTCATCAGCGAATCTGCATCGGCATCGGCATCGAGCGAATTCGCGTGCGCGATCACCGCCAGCTCTGCCAGCGCGGGAAGCCCCTCGTCCGTCGTTCGCTCACCAGCGGGCGCCGCCAACCACGACCCGGCCCGCTTCCAACGACCCGGCGCCTTCGACATCACCCGCTGGCCCCGCAGCGCCGAGCAGGGCCGCGCCCGTGTAGCCGATCGGGCGAGGCCCCCGATGGAGGCCGGCGGGCGTTCCGGGCGTGGGCGGCCTTGAAGGGAGGCATTGCCGGTGCAAGGATGAAAGCTGACGGAAAGGGGGACCGTCATGCTGCAGGTGAAGAGCACCGAGAAGCCGGACGAGCGCCGTGACTTCCCGATGGGACATATCGAAATCTGCAACCTGACCGGGCTGAGCTTCGGCGTGGCGACATTCGAGCCGGGCTGGCGGTGGTCGGAGTCCGTCAGGCCCATCGTGGGCACCGACTCGTGTCAGGTTCACCACCACGGGTTCGTGGTCAAGGGGAGGCTGCGCATCCGGATGGACGACGGCGCCGAGGCCGAGGCCGGGCCGGGCGAGGTGTTCGTGTGCTCACCCGGGCACGACGCCTGGGTGGTCGGCGACGAAGAGGTCATCGCCTACGACTTCGCGGGCGGCGCCGCAGAGTACGCCCAGGCGTAGGACCGCCCGGCCGGTTCGATCGGGGCGCGCCCGGCGAACGTCCGCGTCGGCCACGCCCCGTCGAATGTCCTGAAGAGTCCGGCCCGCGCCGGGCCGGATCCGGTTCCTGCGTGTCGATTTTGATGACCTGTCGCCTGCCTACTGTGAGTGACGAAGCGACGGCGGGAACCTCGTAAGGGGAAGATCTACCGCATCACCGAAGTGAACCCGGAAGAGCTCAGGAGACTTCAGGTCCGGGGCGCCTCGGACGAGGGCCCGACACAGGGAGGCGTGTACCCCGGTGGCCAAGGGCGCCATGTAGGTGAAGACGGTGACGACTCCAAGGTTTCCCGTCGCGGTCAGCGCGATGGCCGACACCACGTCCCGGCGCGTGAACACGCGGAGTTCACCGAGCAGGGAGCCGACCTGCGGCGCGGGTAGGCCGGGGACGTACCGCAGCACCATCATCAGGGCGACGGCGCTGAACACGGCGATCGTGGCGAAGGTGGCCCGCCAGCCGAGGTGCTGGCCGATGAAGGTGCCCAGCGGCGTACCGGCGATCATGCCCAGGTTCATGCCGAACGTCAGTCTCGCCACCGTGGATGCCTGCCTGCCCGGAGGGGCGGTGGAGACGGCGGTGGCGACCGAGACGGCGAAGAAGGTGGCCACCACCAGCCCGGCGACGAAACGCCCGGCCAGCAGGATCGGGTAGTTCGGGGCGAGGGCCGACGCGGTGTTCTGGGCGATGGAGGTGGCGATGAGCCCGGTGATGAGCGGCCGGCGGGGCAGCCGTGCGGTAAGCGTCGTGATCACCGGCCCTTCTGTGATCATTCCAAGCGCATAGGCGCTGACCAGCAGGCCCGCTGCCGGAATGGTGACCGACAGGTCGCGCGCCACGTCGGGCAGGATCCCGGCGATGACGAACTCTCCGGTGGTCAGGCTGAAGATCACCAGCATCAGCGAGAAGAGCAGAGGCGACATGGTTCGCTCAAACAGGAAGAAGACGCATGAGGGCGTCGCGCGGGCCTGCCAGGCGAGCGGATCCGGCCAGCCGGGTCATCCACCGGGACACGGTGACGATCCGCTGGGCCGCCGGGCGTCGCCTGGCGTCATAGGCGCGCAGCGCCGGCGCGACGTCGCCGGGATGTTCGCGCAGGCAGGCGGCTAGTTCGATCGCGTCGAGCAGCGCCTGGCAGGCGCCCTGGCCCAGAGCGGGGGTCATCGCGTGGGCGGCGTCCCCGACCAGTGCGACGTTCGCGGTGACGTAGGAGGTCAGCGGCGGTGCGTCGTACACCTCATGCCTCAGCACGCTGTCGTCATCGGCGGCCGCCAGCAAGCGGGGGATGGGGTCGTGCCAGCCGGCGTAGTGGGCGCGCAGGTCGTCGAGCGTCTCGCGGACGCCGGCGGGCTCCACGCCGGTGCTGATCGTCGACCGATCCACCTCCTCCAACAGCATCTCTATCAGCGCGACCCGCGACAGCATCCGGACGGGCGCTCCCCCCCGCCCTTCGATGCGCCCCAGCGGCAGATCGGCCAGGTGCCTGCCACGGGGTGTGCGGATCCGCGCCCTCCGGTAGGGGACGGTGCGCTCGCGCAGTCGTTCGCCCAGCCCGAGGGCGGCAAGGCCGGCATGCGCGTCCGGGCGGAGCCCGAGCGCTGTGCCCTCGGCGTTGATCTGCGGCCACCGCTCGAAGATGGAAACCTCCCAGCCGATTGCACGCAGCGCGATCGCGGCGGTGAGGCCGCCGACTCCGGCGCCGACAATGACAGCTCGTTTCATGTTCGTCCTCACACAAGGTGGTATCGCGGCAGTGGGGATCCGCGCCTGACGGAGAACGGCCCGTTGCGCGACTCGACCGCCGGCGGACCGGCGGCCAACGGCGGCAGGGCCAGCCTCAAAGGGCGCGCGGAAGCCGTCGCGAACGCCCAAGGGCGACCGTTCCCGGCCGTCTCGTCGCCCTGTCCGGGTGACCTGATGGCCTCGGTCTTGCGTGTCCCGCCTACGGGAGGGGCTCGTCGGCGAGGTACGGAGGGGCCGGGTCGTACTGGATCTCCCGCCGCACGGCGCGCGCGTGGTCGCGGCCGTGCAGCCTGCCGACCAGCCACAGCGCGCCGTCGATCCCGGCGGAGACGCCCTGGGTCGTGAGCAGATTCTCGTCCACCACATAGCGGGCGTCGCGGACGATGGTGACGTCCCCGCGCGCCTCAAGGGCGTCCTCGTACTTCCAGTGCGTCGCCACCCTGCGCCCGCGGGCGGGTCCGGCGGCGTGTAGCAGGAAGGCGCCCGTGCACACGCTCATGACCCAGGACGCCTGTGCGGCGGTCTCGGCGATCCAGCCCGTGACGGCGGGATTGTGCGCCTCGATCTCACGGGCCCCGCGACCGCCCGGTACCAGCAGGACGTCCAGCGGCGGGTGGTCGCCCAGGGTGCGATCGGGTCCCACGCACATGCCCTTGCTACAGCGGACGGGGTCGGGGTGCTCGGCGACGAGCAGCGCGGTGTCGGCGCCGCCGCGCAGGATGGCCGAGGTGGTGAAGACCTCCCAGGGGCCGGCGAAGTCGAGCTCCTCGGCGACGTCGAAGATCAGCAGTCCGTACGTGGTCATCGGTGTTCTCCCGTGGTGCTTCGGAAACGGTCGCGATAGTCGGACGGGGCCACCCCCAGGCGGCGGTGGAAACTGCGGCGCAGGGTCTCGGCGGTACCGAAGCCGTAGCGGCGGGCGATGACGTCGACGGGGTCGCCAGTGTTCTCAAGGGCTCTTTGCGCCGCCTCCACCCGCACCCGCTCAACGTAGGCGCCGGGCGGAACGCCGAGTTCGGCGGCGAAGCGGCGCTGGAGGTGCCGAGGGCTGAGCCCGGCGTGCGCGGCCAGGTCGGCGATGTCGTGCCGGGCTCCGGGGTCGGCATGGATGGCCGCCACGGCGTCGCGGACGGGATCGGTGGTCGGCTGCATCGACCACAGGCCCACGCCGAACTGGGACTGGTTGCCGGGCCTGCGCAGGAACAGCACCAGTTGGCGGGCCACCTCCAGCGCCACCTGCTGCCCCTGGTCCTCCTCCACGAGTGCCAGGGCGAGGTCCATCCCCGCGGTCACCCCCGCCGACGACCAGATGCGCCCGTCCCGGATGAAGATGGGATCCGGATCGACGGTGACCGCCGGGTACTCCCGCGCGAGCCGTCCGGCGCGGGCCCAGTGGGTAGTGACGCGCCGCCCGTTCAGCAGACCGGTCTCGGCCAGGAGAAACGCGCCGCTGCACACCGAGGCGACCCGGCGGGTGGTACGAGCCGCCGCGGTGACCCAGGCGGTGAGCCGGGGGTCGCGCCTGGCGGAGTACACGCCCATCCCGCCGACGACGACCACCGTGTCGAAGCCGGATGGCGGCAGCCCTGCCACGCCGTTCGAGGCGTGCAAGGGCAGGCCGCTCTCGGCGCGCACGCCTCCGGCCGCGGGGGCCACGATCGTGCAGTCGTAGCCTCCTGCCTGCTGGAACACCTCGTGCGGCCCGACCAGATCAAGCGACTGGAAGCCCTCGAAGATCACGAAGGCGATGCGATGTGACTGCACCCCTTCACGTTGCTCCAGGCGAAACGGTGGCGTCAACGACACGTATCCCACGATTCGCGCCACACAGACGGCCCTACGCCGCGCGCGAGGGTCGAATGGGGAGGCGTCATACCCGCCCACGGC
>NZ_POUA01000495.1 GCF_003236385.1 Spongiactinospora gelatinilytica
CCCAGGAACCGCCCAAGGAGCCGGCCAAGCCGCCCGCCAAGGAGCCGACGAAGGCCCCGCCGAAGCCCCCGACGAAGGAGCCGGCAAAGCCGCCGGCCCCCCGGCCGTCGCCGACGGGTGAGGTGGGCGACGCGCCGCCCGTCAAGCAGCCGGACTCGCGGCAGCTCGCGGCCCCGCAGCAGAAGAACCGGCGGACCAGGCCGGTGCTCCCGCTGCCGCCGCTGGCCAAGCCGGCCCGCCCGCAGGGCGCGTGCGTGCCGTTCAAGGACGCGAACTGCTGGAGCCTCGCGCCCTGGCGCGGCCGTACCACCAACGGGACCGATCAGGGCGGCTCGTCCGGTCTGGGCGACTCCGGTTCACCGCTCGCGCTGCCCAAGCGGCAGGCCGAGGCCGCGAACGCGCCGCGCTGGGCGTTCGCTCCCCCGCTCGCGCCGCCCGCCACCCGGCCCGGCGACGAATCGCGGGGCACCTCCACATCCAACGACACCGCGTCCGCCCCGGTGCCGCCGCGCCCGGCCGGGTGCTGGACGTTCAGCATCTCCTCGCAGTGCGCCCGCACACAGGACCCGCCGTCGTGATCGCCGGTACGGTGCTGCGGGCCGCCTTCGCCGGCCTCGCGGTCACCCTCGTCCTGGGCGGCCTCCCGGCCGCCCGGGGCGACACCGCCGTACGGCGGGCGGACTGCACCGCCACCCCGGAGGGCGCGAACCCCGACTGGGGCGCGCCCATCTGGTGTGAGGACTTCGAGTCCCAGCTCGACCGCGAGAACTGGTTCGTCTACGACTCGGCGGGCCACGCGGGCAAGGGCCGGCGTTCCCCGGGCCAGGCGTTCATCGGGGACGGCGCGCTCTACCTGTACGGCACCGCCAAGGGCACCACGGCGGGGCTCGCCACTCGCTACGTCCAGTCCCACGGCCGCTGGGAGGCCAGGATCCGGCTCTATGCGGGTGCCGGTTCCTACCATCCGGTGGCGCTGCTGTGGCCGCAGCAGGGCGGCGGCGGGGTGGACAGCGCGACCGGCGAGGAGATCGCCTTCCTTGAGGTCATCGACGACCCGGAACGGCAGCGCCCGAACCTGTTCATGAAGACCCCCGATGGCGGCAAGGAGGGGGTCAGCGGCGAACTCGACATGACCGCTTACCACACGTACGCGGTCGAGAACACGCCCAACGGCGTGGTCGGGTACATCGACGGCCAGGAGTGGTTCCGCTCCGCCAGCTCCACGCAGAGCCCGATGGCGGCCTGCCTCCAGCTCGACTGGTTCCCCGACGGCAAGGACCGCGGCGACGCCTGGATGGAGGTGGACTGGCTGCGCATCTACCCCATGCAGGAATCCCGGTGATCCCTGTCATCGAGGAATATCTGTAAGGCCGCGGCCGGAAACCGGCCGCGGCCTTCTGTTGTCACGAGGCGATAACGGCATCCCGGCGGAAGTGGATAAAACATGTCCGAATCGGCCCTCGGTGCTCTTCGCACGAGGGCCGAGGCCTTCTTGTGAAGGGCCGATCAGGCGGGGTCGCCGCCGTTGTTGATCCACGCCTGGACGCTGCCCGTGCGCAGGTCCCAGATCAGGTAGTCGTCGCGCTGGTCGCCGTCGATGTCGGCGAAGGCCAGGCCCTGGCCCTGCGCGATCCCGACACCCGAGGCGATCTGCCCGCGCGCCACCCAGCCGGGCCTGCCGTCCTGGTCGCCGCCGCGGTTCAGCCAGGCGGTCGCGGCACCGCTGGGATACTTGGTCACCACGTAGTCGTCGCGGGTGTCGCAGTCCACGTTGGCGAAGCGGAGTCCGTCGCCCGGCTTGAGGACGCCGGAGGCGATCTGCCCGCGCGCCACCCAGCCCGGCCTGCCGTCCCGGTCGCCGCCCGCGTTCATCCAGGCGCGCACGGCCTTCGTCCTGGCGTTGACCACCAGGTAGTCGTCCCGCCGGTCACCGTCGATGTCGGCGAAGGTGATCCGTTCGTCCGCGCCGTACGCGACGCCGGAGGCGATCTGCCCGCGCGGGGTCCAGCGGTTCTGGGCGTCGCTGCACAGCGGCGTGCCGGGTGAGTCGCTGATCCAGCCCTTGGCCGCCGCCCGGAGCAGGGCCTTGTGGAAGGCGTCGGCCATCTTGCGGTATCCGTTGTCGTTCGGGTGCAGGTACCGGCGTGGACCAGCACGACATTGGGCCGCCACAGCGGGACCGCGGTGTCGGCCGCGTGCGCGATCTGGCTGATCATCGCGCCGGAATGGCCCTCGTTGTCGGGGTCGGGCAGCCGCCCGGACCGCATCGAGCCGACGAAGTCGATGCTCTTGGTCTTGCCGTCGAGCTTGTTCCACAGGTCGGCGCGGTAGCTGGACTCGGTGGAACTGCCGATGCCGTAGGTGATGGAGTCGCCCAGCGGCATGACCCGCAGATCCCGCTTCTTCAGCTCCTCCGCCCCCTTCCTCTCCTCTTCCCTTTCCTCGTCGTCATCGTCGTCGGGCGGCGTGTTCGGATCCGGCATCCCGGACGGCAGCTCGTGCTTGTCGACGTCGAAGTCGAAGGGCAGGTCGAGATGGATGGGCGCGCTGCGCGGCGGCTGGATCTTGTACTTGTGGGCCTTCTCCAGGTCGCCGGGGAACGCGCTGTCCTTCAGCGCGAACGTGGCCGCGCCCCTGCCGTGCGCGGACAGCCTGTCGCGCAGTGCGGTAGAGGGGTAGCCGTTCCAGCTCACCAGGTCCGGCAGAAGCCAGCGGCCCCAGTGGTTCTCCGGCTTCTCGTTCGGGCGGCCCAGGCGGCACGCGAGCGTCTCCACCTTGTCCTTATGTCCGATGGCCACCGACGGCTAGCAGCCGTCGCCGTCGTAGTCCATCGCGGGCTGGAATTTCAGTTGCGCCGCGCTCGCGTTCGCCGGAAGCTTGGGCGGCGGTGGCTCGGCCCAGGCGGGCGTGGCGGCGGCGATCACGATCCCCAAACTGACGATCAGGCCCACGCATAATGATCTTCTCAACTGCGCTCCCCAGGATGGCGTCCCCGGCACCGTGCCGTTCGGCGGACCGGGATCTCAACGCGCGTATCCTCCGCCACCTCACCGGCCCGTACCAGACCGATTCGGTGCCCACATTCAGTCCACTTTTTTCTATGCCTTCTGACCGGCGGGGTGGGAACCGCCGTTGGGCGACGGGTGCGGGAGAAAACCGCCGAACCGGCGGCCGTGGTACACCAGCGGGCGGCTTTCCGGATCGACCGAAACGTCCATCACCAAACCCACCAGCAGAATGTGGTCGCCGATCTCGGTCGCGGCGTCCAGTGAGCAGATCAGCCGCGCGGAGACGTCGTCCAGCAGCGGTAGTCCGCGCGGCCCGAGGTGCCACCTGGTGGGCGCGGCGAAACGGTCCACCCCCTTGCGGGAGAACCGCGCGGCCAACTCGCTCTGCCCGCCCGCGAGGATGTTGGCCGCGAAATGCGCAGACGAACTCAGTCCCGGCGCGCTGGCGGACCCGCGGTCGATGTAGAAGGACACCAGGGGAGGGCTCAGGCTGGCGGAGGTGAACGTGGTCACCGTGAGGCCCAGGGGCACGCCGTCCGACTCGGCGGTGATCACGACCACGCCCGCGGCGTGCAACTGGAGCGCACCCCGGAACGCCTCGCCATCGATCGCGCGCGCCGCAACCTCTTTCATCTCGCCCTCCCAATGGGTCCGATTTCCCACCCACCGTAAGCCGCGATCGTCGAGGTACTCCAGACCGCGCCCACCAAGCAGGCGTAGCGGCGAGCGGCCACCGGATTATTCCGCCACCCCGAGGGGAGAATTCATCGGCGCAGCGCCATTACCCCGGTTGACACCACTCCTGACCCGGGCATAGCATCGATATCAGTGAGCTTTCACGCACACAGCGTCACACCCCGCGACCCGCACAACGACAGCGACTGCGTTACCTCCGCGACAGGCGAGGAGACATGTCGAACAACTCGTTGGCCAGGTCACCACAAATTCCACACCCGGAAACCCCGGCACGCGTGACGAATTCCCAAAATCAGTTATCCGGAATAATCGGCGAGCGCTTTTCCGAGCCGCGCCGGCTGCCGATCGCCGCGCTGCGCGCAGCCGACTCGCCGCGCAGCGGCGGAGAGGACGCCGAGCACGTCCGGTTGCTCGCCGACCAGGACGCGCCGACGCCCCCCATCGTGGTCCACCGCCCGACCATGCGGGTGATCGACGGCATGCACCGGCTCAGGGCCGCCGCGCTGCGCGGCGAGCGGGAGATCGAGGCGGTGTTCTTCGACGGGCCGCAGGAAGACGTGTTCGTCCTTTCCGTCGGCCTGAACTCCGCGCACGGCCTGCCGCTCGGCCAGGCCGACCGCAACGCCGCCGCCGCGCGGATCATCACGACCCACTGGCACTGGTCGGACCGGGCGATCGCCTCGGTGGCGGGCATCTCCGCCAAGACCGTGGCCGCGCTGCGGCGGCGTTCGACCGGGGAAGTTCCACACTCGAACGGCCGGGTGGGCCGGGACGGCAGGGTCCGGGCGGTCGATCCGGCCGCGGGCCGCAGGCGGGCGGGCGCGGTGCTCGCCGAGCGGCCCGGGGCCTCGCTGCGCGAGATCGCGGCCAGGGCCGGGATCTCGCTGTCCACCGCCAAGGACGTACGCGAGCGGGTGCGC
>NZ_POUA01000496.1 GCF_003236385.1 Spongiactinospora gelatinilytica
CCATCAAGCACGCCCCGGGATCGGCCATCCAAGTCCACCTGCGCCCCACCCACCGGGCCAGGCGAGGGGCCGTTGGTGACGGTGACCTCAAGGGTCTCGGCGGTGGGGCGCAGGTGGACTTGGATGGCCGATCCCGGGGCGTGCTTGATGGCGTTGGTCAGGCCCTCCTGCACCACGCGGGCGGCGGTGTGGAGTACCGGGCCGGGGAGTTCGGCCGCCACGGTCTCCTCGCCGCCGTCCAGGCGTACGTTCACGCCGGAGGCCGCCGCCCGGGCCACCAGTGCGGCGACCGTGCCCACCGGGGGTTCGCCGTCCTGGCGGAGCAGGCCGGTGATCTGCCGGAGCCGGTCGGTGGCCGTGGCGGCGGACTCGCGAAGTTCGGCCGCCGCCTGCCGGAGCGCCGGGGTGGCCTCGGCGGCGACCTGCACGGCGGCGGCGCGTACGGCCAGCAGACTCAGTTCGTGCCCCAGCGAGTCGTGCATGTCCGAGGCGATGCGGGCTCGTTCGCGCAGCCGTTCGTGCTGGGCGGCCCGCGCGTGCTCGCGTTCCAGTACGACGGCCAGCTCGAACCCCGCGGCGGCGAGGTCGGCCTGCGCGCGCAGGTACCGGCCGACCGCCCACGGGGCCAGGACCAAGAGCAGCACAGTGGAGGCCGCGGTGAACCAGTCCTCGCCGCCCGGCCGTCCGGGCACGAAGGCCAGCGCCGAAGCCGCCACCCCGACCAGCGCGCCCACTTGGGCCACGGCCGTGCGGCCCCCGGAACGCCGCCCCAGTAGGAAAACGAACAGCATGACGGACAGCGCGAGCTGCGCCACGTATACATCGTCGGCGACGACCACCCCCGGCAGCAGCGCCAGCGCGGCGGCCGGCAGCGGCCACCGCCGCCACATCGCCGCCGCGGCGGCCAGCAGCACGACCCCGCACGCCCGTAGCGCCGCCACATCGAGCAAGGCGTACTCCGGCAGCGGGTCGTCCGACAGCCACATCGACGCGACTGCCACCGCCCACAGCAGTACGTCTCCGCAGACCCGGCGGCCACACGGCGACTTCAGCACGTTCACCCTGCCACGCTATGCGGTTCGCCCCCGCCCCACCCCTGACGAAAGTCGGGGGTGGCTCCCACCGATCGGCCCATTCGCGCGAAGGGCGCCGGTGCATAGCGTCCTGGCATGATCCGCCTGACCGATCTAACCAAACGCTACGGGCCCACGACGGCCGTGGATAACCTCGACCTGGAACTGCGGCCCGGCCAGGTGACCGGCTTCCTCGGCCCGAACGGTGCCGGGAAATCCACCACGATGCGCCTGATCCTGGGCCTGGACGCGCCCACCTCCGGGACCGCCTTGATCGGCGGCACGCCGTACGCCCGGCTACGCCACCCGCTGCGCACGATCGGCGCGCTGCTGGACGCCAAGGCCGTCCACCCTGGCCGCACCGGCCGCGACCACCTGCGCGCGCTGGCCCGCTCACAGCGCATCCCCGCCGCCCGGGTGGCGGAGGTACTTGAGATCGCGGGTATGACGAGCGCCGCGGACCGGCGGGCGGGCACGTACTCCCTCGGCATGAGCCAGCGGCTGGGCATCGCGGCGGCGCTGCTCGGCGACCCTCAGGCGCTCATGCTGGACGAACCGGTCAACGGCCTGGACCCCGACGGGGTGCGCTGGATCCGCACCCTGCTGCGTTCGCTGGCCGCCGAGGGCCGCACGGTGTTCGTCTCCTCGCATCTGATGAGCGAGATGGAGCAGACCGCCGACCGCGTCGTCGTACTCGGCCGCGGCCGGTTGGTCGCCGACGAGCCGATGCGCGACCTGCTCGCCGCCGCGCCCACGGGCAGCCTGGTACGCGGCCCGGACCTGCGGCCACTCGCCGCGGCCTTCGCCGGTGCCGGGTACGACCACGGCACGCTGGTCGTACCGGGCGTGCCCCCGGCGGAGGTCGGGGCCAGGGCTTTCGCGCTGGGCGTCGAGATCCACGGTCTCCAAGCCGCCGGTTCCTCGCTGGAGGACGTCTACCTGCGCCGCACGGCGGCCGTGGCCCAGTTCACCTCCGCCCCGACGACCAAGGAGACCGGCCGATGAGCGCCGGGGGCCGGCCACCCGGCCTGCCCGACGTGCTCGCCGCCGAGCGGATCAAACTGCTCACCGTACGTTCCACCTGGTGGTTCGCCGGTGGGCTGGTCGCCCTGCTGCTGCTCATGACCGTCCTGGACGACGGCGCCGACGGGCCGGTCCCGGCGCGCTCGCTGACCGTGGGGCTGACGGCGGTGAGCTATTTCGGGCAGTACGTCGTGGCCGCGTTCGGCCTCCTGGTGGTCACCGGCGAGCTGGCCACCCGCTCGATCACGGTCACGTTCGCCGCCACGCCGTCCCGTGGCCGGGTGATGCTCGCCAAGGCCGTCGTGACCGGCGTGGCCGCGCTGCTGCTCGGCTCGGCCGCCGCCGCCCTGGGCATCGGTACGGCGGCGGCCCGGCACGGCGAGCTGCCCCGCGTGATCGGCGACGCGGCCGGGCAGGTCGCCGCCACCGGCGTGTACCTCGGCCTGCTGGCGGTCGTCGCGCTGGGCGTGGGGGCCCTGGCACGCCGGTCCGCGGGGGCGCTCACCTGCATGGTCCTGCTGCTGCTCGTCCTGCCCGAACTGCTGCGCATGGCGGCGGGGCAGGTGGGCGCGCCGTTCCTGGAGACCTTCGCCGGGTGGACACCGGCGCCGGCGGGGTGGCGGCTGATGACCGGGCAGTGGGAGTACGCGCTGGTGCTGGCGGGGTGGGCGGTCGCGGCGATGGGCGCGGCCATCGGGGTACTCCGCGCCCGCGACGCGTGACCCCCGCGGGAACGGGCATCTCACTCGGCGACCATGCCCGCCTCGTGCGCGATGACGGCGGCCTGGACGCGGTTGCGTACGGCCAGGCGGGTCATCAGCGCTGAGACGTGCGCCTTGACCGTCCCTTCGGCCAGGAAGAGGCGACGGCCGATCTCGGCGTTGCTCAGTCCTTCCCCGAGCAGCGCCAGTACGTCCCGCTCGCGCGGGGTCAGCGTCGCGACCTTCGCGCGGGCGGCATGCCTGCGCCCGATCAGCCCGCCGGACAACTGGGCGATGACCTGGTGGGCGACCCTCGGAGACAGGAACGCCGCCCCGTCGCGCGCCGCCCGGACCGCCGCCATCAGCTCGTACGGGTCGCCCGACTTGAGCAGGAACCCCGACACCCCCGCCTCCAGGGCGCCCGCGACGTACTCGTCCTCGCCGAACGTCGTCAGCATCACCACCGCCGTCTCCGGCACCGCCCGCCGAAGCTCCGCCGCCGCGCTCAGCCCGTCCAGCACCGGCATGCGGATGTCGAGCAGCGCGACGTCGGGGCGGTGCGCGCGGGCCTGCTCGACCGCCGTACGGCCGTCGCCCGCCTCGGCGACCACCGCCACGTCGGGGGCCGCGCTCAGGATCGCGCGGACCCCGGCCCGGATCATCGCCTCGTCGTCGGCCAGCAGCACTCTAATCACAGCGCCGACCGTACCCGGCGGCGATGAGCGGCGCGAAACCGGCGGCGTACCGTTTCCATCATGTCGGGCAACGAATCCACGGCGGAGCGGACCTACGATCCACGCCGATACGCACCCGGGGAACTCGCGGCCCTCGCCACCCGCCACGGCCTGCGGCGCAGCGCGGCACGCCCCCGGATGACCGTTTACCTGAGACGATTATGGGACCGCCGCCGGTTCATCTCGGCCTATGCCGACGCGCGGAACACCTCCAAATACAGCGGCACGGTGATCGGCCGGCTCTGGCAGGTCATCACCCCGTTGCTGAACGCGGCGGTCTATTTCGTGATGTTCGGCCTCATCCTGGGCGGCGGAGCGGGAGTGGACAACTATGTCGCGTTCCTGGTCACCGGGATGTTCGTGTTCACCTACACGCAGCGCACGGTGGCCGCGGGCGGGAAATCCGTGAGCGCCAACCTCTCACTCATCCGCGCCCTGCACTTCCCCCGGGCGATCCTTCCGATCGCCTACACCCTCCAGGAACTCCAGCAGCTCTTCTGGTCGATGCTGGTGTTGCTGCCCATCGTCCTGCTGGACGGTGGGCGGCCTTCGGCGCACTGGCTGCTCGTACCGGTCGCGCTGTTCCTGCAAACCCTTTTCAACGCGGGGGCCGCCCTAATCGCCGCCCGGCTGGGCACCCAGGTGCGCGACCTCAATCAGCTCATGCCGTTCATCACGCGCACCTGGCTTTATCTGTCGGGGATATTCTTTTCCATCCAGGACAAGGTGGTCGGCCATCCCGCGCCTGACGGAGAGTGGTCCGGGGCGCATCTCCCGCAGTGGGTGGCCGACCTCATGTACGCCAACCCGGCCGCCGCGTACATCGAGCTGATGCGCGGCCTTCTCATGTCGGACACCGGCCCGACCGCCACCACCTGGCTGACCTGCGCCGCCTGGGCGTTGATCGGCTGTGTGGGGGGCGTGTGGTACTTCTGGTCGGCCGAGGAGAGGTACGGGCGCGGCTGACCCGGCCGGGTGGGCCACGGCCCTGGCAGGGGCATGGCGAACCGGTGCGCGGGTCAGGGACGGCGGCCGAGGTAGGCGGCCAGCCGGTCGGCGGGGGTGGCGCCGGGCAGCGGCTCC
>NZ_POUA01000497.1 GCF_003236385.1 Spongiactinospora gelatinilytica
CCTCACGGGACCGTTCCCCGCCCGGCGGTTCGATGGTGTGTGTTAGAACTTCCGCCACCACGGGGTACACAATTGTCCACTCCCCAAGAAACCCCATGAACCCCGACGAACCCCCACGAGCCGAGGAGAGACCGTTGAGCGGAGTGATCGTCACGGGAGGCGCGTCAGGTATCGGGCGGGCCTGCGCGCTGGCAATCGCCGAAGGCGGGCGGCCGGTCGCGGTCTGGGACGCGGACGAGGCCGGGGCGCGGGGAACGGCCAAGGAGGCCGCGATGCTGACCCCGCTGCCGACCTTCGGGCTCGCGGTGGACGTGACCGACACCGCCTCGCTCGGGCCCGCCATCGCCGCGAGCAGGGAGGTCATCGGGCCGATCGGCGGGCTGGTACACGCCGCCGCGATACTGGGGCCGGCCGCCATCGCGGAAATCACCGACGAACGCTGGGACGCGGTGCTCAACGTCGACCTGCGCGCCCAGCTCATGCTGACCAGGGCGCTGCTGGGCGACCTCGGGGACGCGCCCGATGCGGCCGTGGTGGGCATAGGCGCGATCGAGGGCATCGTGGGCCTGGCGGGCGCGCCCGCCTACTGCGCGGCCAAGGCCGGCCTGCTCGGGCTGACCCGCTCGATGGCCGCCGAACTGGCCCCTGCGGGCATCAGGGTCAACGCGGTGTGTCCCGGCTACATCGACACTCCCGAACTGGCCGAGGCGCTGGACGGCGACCGCGCCGCGGTGTCGATGTTCGCCTGCAAGTCGCCGCTGGCCCGGCTGGGCCGGCCGGAGGAGGTCGCCCACGCCGTGCGGTTCCTGCTGAGCGAGGAGGCGTCCTTCATCACCGGAACGCACCTCACCGTGGACGGCGGGGCCACCTCCACCGACCTGTGAGACGGACGTGGTCAGACCACCTTGCCGACGCCCGCCGCTATCCGCAGGCTGGTCGCGGGGACCTGCTCGTCCGGCGACCAGTCCTGGACGTCGGCCACTCCCGGGCCGAGCAGCTCGAAGCCCGCGAAGAAGCGGCCGATCTCGGCGCGCGTGCGAAAGCGCATCGGTGAGGGCGAGTTAACCGATATCTCCTCCAGTTCGGCCTGGGCCTTGGGATCACTCCCGTCGCTGCAGAACTGCGAGATCATGACGTGACTGCCGGGGACCATCCGCTTGCGGAACCGCGCCACCAGGGCCGCCGGGTCCTCCGCGTCGGTCACCAGGTGGAACAGCGCGGCGAAGAGCACCAGCATCGGCTTGTCATAGTCGATTAACGATCGGACACGGGGATTGTCCATGATTCCCTCAGGATCACGGACATCGGCCTGGAGAGAGATCACCGAGGGCTCGGTGGCGAGCAACGCGTTGTTGTGCACGAAGACGATCGGGTCGTAGTCCACATAGGCCACCCGGGCTCGCGGGTTGATTTCCTTGGCCGTCTCATGGACGTTCGGTTCAGTGGGAATGCCGGTCCCGATATCCAGGAACTGGCCGATGCCCTGTTCTGCGCACATCCGTACGATTCTTAACAGAAGTCGGCGCTGGGCCCGGCCTAACAGGGGAAGGTCGGGGGCGGCCCGCATGACCTTCCGCGCCGCGGCCCGATCCACGGCATAGTTGTCCTTACCTCCGAGGACGTAGTTGTAGGCCCTCGCGTGACTCATCTGGTTCATGTTGATAGCGGGTGGAACGCGCTCAGAGTCGCTCACAGTGGTGCCCCCTCGCAGCCGCGGCGAATACATTCCCCACAGGATCATATATGATGTGGGATAGGTTGGGCCTCCCGATTAACGTGATTTTCGCTCTTTTCGTGGTCCGGACCCGGAGAATAATCTTCGGTTACCCCCGCTCGGGTGAGCGCCTTGCGCATTCCCGGCCCGTGGAGTGCGCATGGTAGATAATCTTCATCCGAGATCTGGACACGAGCGAACCTCAGATATGGACCCCTCCCGGCTACGTTCCGCCCTGCTCGCCGTTGTACGCGGCGGCCCGGGGCGCAGACCCGCGCACCGCGTGCCCGCTTACGCGGCGCCGTACGCGAGCCGGGTCGCGGCGCTCGACGTGCTGCTCACCGCGCTCCCGGCGTCCGGGTGGACCGCCGTGGTGGTCCACGGATGGACACCGGCCGGTGTGGCGGGCCACCTCATGGCCGTGGACGGCCTGCTGGCCGCGGCGCTCGGCGCGCCGGTCATCGGCCCCTCAGCGGCCGGTGACGACCCCGAGGCCAGGACCGACCAGGTGCTCGACGCGCTGCGCGACCGGCCCGGGGCGGAGGCCGCCGCCCGCTGGCGGGAGCAGGCCGCGGCCCTGTGCCACCATCTGGACACCGCGGGCTCGATCCCCGGCGAGGAGGAGCGGATCACCGCGGCGGCGGTGACGATGCGGCTGCGCGACCATCTGGCCATGCGGGCCTACGAGACGTGGATGCACTCCGAGGACATCTGCTCCGGTGCGGCGGAGGGGCTGCGGTTGCCGCTGCCGGTGCCCGACCATGTGCACACCCTGTCGCAGTTCGGCTGCCGCATGCTGCGCACGTCCATGATGATCGCGGCGGGCGGCGCCCCTGACGAGCGGGCCGCGCGGATCACGCTCACCGGCCCCGGTGGCGGCACCCGGGTGGTGCGGTTCGGCCGCGAACGGGTGGAGCCCGCCGCGGAGATCGAGATGGACGTGATCGACTTCTGTTTCCTGCTCGGCGACCGGCTCGGCCCGGACGAGGTCCAGGCGACCGTCACCGGCGATCCCGGGCTGGCCCGCGACGTGCTCACCGCCGCTCCCCTGGTGACCCGGCTGCGCCGCTGAGCGGGCCCGCTCAGCCGTGGGTGGCGTCGATCACGCAGAAGCGGTTGCCGTCGGGGTCGGCCAGCACCACGAAGTCGGCGTCGTCGGGGTAGAGGTCCCATGCGATTCGCTCGGCGCCCAGCGCGATCAGCCGCTCCACCTCGGCGGCCTGCTCGGCCGCGTCGCCCGCGTAGAGGTCGAGGTGGACGCGCGGGTGCTCCCGCACGGGCGTCTCGCTGAGGCCGAGCGCCAGCCCGAAGCCCCGCCCGTCCGGCGGCATCAGGACGGCCCGGTCGTCGTCCATCTCATCGCGCAGCACATGGCCGAGCGCCCTGGACCAGAACTCCACCGCCCTGGGCACGTCTTCGACGCCGAGGACCACCGTACCGATGCGCAGCATGCCCCGGGTCTCGCAGAACCGGCCGACGGTTCCGGGCCGGCGAGGCCCCCGTTCGGGCGGGCCTCGCCGTGACCTCAGGCGGTCAGCGCGTTGCCCAGCAGGCCGAGCGGCGGCGCGCCGAGGTCCAGCATGGCCTTGTGGAACCGCTGGATCGTGAACGCGTTCCCCCACTGGGCCTTGGCCTGGTCGCGCAGGTCGAGGATGGCCAGCTTGCCCAGCGTGTAGCGGCCGTAGGTCGGGTCGTAGGCGGCCCGGGAGGCTTCGGACAGCGCCGCGGGACCGGCCAGGTGGGTGTCGGCGGCGAACCTGCGCGCGCCCTCCTCGACGGTCATCGCGCCGGTGTGGACGCCGATCGCGCAGGCCAGCCGGGTGACCCTGACCAGCGACTCCAGCCACACGCCGATCTCGAAGCGCAGGTCACCGGCCTCGAAGCCCTCCTCGACGCACAGTTCCTCGGCGTAGTGCGCCCAGCCTTCGATGAACGCGGCCGACTGGAGGGTCCGCCGGACCGGGGTGGGCGCGTTGCGCAGCGCGCGCCCGTGCGAGAAGTGCCCGGGGGCGACCTCGTGGACGGTGATGCCCGGCAGGGTGGTGTCGCTGAAGACCTCCAGCCAGTCGGCGATGTCCTGGGCGGGCCAGGAGGGGCCGGGCGGGGTGATGTGGTACCACGACGGGCTCTCCGGCTCGCCCGGCGCGGCCCAGCTCATCATGGCCATGGCCCAGCGGCGGGACTCGGGGGCCAGGCCGACCGCGCACTCGCCGTCCAGGTACGGCACCAGCGCGCGCTCGCGGGTGAACTCGATCGACTTCTCCGTCCAGCGCCTGGCCGCCTCTACCACCCCGTCGCCGTCGGGGTGCTGCTTGACCAGTTCCCGGCACACGTCGAGCGGCGCGCGGTCCGCCGCGCCGTACCGGGCGCAGGCGTCGGTCAGGCGCTCCATCAGCCGGTCCCGCTCGGCGTCGGCCCGCTCGGCGAGCCGTCCGGTGTCCACTTCCATGCCGTCGTCCGCGCCCATCAGGGCGGCCAGCCCGTCCGCGCCGAGCGCGGCGTCGGGGTCGCCGTCGGCGGCCATCGCCTCGACGTGCGCGACCAGCCGGGCGTGCGCCTTGATCGCGGCCTCGTCATCGACCCCGGCGGCGAGCCCTCGCACCGCCCCGAGCAGCGCCTTGGCCACCGGGGCGCTGAGCAGGTCGAGGGAGGCGATGGACGCCTCGACCGCCTCGGGCCACAGCGCCAGGTGCGCCCGCCTGGCCGCCTCCCGTTCGGCGGCCGGCGCGTACTCGCGGTCGTAGCAGGCCAGATCCAGGTTGCCCAGATGGTCCATCAGGTTGCGGCGGTGCAACTGGAGCCGGTCGAACCGCACCCGCATGGACTCCTCGAAGACCTGGAGGTGGGCCGCGTCGTGGGGGTGGGCGG
>NZ_POUA01000498.1 GCF_003236385.1 Spongiactinospora gelatinilytica
GGGTGGGTGGTGGCCCAGCCGGAGGCGGTGGCGGCGGAGATCGTGCCGAGTACGGCGAGGCCGATGGCGCCGCTGGTCTGGCGGACGGTGTTGAGCAGCCCCGCGGCCAGGCCGTTCTGTGCGGCGGGCACGCCGCTGCTGGCGACCACGGTGATCGGGGTCAAGGCCGCCGCCGTACCGAACCCGAAGACCCCGACCGACACCACGACCGTCAGCACGTAGGACCGGTCCACGCCGAGGAACGCCGCCACGCCCAGCGCGCCCGCCGCGCCGACCAGGCAGCACCCGGCGGTCACGCGGCGCGCGCCGAACCGCAGCGTGAGCCGTCCCGCGGCCTGGGCCCCGGCGAACATCGCGACTCCGACCGGCAGGTAGCCGAGCCCGGCGCGCAGCGGCGACCAGCCGTGGACGTCCTGGAGGTACAGCGACAGCAGGATCGGGCTGGCGAAGAACCCCAGCCCGAGCAGGAGCATCACCGCGTTGCCGCTGCTCACCGCGCGCAGCCGGAAGATGCCGAGGGACAGCAGCGGCTCGCGGGCCCACCGCGCCTGGTGGACCACGAAGACCGCCAGCAGCGCGAGCCCGCCGCCCAGAACGGCCTGGCCGCGAGCCTGCATCACCCCGTACGACACGCCGGTCAGCGCGGTGGTGACCAGTACCGCGCCGACGAGGTCCAGCCGGGGACGGCGGCCGGGCGCGTCGTGCCGGGGCAGCCCGCGCACCGCGCCCACCAGGCCGGCCACCCTGATCGGGACCGTCACGAAGAACACCCACCGCCAGCCCGCCCACTGGGTCAGCACCCCGCCGACCACCTGGGCCACGGTGAAGATCATCCCGGTCAGCCACATCGCCCGCTGTCCGAATAGACGATCCCGCACCCGCCGCGAGGCCGAGCCCTTGTACCGGCGTCCCCAGGCGAGCTAGTGTGACCGTTGACTGGATTTCGTAATTGGTCAAAGGATGGCACGGGATGGATGAGCGAGCGGACCGGATTCTCGACGCGGCACGCGGCCTGATCCTGCGCCTGGGCTACCGCAAGGTCACGGTCGAGGACATCGCCGCCGCGGCCGACGTCGGCAAGGGCACGGTCTACCTGCACTGGCGCACCAAGCACGAGTTGTACGAAGCGCTGCTGCTGCGCGAGGCCATCTGGCTGATCGAGGACCTGATCGCGATGCTGCGCCGCGATCCGGCCACCGTCCGGCCGAGCACCTTCGCCCGGGAGTCCTACCTGGCGACCGTGCGCAGGCCGCTGCTGTTCGCGCTGTTCACCGGCAACGTGGAGTACCTGGGCAAGCTCGCCCGCCACCCGCTGCGCAGCCACGACCTGCTGGCTTCCGACCGGTTCTTCGCGGTGGTGGACCGGTTCGGGCTGACCCGCCAGGACATTCCGCACAGAGAGCAGACGGTGAGCGCCGTGTCGGCGTCCTTCTACCTGCTGGACGCCATCAGTCCGGACACCTTGGCGCTCACTCCGGAGGACAAGGCCGAGGCCCTGGCGTTCACCATGCGCAACGCCTTCGAGCCCGCGGGCGAACCCGCTGCCGAAGCGCTCGCCGCGGCGGCGGCGGAGTACATCGCCGTTTTCGAAGAGCTCATCCCGCCCTACCGCAAGTGGATCTACGACTGAGGAGAGCGATGGACCACATCAGCGAGCGGTACGCGTTCCCGCAGGACAAGTGGTGGCTGCACGGCCGCAGGCCGCAGGCGCCGGTGGTGCTGGAGGCCGACACCGGGGTGTGCCACGTCTACGGTCATCCCGAGCTCCAGGAGGTGTTCGCCGACCCGGCGACGTACTCCTCCGACATCACGCGCATCATGCCCAAAACCGGCGACACCATCTCGTTGGAGGGCTTCCTCACCCAGATGGACCCCCCGGAGCACGGCAAGCTGCGCAAGCTCGCCAGCCACGCCTTCACCCCGAGGGTCATCGCCGGCCTCGAACCGGCGATCACCACCCTCACCGGCGAACTGCTCGACGCCGCGGCCGGCCGGTCCCGCTGGGAGCTGGTCTCCGAACTCGCCTACCCCCTCCCCGTCATCGTCATCGCCGACCTGCTGGGGGTGCCCGCGGGCGACCGCCCGCTGTTCAAGAAGTGGGCGGACGCGATGTTCGAGACCGACCAGAAGATCTCGCTGGCCGAGGAGGACCTGCGTCCGGACGACGGCGGGGCGTCGCTCCAGGCGTGGCACGAGCTGACCGCCTACCTGGCCGGGCACACCGCCGAGCGCAGGCGCGCCCCGCGCGCCGACCTGCTCACCAAGCTGGTCGAGGCCGAGGTGGACGGCGAGCGCCTGCCCGACGAGCAGGTGGTCAACTTCGCGATGGTGCTGCTGCTCGCCGGGCACATCACCACGACCATGCTGCTCGGCAACACGGTGCTGCTGCTGGACGCACATCCGGAGCTCCAGGCCCGGGTGCGCGCGGACCGTTCGCTGGTCCCCGCGGTGATCGAGGAGTCCCTGCGGTACCTCACGCCGTTCGCCGGGTTGACCCGGATCACCAACCGGGAGGCGGTGCTCGGCGGCGTCACCATCCCGGCCGACCAGTTCATGATGGTCTGGCCTGGTCCGGCCAACCGCGACCCCCGGCAGTTCCCCGACCCGGACGTCTTCGACCCCTTCCGCGACCCCAACGCGCACGTCGCCTTCGGCCGCGGCATCCACTTCTGCATGGGCGCGCCCCTGGCCCGCCTGGAGGGCCGCGTGGCGCTGAACCTGCTGCTCGACCGCTTCCCGGCACTGCGCGTCGATCCGGACGACAGCCCGGAGTTCCTGATCGCCCCGACCATGACGGGCCTGCGGAAACTCCCCATGGCCTGACCCAGGCCGACGTGTTCAGAAGACGTTCTTCGGGTCAGAAGACGTTCTTCAGGAACGGCAGCAGCGCCGCCGCCGTACGTTCCGGGTGGTCCGACATCGGGTAGTGGCCCGCGCCGTCGATCACGACGGCCTGGCCGCGTAGCAGCGACGCCTGGGTGCGGGCCTCCGCCGCCGGGTCAGGGAAGTCGGGCTCCTCGGCTCCCATCAGGACCAGGGCCGGGCAGCGGACCTCGGAGAGGACGTGTTCGGCGTCCGGTCCGCGGTTGAGGAGCATGGCGCGCATGGCCTCGTGCCGCTTGCGGTCGCGCAGCATGGCGACCAGCCTGGCGCGGTGCGCCGCCAGGTCGGCGGGCTTGGCCGTGGGGTGGGCGACCTTGTAGTACAGGCTCCACAGCCGCTGCGAGGCGGCGATCAGCCGGACGAGCGCGCGGAGGGCCGCGTTGAGCGGGATGGCCCGGATGAACCCGTCGATCGGGACGATCCCGGCCACCCGCTCGGGCGCGTCGGTGGCGGCACGGACGATGGCCCCGCCTGGGTAGGAGTTGCCGAGCAGGACCGCGCCGGGCGCGTCCAGCGCCTCCAGCAGGGCGACGATGTCGCGGCCCACCGCGGCCTGGGAGTAGTCGTCCCATCCGGCCGACGACTCCCCGTGGCCGCGCAGGTCCATGGTCACCACCCGGTACCCCGCCTCGACCAGCAGCGGGCGCAGCAGCCGGTACGCCTCGCGGGTGTCGCCCAGGCCGGGCAGGCACACGACGAGCGGCCCTTCGCCTGCGGAGTCGTAGGCCAGCCGGCCGCCCGGTACGTCGATGAACATTTCCCGACCTTCCCTAGCTGAGGACGTCGACGGCGAGACCCGCCGCGAGCAGGAGTGACATGACGACGCCCGAGACCACCGCGCGCCAGGTGTCGGTGGCGCGTCGCCGTACCGAACGGAAGTACAGGACCGCGCCGGCCACCACCAGGACTCCCTCGATCACGGCCGTGGCCCACGGGGTCTGCCACAGCCCGAGGCCGAGCAGTGGCAGGTCACCGGCGTTGCCGGGGAGCAGCGGCAGGTCGGCCCAATGGACCAGCGGGTCCAGCGGCCAGTGGCTGAACACCACCGCGCCGAGCACCAGCCCCGGCCATCGGCGTCGTGGTCCGCGCGGCCGAGAGCCTGGGGGTGGGCGCGGGCGCTCTGGGCCCGGCCGAGCGGGCGGGGTTCCTGTCCACCGCGGGCGAGCGGCTGTCCTTCGGACATCCGCCACCAGATGTACCTGGAACGGTTCGACTCCGCCGCCCGGGGGCCGCTGCGGCACCAGATCATGCCGATCTACTTCGCCCCGGACCAGATCGAGGCCGCCGTACGGCTGGGCCTGCCGGACCGGGCCGCCGGGGCGCTGGCCCGGTTCGAGCCCTGGGCGACGGCCGCCCGGCATCCGTGGGCGGAAGCCGTACTGCACCGCTGCCACGCCCTGCTCGCCGACGACGACGCCACCGCGGAACGGCACTGGCGGCTCGCCACCGACGCGCACGCCGACGCCAACCGGCCCTTCGAGCGGGCCCGTACCGACCTGCTCTACGGCGAGTGGCTGCGCCGCGCCCGCCGCAAGAACGAGGCCCGCACCCGGCTGCGCGGCGCCCTGGAGACCTTCGACCGCGCCGGCGCCCGCCCGTGGTCCGAACGCGCCCGCGCCGAACTCCGCGCCACCGGCGAAACCGTCACCGCCGGCGCCCCCGACCTGATCGCCCTCCTCTCCCCCC
>NZ_POUA01000499.1 GCF_003236385.1 Spongiactinospora gelatinilytica
GAGCACGGCGGCGCCGGCGTAGCAGCGCGCGCAGCCCGTCGCTGATGCCCGACCCCTGCGTCATGGCCTGTACCGCGCCGACCGCGAACACCACGTTCGCCCACTGCTGCGGCACGCCGAACCGGCGCAGCAGCTCGGCCACCAGCACTCCGAGCGCGCCGCCGATCAGCGCCCCTTCGGCGTGGTGCGCCCCCGCCATGATCGCCACGGCGTACGCGACCAGCGACTGCCCGGGATCGAAGTTGCGCGACACGACCATCGCGAGCTGCCCGGCGAGCAGCGCGCCGGAAAGGCCCGCGATGAACGCGCTGACCGCGAAGGCGCTCAGCTTGGCCCCGGGCACGCTGGTCCCGGCCGCCGCGGTGGCCCGCTCGGACTCCCGCAGCGCCCGCCACGAGGCCCCGAGCCGGGTCCGCCGCACCACCGCCAGCGCCACGGCCACCAGCGCGAACACCCCGCAGCAGAACAGGAAGTACTGCCGTTCGGAGCCCAGCCCGGCGGGCCGGCCGACCACGATGCCCTGGCTCACCCCGGGGAAGGACCCGGCGGCCATCACGATGTCCACCGTGGCCGCGAAACCGAGCGTGGTGATCGCCAGGTGCACGCCGCGCAGCCGCAGCGCGGGCAGGCCGATCAGCAGGCCGAACGGCACGGCGGCCAGGCCCGCGAGGGGCAGCCACACGTACAGGCCGCCGGGCACGCCCCACACGTTGAGCTGGGCCGTCGTCCACGCGCCGATGGCGGCGAAGGCCATCTGGCACAGCGAGACCATCCCGGCCTGCCCGGCGACCACCCCGAGGCTCTGCAACAGCACGCCCGAGATCAGCGCCGACATGGCGAGGAACACCCAGTAGGCCGGCAGCCCGGCGGCCAGCGCGTACGCGAGCACGGCGAGCCCGACGGCGACGCCGCCCCGGCGCAGCAGAACGACGTTAGCGGGACGCATCCCACACCTCCCTGCGCCGGCTCCACACGAGGATCAGCAGGATGGCCGCGAACGGCACCACGTCCCGGTACTGCTGCACCGCCGCCGATCCCGCGAGCAGCCCTTCCACCAGCCCGAGCGCGATCCCGCCCGCCAGCGCCCCGTCCAGCCGGCGCAGCCCGCCGAGCAGGGCGGCCGCGCACGCGGGCACGATGAGCATGCTCAGCGAGAGGATGTCGCTGGTGCGCACCGGTGCGACCAGCAGCAGCACCAGCGCCGCGAGCGCCCCCGCGAGCGCCCACACGGTGATCGTGAGCGCGCGGGTGCCGATGCCGAGCAGTTCGGTGGTGACCGGCCGCTCGGCCATGGCCCGCAGCCGCAGCCCGAGCGGGGTGCGGGTGAGGACCAGCGACGTACCGACGCCGATCACCACGGCCAGCAGCAGGAGCACCACGGCCCCCTGGGTGACGACCACCCCGGCGAGCGTGGCGACCGGCCCGGCGGCCGGGTTCGGCAGCACCCGCGGCTCGTCGCCGAACGCGATGTAGGCGAGCGCGATGATGCCGATGAGCTGCGCGATCGACACCGCGGTACGCGTCTGCGGCCCGCTCTCGGCGAACCACCGCGTCATCACCAGGCCGCACCCGGCCGACACCAGCGCCCCGGCCGCCACCCCCGCGAGGGCCGCGGCCCAGTACGGCAGGCCGGTCGCGGTGAGCGCGGCCATCACGTACACGCCCGCCACGCCGGTGGCCGCGACGGCGAGGTTCACCGTCGCGGTCAGCCGGTACATGGCGGTGAGCAGCAGGCCGAGGGCGGCGAACGTGCCGCCCGCGGCCAGTCCGGAGACCAGGCCCTGGAACATCAGCCGAGTGTCCCGGGGTACTTGACCCATTCGGACGTGACGACCTGCCACTTGCCGTCCTTGAGCTGCACGATCTTGCCGGCCCGGTTGGACAGGTGCTTGGCGGCCTGCCCGAACTCGTACGGCGTGCCGGTCATCGGCGTCTGGATCGGCTTGAGCGCCTTGAAGGCCGCCGCCACCGACTGCCGGGTGATCGGGCCCTTGATGGACTTCAGCGCGTCCACGAAGTACGTCGCCGCCAGGTAGCCGCCCTGCCCGAAGGAGGTGAGCGGCACGTTCTTGGCGGTCATCAGCTTCCGCCAGTCCGCGAGGGCGGGCGAGTCGGCCTCCGTGAACGGCTCGAACTCGGCGTTGGCGTACATCCCGTCGCCGTCCGCGCCGAGCGCCTTGGCCACGGCGTCGGTGTAGGGGGCGGTGGTCATCAGCCAGTCGATGCCGGTGATGTTCTGCTGCTTGACGACCTTCATCCAAGAGATCGCCATCGGCTCCGTGCCGTTGTAGAGGACCGCTTGGCAGCCCTCCTTCCTGGCCCGCAGCACGAACGGCGTGGGGTCGGAGTCCGGCTTGACCGTGCGGTCGTCGAGAGTGAGCTTCTTGCCGGTCAGCGCGCTCCAACTGGTGACGGCCCCGCCGTACGCGTCGTTGGTGTTGCCGAGGATCGCCAGGAACATGCAGACCTTGTCCCGCTTGAGCACCTCGGAGGCGTAGTAGAGGTTGATGGCCATGTTCAGGTAGGGCCCGGTGTTCACCGGGGAGATCGCCGGCGACTCGAAGCAGGTCGGGTCCACGCCGGTGCCCTGGATGGAGACGATGTTCGACTGCTGGTAGAAGGGGGCGTTCACGGCGCAGTCGAGCAGGCTGGCGGAGCCGACCAACGCCACCACGCCCTGGTTGGTGACCACGTCCCTGGCGGCCTGGGCGGCCGCGGCGGGGTCGCCCTTGTCGTCGGCGCTGACGTACTCGATCTTCTGGCCGTTGATGCCGCCCTGCTCGTTGACCCGGTCGAAGACCGCCTTGGCGGCGGCCGAGGAGTCCGGGAAGGTGACCGCCCCGCTCAGTGAGCTGACACCGCCCACCTTGATCGGTCCGGTGCCGCCGGCGTCGCCGGGGGAGGCGGCGGGGGGCTCATCGGACAGGCCGCACCCGCCGGTGGCGAGCGCGGCGGCGAACAGGACGGCGAATGCCCTTTTCGGGATCATGGGCGAGCCTCTCATCGAATTTGGGACGGATCGTAAGGTGCCAAACGATTCCTTTCAAGAGCTAGATCGGTAAAGATCGTTCGGGTATGAAAGCAAGATGGAGCAACCCCGAATGCAGCTCGTGCTGTCCGAGAACTGGACGATGACCTCCGCCCGCGACCTGACCACGCTGGTCCGGTGGGCGCGCGAGGCCGAGGACGCCGGGTTCGACTCGGTGATGATCAGTGAGCACATCGTGCTCGGACCGGACGCGGGAGCGCTCGGGCGGATGGCCAACCCGCGCGAGTACGCGCTGCCCGGCAACCAGGATCCCTTCACGCCCTGGCCGTACTCGCTGAGCCTGCTGGCCGCCATCGCGTCGGTCACCTCCCGGTTGCGCCTGTCGGCCACCGCGGTGCTCGCGCCGCTGCGGCACCCGCTCGCGCTCGCCCGCGAGCTGGGCACGCTCGACCTGCTCTCGCAGGGGCGGCTGATCGTGGTGCCCACGGTGAGCTGGAGCCGGGACGAGTACGCGG
This sequence comes from Spongiactinospora gelatinilytica, assembly GCF_003236385.1. Taxonomy (GTDB): domain Bacteria; phylum Actinomycetota; class Actinomycetes; order Streptosporangiales; family Streptosporangiaceae; genus Spongiactinospora; species Spongiactinospora gelatinilytica. Next base: position 3,505 of record NZ_POUA01000499.1, read on the forward strand.
CGCTCGGCGTGCCGTTCGAGAAGCGCGGCAGGCTGCTGGACGAGCACCTGGAGATCTGGGAACTGCTGTGGCGTGAATCGCCGGTGTCCTACCACGGGGAGTTCTACCGGTTCGACGAGGTGTACTTCGAGCCGAAGGCGTACCGGGAGAGCGGGCCGGTGCTGTGGTTCGGCGGCGCGGGGGCCGGCGCGCACCTGGTGCGCAGGCTGGCCCGGTGGGGGAGCGGGTTCAACCCGCTCGGCTACCCGCCGGAGGCGGACATGAAGGCGCTGGCCGAGGGCATGCGGGCGGCCGGGCGCGACTTCGCCGAACTGGAACTCGCCGGCGGCACCCGGGCGGTCTTCCCCGACGGCACGTCCTGCGCGCCGCTCGGGCCCGCGCTGGAGCACATCCCGGAGCGCATGGCCGAGGGTTACACGACGTTCTGCATCAAGCCCTCGCAGTTCATCGACGACCCTGACAAGGTGGGCGACTTCTGCCGCGAAGTGATCCGGCGCGTCACCGCGCTGGCGTCGTGAGGGCCGCCCCGCGCGGCCGGCCCCCGTCATCCGGCCGCGCAGGGTCGCCGTGTCGCGGCCACCGGCTAGGGCTTGAGCGCCTCCCTGACCAGGGCCGTGTCGGTGAACTGCTCGAAACGGGTGGCCACACCGTCCTTCATGTGCCAGACGTGGGTGAACCGCACCCTCATGTGCTTGCCGGTGGCCCGGTAGGTGCCGCTGTAGTGGCCGATCACCACGATCACGTCACCGCCGTCCACGAACTCCTCGGGGTCGGCCTGGTAGCCCTCCCACTCGCCGCCCAGCTTGGCGAACACCTGCGACAGCACCTCGTCGGCCCCCACATAGGTGCCCGCGTAGGGGAAGCCGGCCATCTCGGTCCAGCGCGCGTCGGGGGCCAGCAGGGACACGATGCCGTTGACGTCGCCGTTGGCCGAGGCCGCGTAGGACGCGCGTACGGCGTCGAGATTGTCACTCATGTGTGCTCCTCAGACCGGCCGTTCGCCGGTCGGATAAACGATCTGACCCGGCGGTGGCGGGTGAGGGCGGGTGGATCGTGG
>NZ_POUA01000049.1 GCF_003236385.1 Spongiactinospora gelatinilytica
GTGGGGGTGGGGGCGGCTGGGTCATATGTGCTCCTGTCGGGATGTACTGTCATTAGGACGTCTTGTTGATCAATCACGTTCACCCGGCCGGACGGCCGCCGGCGACCGTCGCCACTACCATGAAAGCGCGATGAGCAGTGGCGAGCGCCGTTATACTTGGCACAGAGCCCGGAATAGGTGACGCCGCGCCGCACGGCGCGGAGTCGTCCGGGGACCATGGTCAACACGGTGGTCGCTTGGCGCCACGGCCCGTGTGACCGGCCGTTTTGACGTGCTACACGGGCCTGGGTAGGCTATGCGTTCGTGCCCATGGCTACATGGGCTCTCATGCATGCGCTCGGCAAGGCTCCTGTTTCCGGGAGCGCGGGGCCAGGCATGGTCTCTCCCCACAGTCCGGCCTATGGCCGTGCGTGTTGCCCGCGAAAGTGCGCGACACGCCCGAGCGCGGGGGGCGGCGAAGCAAGCAGAACAGCAGGTCAAGACACCGGCAGGGCCTGCGAATGCAGCAATGCATTAACCGAAACACCGGCCAGATTGCACGAACGGAGACGCGGTGCCCACGATTCAGCAGTTGGTCCGCAAGGGCCGCCAGGACAAGGTCAGTAAGACCAAGACCCCGGCCCTCAAGGGAAGCCCGCAGCGGCGGGGCGTTTGCACGCGCGTTTACACGACCACGCCCAAGAAGCCTAATTCCGCCCTGCGGAAGGTGGCTCGTGTCCGGCTCACCAACGGCATCGAGGTGACCGCGTATATCCCGGGTGTCGGCCACAACCTCCAGGAGCACTCGATCGTGCTCGTGCGCGGCGGCCGTGTGAAGGACCTGCCGGGTGTTCGATACAAGATCATCCGCGGCTCGCTGGACACCCAGGGTGTCCGCAACCGCAAGCAGGGCCGCAGCCACTACGGCGCGAAGAGGGAGAAGGGCTGAGATGCCGCGTAAGGGTCCCGCAGGTCGCCGCCAGCTCATGGCCGACCCGGTCTACAGCTCCCCGCTGGTGACCGCTCTCATCAACAAGGTGCTGCTGAGCGGCAAGCGTTCGCTCGCCCAGAGCATCGTCTACAACGCCCTTGAGGGTTGCCGGGAGAAGACCGGCAACGACCCCGTGGTCACCCTCAAGCGGGCGCTCGACAACGTCAAGCCCACTCTTGAGGTGCGCAGCCGCCGGGTCGGTGGCGCCACCTACCAGGTGCCGGTCGAAGTGCGCGCCGCGCGCAGCACCACGCTGGCGCTGCGCTGGCTGGTGCAGTACTCCCGCGCCCGCCGCGAGAAGACCATGACCGAGCGGCTGATGAACGAGCTGCTGGACGCGAGCAACGGCCTCGGAGCCAGCGTCAAGCGGCGCGAGGACACGCACAAGATGGCCGAGTCCAACAAGGCCTTCGCCCACTACCGCTGGTAGTGCCCACAGGCCGGGCACGAGTGTCACCCACTTGAGCCCGGCCCTACGAGACGAGACGACGAGGACGCGAGAGAAGTGGCCGCAACGACCGCTCTTGACCTGGCCAAGGTCCGCAACATTGGGATCATTGCCCATATCGACGCGGGCAAGACCACGACGACCGAGCGCATCCTGTTCTACACCGGTATCAATTACAAGATCGGTGAAGTCCACGATGGCGCCGCCACGATGGACTGGATGGAGCAGGAGCAGGAGCGCGGCATCACGATCACGTCTGCCGCGACGACCTGCGAGTGGGCCGGTCACACCATCAACATCATCGACACCCCGGGGCACGTCGACTTCACCATCGAGGTCGAGCGCAACCTGCGGGTGCTCGACGGCGCCGTCGCCGTGTTCGACGGGGTCGCGGGCGTTGAGCCGCAGTCGGAGACGGTCTGGCGGCAGGCCGACCGCTACAACGTTCCGCGCATCTGTTTCGTGAACAAGATGGACCGCGTCGGTGCGGAGTTCCACCGCTGCGTCGACATGATGGTCAGCCGCCTGGGCGCGATCCCGGCCGTCCTCCAGCTCCCGTGGGGCGTCGAGGCCGGCTTCCGCGGCGTCATCGACCTGGTCCAGATGAAGGGCCTGCTCTGGAGCGAAGAGGCGGCCAAGGGCGAGATGTACGACATCGTCGACATCCCGGCCGACCACGCCGATGCCGCTCGCGAGTGGCGCGACAAGCTGGTCGAGACCATCGCCGAGAACGACGACGAGCTGATGGAGATGTACCTCGAGGCCGTCGAGCCGACCGAGGAGCAGCTGGTCGCGGCCATCCGGCGAGCCACTCTGTCCGGCGGCGTCAACCCGGTCCTCACCGGCACCGCCTTCAAGAACAAGGGCGTGCAGCCGCTTCTCGACGCCATCGTCGCCTACCTCCCCGCCCCGACCGACATCCCGGCCTTCAAGGGCCACGCGGTCGGCAACGAGGAGGAGATCGTCGAGCGGCACGCCGACCCCAAGGAGCCGTTCGCGGCGCTGGCCTTCAAGATCATGAGCGACCCGCACCTGGGCAAGCTCACGTACCTGCGGATCTACTCCGGCGCGCTGGAGTCCGGCTCGCAGGTCATCAACTCCGGCAAGGGCCGCAAAGAGCGGATCGGCAAGATCTACCAGATGCACGCCAACAAGCGTGAGGAGCGGCCCACCGCGACCGCCGGGCAGATCGTCGCCGTCATGGGCCTCAAGGACACCACCACGGGCGACACGCTGTGCGACCCGTCCGACCAGGTGGTCCTGGAGTCGATGACGTTCCCGGCCCCGGTCATCAACGTGGCCATCGAGCCCAAGACCAAGGGCGACCAGGAGAAGCTCAGCACCGCCATCCAGCGGCTGGCCGAGGAGGACCCCTCCTTCCAGGTCCGCAGGGACGAGGAGACCGGTCAGACGGTCATCTGGGGCATGGGCGAGCTGCACCTGGAGATCCTGGTCGACCGGATGCGCCGCGAGTTCAGGGTCGAGGCCAACGTCGGCCGCCCGCAGGTCGCCTACCGCGAGACCATCCGCCGCAAGGTGGAGAAGGTCGAGTACACCCACAAGAAGCAGACCGGTGGTTCCGGCCAGTTCGCGCGGGTGATCATCGACCTGGAGCCGCTGGGCGAGGGCAACGACGGCTACGAGTTCGAGAACAAGGTCACCGGTGGCCGCGTCCCGAGGGAGTACATCCCGTCGGTCGACGCGGGCGCGCAGGAGGCCGCCGAGTTCGGTGTCCTGGCCGGCTACCCGATGGTGGGCGTCAAGGTCACGCTCCAGGACGGGGCGGCGCACGACGTCGACTCCTCCGAAATGGCGTTCAAGATCGCCGGATCGATGGCGTTCAAGGACGCCGCTCGCAAGGCGAACGCAGTGCTCCTCGAACCGCTCATGTCGGTCGAGGTGACGACGCCCGAAGACTACATGGGTGATGTCATCGGTGACCTCAACGGCCGCCGCGGACAGATCCAGGCCATGGACGACCGGGCTGGAGCCAAGGTCATCCAGGCCCTCGTCCCGCTGTCGGAGATGTTCGGTTACGTGGGCGACCTGCGCAGCAGGACCCAGGGCCGGGCGGTCTACAGCATGCAGTTCGACTCCTACGCGGAAGTGCCTCCGGGCATCGCTCAGGAGATCGTCGCGAAGGCTCGGGGCGAGTAGTACTCCCCCTAGCCTGAGTGAGAAGACGAAAGTCAAGTCAGAATCTCTAAGGAGAAAGAGCAGTGGCCAAGGCCAAGTTCGAGCGGACCAAGCCGCACATGAACATCGGCACCATTGGGCACATCGACCACGGCAAGACCACTCTGACCGCGGCGATCACCAAGGTGCTCCACGAGCGCTTCCCTGAGCTCAACAAGGCGACTCCGTTCGACAAGATCGACAAGGCGCCCGAGGAGAAGGCGCGCGGCATCACCATCTCCATCGCGCACGTCGAGTACCAGACCGAGAAGCGGCACTACGCGCACGTCGACTGTCCCGGACACGCCGACTACGTGAAGAACATGATCACCGGTGCCGCTCAGATGGACGGCGCGATCCTCGTGGTCGCCGCCACCGACGGCCCGATGCCGCAGACCAAGGAGCACGTGCTCCTGGCTCGCCAGGTCGGCGTGCCGTACATCGTGGTCGCCCTGAACAAGGCCGACATGGTGGACGACGAGGAGATCCTGGAACTCGTCGAGCTTGAGGTCCGCGAGCTGCTGACCGCTCAGGAGTTCCCCGGCGACGACCTGCCCGTGATCCGCGTCTCCGCGCTGAAGGCGCTGGAGGGCGACGCCAAGTGGGCCGACTCCATCATCGAGCTGATGGACGCCGTGGACGAGAGCGTGCCCGAGCCGCCGCGCGCCATCGACAAGCCGTTCCTGATGCCGATCGAGGACGTCTTCTCGATCACCGGTCGCGGCACCGTCGTCACCGGCCGGATCGAGCGTGGTGTCGTCAAGGTCAACGAGACCGTCGACATCATCGGCATCCAGGAGGAGAAGACCACCACGACCGTCACCAGCATCGAGATGTTCAACAAGATGCTGGACGAGGGTCACGCGGGCGACAACGCGGCGCTCCTGCTCCGCGGCATCAAGCGCGACCAGGTCGAGCGTGGCCAGTGTGTCATCAAGCCGGGCACCACGACCCCGCACACCGAGTTCACCGCCCAGGTCTACATCCTGGCGAAGGACGAGGGCGGGCGGCACACGCCGTTCTTCAACAACTACCGTCCGCAGTTCTACTTCCGGACGACGGACGTGACCGGCGTGGTGCAGCTTCCCGAGGGCACCGAGATGGTCATGCCCGGTGACAACACCGAGATGACCGTCCAGCTCATCCAGCCGATCGCGATGGAGGAAGGCCTCAAGTTCGCGATCCGCGAGGGTGGCCGGACCGTCGGTGCCGGAAACGTCATCAAGATCCTCAAGTAGCACGACCGCGGGGTGGCGGTCGGCCCCCGAATCGGGGCCGACCGCCGCACCACGAGGGGGGCCCGCCACATCGGCGGGCGTCCCTCGGCACGCGGGCCCATGGCCCGTGATCTCGCAGTGGTTTCGACTCGCTCGAAACACCTGCAAGATCACGGATGGGGCCGGCGGGCCACCGAAGGCGGCGCATCGCCGCACGATGCTTTTACAGGACGACAGCGAAGGACACCGAGGCCACTATGGCGGGACAGAAGATCCGCATCCGGCTCAAGGCCTATGACCATGAGGTCATTGACAGCTCGGCCAAGAAGATCGTCGAGACGGTGACACGGACCGGCGCGAAGGTCGCAGGCCCGGTGCCGCTGCCGACCGAGAAGAACGTGTACTGCGTCATCCGCTCGCCGCACAAGTACAAGGACAGCCGCGAGCACTTTGAGATGCGGACGCACAAGCGGCTGATCGACATCTTCGACCCGACCGCGAAGACCGTCGACGCGCTCATGCGACTGGATCTCCCGTCCGGCGTCGACATCTCGATCAAGTACTGAGGGAACGCACTGACATGGCTAAGCAGATCAAGGGCGTCCTGGGCAAGAAGCTCGGCATGACCCAGGTCTTCGACCAGGACAACCGGATGGTTCCGGTGACCGTCGTCGAGGCCGGTCCGTGCGTGGTGACCAGGGTCCGCACCCAGGACAGAGACGGCTACTCCGCCATCCAGCTCGGTTTCGGACAGGTCGACCCGCGCAAGGTCAACAAGCCGCTGGGTGACTACCTGCGCAAGCACGACATCACCCCGCGCCGCTACTTCACCGAGGTCCGTACCGAGGACGCCGAGCAGTACACCGTCGGCCAGGAGATCCTCGCCGATGCCTTCGAGGCGGGCCAGTTCGTCGACGTGACCGGTAAGAGCAAGGGCAAGGGCTTCGCCGGCGTCATGAAGCGACACGGCTTCGGCGGCCTCGGCGCCTCGCACGGCACGCAGCGCAAGCACCGGTCGCCCGGCTCCATCGGCGGGTGCGCCACCCCGGGCCGGGTCTTCAAGGGCCTGCGCATGGCGGGCCGGATGGGCAACGTCCGGACCACCGTGCAGAGCCTGAAGGTCCACGCCGTGGACGTCGAGAAGAACCTCATCCTGATCAAGGGTGCGATCCCCGGCGCCAACGGCAGCCTGGTCCTGGTCCGCACCGCCGTTAAGAAGGGGGCCGCGAAGTGACTTCCGTCGACGTCCTCGACCGCGCCGGCGCCAAGGTCGGCACGGTTGACCTGCCGGAGGACATCTTCGGCGCCAAGGTCAACGTCCCGCTGATCCACCAGGTGGTCGTGGCCCAGCTCGCCGCCCGGCGGCAGGGCACCCACAAGGCGAAGAGCCGCGGCGAGGTCCGTGGCGGCGGCAAGAAGCCGTACCGCCAGAAGGGCACCGGCCGGGCCCGCCAGGGCTCGACCCGCGCGCCGCAGTTCGCCGGCGGCGGTGTCGTGCACGGCCCCGTGCCGCGCGACTACTCCCAGCGCACCCCCAAGAAGATGAAGGCGGCGGCGCTGCGCGGCGCCCTGTCCGACCGCGCGTCGCACGGCCGCGTGCACGTGGTGAGCGGCCTGGTCGAGGGCGAGACGCCGAAGACCAAGGCGGCGCTCACCGCGCTGCGCAAGGTCTCGCAGGCCGGCAAGCTCCTGGTCGTCGTCGAGGAGACCGACCAGCTCACCTGGCTGAGCCTGCGCAACGTGCCCGAGGTCCACCTGCTGGACGCCGGGCAGCTCAACACCTACGACGTGCTCGTCAACGACGACGTGGTCTTCACCCAGAGGGCGTACGACCAGGTCGTGGCACGGCTGAGCCAGAGCGGGCAGGAGGACGCCTGATGGACAAGGTCGACGACCCGCGCGACATCATCATCCAGCCGATCGTCTCTGAGAAGAGCTACGGCCTGATCGATGAGTTCAACAAGTACACGTTCCTGGTGAAGAAGACGGCGAACAAGACCCAGATCAAGATCGCGGTCGAGCAGATCTTCGGCGTCAAGGTCACCGGCGTGAACACCATCAACCGGCAGGGCAAGCGCAAGCGGACCCCGCAGACCAAGCGCAACCAGACGCAGCGCTACGGCAAGCGCCCCGACACGAAGCGGGCGATCGTGAGCCTGGCGGGCGACGACCGGATCGACATCTTCGGTCAGGTCGGCTGAGCGCCGCCACGAACCCGCCATAGCCAGCACCGACAAAGGATGAACGAAAGAGATGGGCATCCGTAAGTACAAGCCGACGACTCCGGGTCGGCGCGGCGCGAGTGTCTCGGACTTCTCCGAGATCACGCGCAGCACCCCCGAGAAGTCGTTGCTTGCCCCCTTGCACAACAAGGGCGGCCGTAACGTCCACGGCAGAGTGACCGCGCGCCACCAGGGCGGCGGACACAAGCGCGCCTACCGGATCATCGACTTCCGGCGCAACGACAAGGACGGCGTGCCGGCGAAGGTCGCGCACATCGAGTACGACCCGAACCGCACCTCGCGCATCGCGCTGCTGCACTACGCCGACGGTGAGAAGCGTTACATCATCGCGCCGGCCGGCCTCAAGCAGGGCGACCGGATCGAGAACGGCCCCACGGCCGACATCAAGCCGGGCAACTGCCTGCCGCTGCGCAACATCCCGACCGGTACCTTCATCCACGCGGTGGAGCTGAAGCCGGGCGGCGGCGCCAAGCTGGGCCGTTCCGCCGGGGTGCAGATCCAGCTCCTGGCCAAGGAGGGGCAGTACGCGACGCTGCGCATGCCGTCCGGTGAGATGCGCATGGTCGACGTCCGCTGCCGGGCCTCGGTGGGCCAGGTCGGCAACGCCGAGCAGGGCAACATCAACCTCGGCAAGGCCGGACGCGCACGCTGGAAGGGCAAGCGCCCCTCGGTCCGTGGTGTGGCCATGAACCCGGTCGACCACCCGCACGGCGGTGGTGAGGGCAAGACCTCGGGCGGTCGCCACCCGGTCAACCCCAAGGGCAAGCCGGAGGGCCGTACCCGCCAGGCCAACAAGTCCAGCGACCGGCTGATCATCCGTCGTCGGAGCAAGCGGAAGAAGCGGTAGGAGCAACCAAGATGCCACGTAGCCTTAAGAAGGGCCCCTTCGTGGACGACCACCTGGCCAAGAAGGTGGACGCTCAGAACGAGAAGGGGACCAAGAACGTCATCAAGACGTGGTCGCGCCGCTCCATGATCGTGCCCGACATGCTCGGCCACACGATCGCCGTGCACGACGGCCGCAAGCACGTCCCGGTGTTCATCACCGAGGCGATGATCGGTCACAAGCTGGGTGAGTTCGCTCCGACGCGGACGTTCCGCAGCCACGTCAAGGAAGACCGGCGTAGCCGGCGGTAGCGCCTTTCAGAAACGAGGAGTAAGCGATGGAAGCCAGGGCTCAGGCGCGGTTCGTCCGTGTCACGCCCCAGAAGGCCCGCCGTGTGGTGGACCTCATTCGCGGGCTGCCCGCTTCGGAGGCGCAGGCCGTACTTCAGTTCGCCCCGCAGGCCGCGAGCGAGCCCGTCTACAAGGTGCTCAGCAGCGCCGTGGCGAACGCCGAGCACAACCTCAAGCTCGACCGCGAGACGCTGGTGGTGAGCCGCGCGTACGTGGACGAGGGGCCGACGCTCAAGCGGTTCCGTCCCCGCGCGCAGGGCCGTGCGTACCGGATCAACAAGCGGACGAGCCACATCACCGTGATCGTCGAGCCCAGGCCGGACGGTCAGGGCAAGCCGAAGGGAAGGACCCGCTAGTGGGCCAGAAGGTTAACCCGCACGGGTTCCGCCTCGGCATCACGACCGACTTCAAGAGCCGGTGGTACGCCGACAAACTGTACAAGTCCTACGTCGCCGAGGACGTGTCGATCCGCCGCATGCTGCAGCGCGGCATGGAGCGGGCCGGCATCTCCAAGGTGGAGATCGAGCGGACCACCGACCGGGTGCAGGTGGACATCCACACCGCCCGGCCGGGCATCGTCATCGGCCGTCGCGGCGCCGAGGCCGACCGCATCCGCGGCGACCTGGAGAAGCTGACCAAGAAGCAGGTCCAGCTCAACATCCTCGAGGTCAAGAACCCCGAGATCGACGCCCAGCTCGTCGCCCAGGGCGTGGCCGAGCAGCTGTCCAGCCGGGTGTCCTTCCGGCGGGCGATGCGCAAGGCCATGCAGTCGGCGATGAAGAGCGGCGCCAAGGGCATCCGGGTGCAGTGCTCGGGCCGTCTCGGCGGCGCTGAGATGTCGCGCTCGGAGTTCTACCGCGAGGGCCGGGTGCCGCTGCACACGCTGCGCGCCGACATCGACTACGGCTTCTACGAGGCCCGCACCACCTTCGGCCGGATCGGCGTGAAGGTGTGGATCTACAAGGGCGAGGCCCCGACCTCCCGCGCCGAGCGCGAGGCCGCGGCCGGCGCCCGCGCCGGGCAGCGCAGGGACCGCTCCGACCGCCCGCAGCGCGGCCGTGGCGGTCGCGGTGGCGGCGGTGGCGGCGGCCGTGAGGGCGGCCCGCGCGGCGGTCGCGGTGGCGGCCCGAAGACCGAATCCAGCGCGCCCGCAGGGGCGCCCGAGTCAGGCCCGGCGGAGCAGCCGGCTGAGGGGAGCTGACCATGCTTGTTCCGCGTAAGGTCAAGCACCGCAAGCAGCACCGACCGGACCGGCACGGCATGGCCAAGGGCGGCACGAAGGTCTCCTTCGGCGAGTACGGCATCCAGGCGCTTGAGCACAGCTACGTGACCAACCGCCAGATCGAGGCCGCTCGTATCGCGATGACCCGGCACATCCGTCGTGGCGGCAAGGTGTGGATCAACATCTTCCCCGACCGGCCGCTGACCAAGAAGCCCGCCGAGACCCGCATGGGTTCCGGTAAGGGCTCGCCGGAGTGGTGGATCGCCAACGTCAAGCCCGGACGCGTGATGTTCGAGCTGTCCGGCGTCGCCGAGCCGGTCGCCAAGGAGGCGCTGCGCCGCGCCATGCACAAGCTGCCGATGAAGTGCCGGTTCGTCAAGCGTGAAGTGGGTGAGGCGTGATGGCACAGGGTGTGACCGCCGCCGAGCTGCGGGACCAGACCAAGGACGAGCTGGTCGCCAAGCTGAAGGAGGCCAAGGAGGAGCTGTTCAACCTCCGCTTCCAGGCGGCGACCGGCCAGTTGGAAAGCCACGGGCGGCTGCGCGCCGTCCGGCGGGAGATCGCCCGTATCTACACCGTGATGCGGGAGCGCGAGCTTGGCATCATCACGGACGTGACGGACGTGAAGGAGCCGAGCGATGGCTGAGGCCACGGAGAGCGACGCCGTGCAGGGCACGACGCGCACGAGGAACTACCGGAAGACCCGCGAGGGCGTGGTCGTCAGCGACAAGATGGACAAGACCGTCGTCGTCGCCGTCGAGGACCGCGTCAAGCACGCCCTTTACGGCAAGGTCATCCGGCGCACCACCAAGTACAAGGCGCACGACGAGGCCAACGAGTGCGGCGTCGGCGACCGGGTCCTGCTCATGGAGACCCGGCCGCTGTCGGCGACCAAGCGCTGGCGCGTCGTCGAGGTCCTGGAGAAGGCCAAGTAGCGATACGCGGCTCCGTGGGGTCACCCCCACGGAGGCGTCCAAGGGCGCGGAGCCGGTCGGCTTCGCGCCGCCCGCGGCTGCGGTGGGGCTCCACTGAGGCCGGGGGAACAAGACAACAGCAGGTTCCGCAAGGCTCGCCCGGTCAGGGCGAGAACCGGCGAGACACACAGGAGTAGACGTGATCCAGCAGGAGTCGCGGCTCAAGGTCGCCGACAACACCGGGGCGAAGGAGATCCTTTGCATCCGGGTGCTCGGTGGCTCGGGCCGGCGCTACGCGGGCATAGGCGACATCATCGTCGCCACGGTGAAGGACGCCCTTCCCGGCGGCGGCGTCAAGAAGGGTGAGGTCGTCCGGGCCGTCGTGGTGCGCACCCGCAAGGAACGGCGCCGCCCGGACGGCTCCTACATCCGCTTCGACGAGAACGCCGCCGTCCTGATCAAGGACAGCGGCGATCCGCGCGGTACGCGCATCTTCGGCCCGGTCGGCCGTGAACTGCGCGACAAGAAGTTCATGCGCATCATTTCGCTCGCCCCGGAGGTGCTGTGATGCCGAAGGCCACCAAGAAGGTGCAGCCGGGCAGGCTGCACGTCAAGAAGGGCGACCTGGTCCAGGTCATCGCGGGCGACGACAAGGGCGCCAAGGGCCGGGTGATCGCCGCCTACCCGCGCAGGCAGCGCGTGGTGGTCGAGGGCGTGAACCTGGTCAAGAAGCACTCCAAGGAGACCCACCAGGGGCCGCGCGGCGCCAAGACCGGTGGAGTGCAGACCATGGAGGCTCCCATCCACGTGAGCAACGTCAAGAAGCTCAAGGATGAGAAGCCGGCCGACGAGAAGAAGCCCGCGAAGAAGGCTGATGCGGCCGACGAATCGGGTGAGGACTGATGACCGCCACGACCGAAGAGCGCACCATTCCGCGCCTCAAGCAGCGCTACCGCGCGGAGATCGCCGGCAAGCTGCGTGAGCAGTTCGAGATCCAGAACGTCATGCAGGTGCCCGGCCTGGTCAAGATCAAGGTCAACATGGGCGTCGGCGAGGCGGCCCGTGACTCCAAGCTGATCGAGGGCGCGGTCCGCGACCTCGCGGCGATCACCGGCCAGAAGCCCGCGGTGGCTCGCGCCCGCAAGTCCATCGCGCAGTTCAAGCTGCGTGAGGGCATGCCGATCGGCGCGCACGTCACGCTGCGCGGCGACCGGATGTGGGAGTTCCTCGACCGGCTGCTGTCCACCGCGCTGCCGCGTATCCGCGACTTCCGCGGCCTGTCGCCCAAGCAGTTCGACGGCAACGGCAACTACACCTTCGGGCTCACCGAGCAGGTCATGTTCCACGAGGTCGACCAGGACAAGGTCGATCGGCAGCGGGGCATGGACATCACCGTCGTGACCACCGCGACCAACGACGAACAGGGCCGGGCGCTGCTGAAGCTCCTCGGATTCCCCTTCAAGGAAGCATAGGAGAGAGCGGATCATGGCCAAGAAGGCGCTGATCGCCAAGGCGGCGCGAAAGCCGAAGTTCAATGTGCGGTCGTACACGCGGTGCTCCCGGTGCGGGCGTCCGCGGGCCGTCTACCGCAAGTTCGGTCTGTGCCGGGTGTGCTTCCGAGAGATGGCGCACCGTGGCGAACTGCCCGGCATCACGAAGTCGAGCTGGTAGCCTCCGGGCGCCGGCCGTACGACAACAGGTAACTCATATTCACCGGGCGCCGAACGCGGCGCCCACGACCACGCCGAAGGTCCCTAGGGGAAACCGCGGCGGGGAGGGCCACCGGCCATGACGATGACCGACCCGATCGCAGACATGCTTACTCGTCTGCGAAACGCGAACTCGGCGTACCACGACACCGTGGCCATGCCGTATTCCAAGATCAAGGCGCACATCGCCGAGATCCTCCAGCAGGAGGGTTACATCCAGGCCTGGAACGTCGAAGACGCCAAGGTCGGAAAGAACCTCGTGGTGGAGCTGAAGTTCGGGCCGACCCGAGAGCGGTCCATCGCCGGACTGCGCCGGGTCTCCAAGCCCGGGCTGCGGGTCTATGCAAAGAAGGGCAACCTGCCACGGGTTCTGGGCGGGCTGGGCATCGCGATCATCTCGACGTCCGGCGGGCTCATGACGGACAAGCAGGCCGGCAAGCGTGGCGTGGGCGGGGAAGTCCTCGCCTACGTCTGGTAACGAGGGGAGGAATCACAGCATGTCGAGAATCGGACGGCTGCCCATCCCCGTTCCGGGCGGTGTCGAGGTCAGCATCGACGGCAGGGCCGTCACCGTCAAGGGGCCCAAGGGCACGCTTTCGCACACGGTGGTCGAGCCCATCACGGTGGCCCGCGACGACGACGGCACTCTCACGGTGTCGCGCCCGAACGACGAGAACAAGGTCCGTGCCCTGCACGGCCTCTCGCGGACGCTGATCGCCAACATGGTCGCCGGGGTCACCCAGGGTTACACCAAGGCGCTGGAGATCGTCGGAGTCGGTTACCGCGTCCAGGCCAAGGGCCCGACGCAGCTAGAGTTCGCGCTCGGCTTCAGCCACCCGGTGATCGTCAACGCGCCGGACGGCGTCACCTTCCGCGTAGAGAAGCCGACTCTGCTGCACGTGGACGGCATCGACAAGCAGAAGGTCGGCGAGGTCGCCGCGAACATCCGCAAGTTGCGCAAGCCCGACCCTTATAAGGGCAAGGGCGTGCGTTACCAGGGCGAACAGATCCGCCGCAAGGTTGGAAAGGCTGGTAAGTAGGCATGGCTCCGAAGGTCGCGTTCGGCAAGCACACGGCCGCCCGCGCGGTCTCGCGGGCCCGCCGGCACCGCCGTGTGCGCAAGAAGGTCGTGGGCACCACCGCTCGGCCGCGCATGGTCGTCAACCGCTCGACGAGGCACATGTTCGTGCAGATCATCGACGACAGCCAGCACCACACGCTGGTGAGCGCGTCCACCTTGGACGCCGCGCTGCGCGAGGTGGAAGGCGACAAGACCGCCAAGGCCAAAAGGGTCGGCGAGCTTCTCGCTGCGCGGGCCAAGGCCGCTGGCATCACCGCGGTCGTCCTCGACCGTGGTGGGAACCGCTACGCGGGGCGTATCGCCGCGCTGGCGGACAGCGCCAGGGAAGGCGGGTTGGACTTCTGATGGTCTCCCGTCCCATGAGCAACGAGAAGAGGAACCACTGATGGCTGCAGCTCCGCGTCGCGGTGGCGGCACCGGTGGCGAGCGGCGGGACCGTCGTGACGATCGCCGGGGTGGCGCCGCCGACAAGGGCGTCTCGTACATCGAGCGCGTCGTGAAGATCAACCGAGTGGCCAAGGTCGTGAAGGGCGGTCGTCGCTTCAGCTTCACCGCCCTGGTCGTCGTCGGTGACGGCAACGGCATGGTCGGCGTCGGGTACGGCAAGGCCAAGGAGGTGCCCGCGGCCATCGCCAAGGGCGTCGAGGAGGCCAAGAAGCACTTCTTCAAGGTGCCGCGTATCCAGGGCACCATCCCGCACACCGTGCAGGGCGAGGACGCCGCGGGCGTCGTCCTCCTGCGCCCGGCCTCGGCCGGTACCGGTGTCATCGCGGGTGGCCCGGTGCGCGCCGTACTGGAGTGCGCCGGCATCCACGACGTGCTGTCCAAGTCGCTCGGCTCGGACAACCCGATCAACATCGTGCACGCCACCGTGGCGGCGCTCAAGGGGCTGTCCCGCCCCGAGGAGATCGCCGCGCGCCGTGGCCTGCCGATCGAGGACGTCGTGCCCAAGGCCATGCTGAAGGCCCGCGCCGAGGGCATGGCCGAGGCGGCCGCGGCCGCGAAGGCGGTGAGCTGACGATGGCGCGCCTGAAGATCAAGCAGGTCAAGTCGAAGATCGGTGGCAGGCAGAACCAGCGCGACTCGCTGCGCTCGCTTGGCCTGAAGCGGATCGGCGACGTCGTCATCAAGGAGGACCGCCCGCAGATCCGCGGGATGATCGCCGTGGTGACGCACCTCGTCGAGGTGGAAGAGGTCGACTAGTCATGTCAGAGTCCGAGAACACTCATCTGCGCATCCACGACCTGCGGCCCGCCAAGGGCGCCAACCGTCCCAAGGTCCGCAAGGGCCGGGGCGAGGGCTCCAAGGGCAAGACCGCCGGCCGGGGTACGAAGGGCAGCAAGGCGCGCAAGACCATGCCGCTCGGCTTCGAGGGCGGCCAGGTGCCGCTGCAGCGCAGGCTGCCGAAGCTGAAGGGCTTTTCCAACGCGCTGTTCAAGACGACCTATCAGGTCGTCAACCTGGACCGGCTCGGCGAACTGTTCCCCGAGGGCGGCGAAGTCACCGTCGAGGGTCTGGTGGCGAAGGGCGCGGTCCGCAAGAATCAGCCCGTGAAGGTCCTGGGGACCGGTGAGATCTCCGTCGCGGTGAACGTTTCCGTACACGCGTTCTCCGCGAGCGCCAAGGAGAAGATCACCGCTGCCGGGGGCTCGACCACCGAGCTGTGACGTACGCGCGAGGCGCGGAGGTTCGTTATGGGCCTCCGCGCCCGTAGTGCGTTAGAGTTCGCTGGGCGGCGGGGAGTTTCCGCCGAGGAAATTCCTTCGGGATTTTCCCCGGGGGGCCCTCGCCTCTGACAATCTCAATGACAGACACTCCATGGACCACCGTGGATCACCCCCGCACCATCGCTGACCGAACCCGCCGTAAAGGCGCGCAGGAGGGACCGTGCTGACCGCGATTACCCGGGCGTTCCGTACACCGGACCTGCGCAAGAAGTTGCTCTTTACCCTGGGCATCATCGCGCTGTTCCGGCTTGGCTCGGTGCTTCCGACCCCCGGCGTCCACGCCGAGAATGTCCGCCGATGCCTGGAACAGGCGCAGGCGGGCGACGCAGGAAACATCTACGGCATGGTGCAGTTGTTCAGCGGCGGCGCGCTGCTGAAACTGTCGGTGTTCGCGCTGGGCATCATGCCCTATATCACCGCGAGCATCATCCTGCAGCTCCTCGTCGTGGTGATCCCTCGCCTCGAAGCCCTCAAGAAGGAGGGCCAGGCGGGCACCAGCAAGATCACACAGTACACGCGTTACCTGACCATCGGTCTCGCGGTACTGCAGTCCACCGCCTTCGTGGCGCTCGCCCGCAGTGGCCAGCTCTTCCAGGGCTGTAGCGAGCCGGTCCTGCTCAACGACGACGTCTTCACCGTGGTGACCATGGTCATCACCATGACGGCCGGTACCGCCGTGATCATGTGGCTGGGCGAGCTGATCACCGACCGCGGCGTCGGCAACGGGATGTCCATCCTGATCTTCACCCAGGTCATCGCGGTCTTCCCGTCCGAGCTGATGAACATCTTCCGCCGCAACGCCTTCACCTTCGCCATCGTGATGGTGGTCGGCATCTTCATGATCGCCGCAGTGGTCTTCGTGGAGCAGGCGCAGCGGCGCATCCCGGTCCAGTACGCCAAGCGCATGGTGGGCCGCAGGATGTACGGCGGGACCTCCACCTACATCCCGCTGAAGGTGAACCAGGCGGGCATCATCCCGGTCATCTTCGCCTCCTCGCTGCTCTACCTCCCGCAGCTCGTCACGACGCTGTTCGCGACTCAGACGCAGCAGAACGTCGTCATCCAGTGGATCTCGCAGCACCTGGTCACCGGTGACACACCGGTCTACATGGCCACGTTCTTCGTGCTGATCATCTTCTTCACTTACTTCTACGTGTCCATCACCTTCAACCCCCCTGAAGTCGCGGACAACATGAAGAAGTACGGTGGGTTCATCCCGGGCATCCGTCCGGGCCGGCCGACGGCTGAGTACCTCAACTATGTGCTCACTCGTCTCACCGCACCCGGTGCGCTCTATCTGGGCCTGATCTCGATGGTCCCGATCGTCGCACTCGCGGTGGCCGGGGCTAGCCAGAACTTCCCGTTCGGAGGGACGAGCATCCTGATCATGGTTGGCGTTGGGCTTGACACCGTGAAGCAGATCGAGAGCCAGCTACAGCAGCGTAACTACGAGGGTTTCCTGAAGTAGTGCGCGTCGTCCTGGTAGGGCCCCCCGGAGCGGGTAAGGGGACGCAGGCCCAGTTCATCGCATCCAACCTGTCCATCCCGAAGATCTCGACAGGTGACATCTTCCGTGC
This sequence comes from Spongiactinospora gelatinilytica, assembly GCF_003236385.1. GTDB lineage: Bacteria > Actinomycetota > Actinomycetes > Streptosporangiales > Streptosporangiaceae > Spongiactinospora > Spongiactinospora gelatinilytica. Next base: position 16,460 of record NZ_POUA01000049.1, read on the forward strand.
CAACGTTTCCGGCGGCACGGAGCTTGGCAAGCTCGCCAAGACCTACATGGACCGCGGTGACCTAGTCCCCGACGAGGTCACCATCGCGATGGTGCGCGACCGGCTCTCCGAGGACGACGCGCAGGACGGCTTCCTGCTCGACGGCTTCCCTCGAAACGTCCCACAGGCGGAGATCCTCAAGAAGATGCTCGCCGAGTGGAACACCGGTCTCGACATCGTCTTGGAGCTCGTCGTCGATGACGACGAGGTGGTCCGCAGGCTGGCCGGCCGGCGCACCTGCAGCCAGTGCGGGCGCATCTGGCACGTCGAGTTCGACGACAAGCTGGACGACGTGTGCGATGCCTGTGGCGGGCGGCTCTTCCAGCGAGACGACGACCGTGAGGGGACCATCCGGCACCGGCTGGAGGTCTACCAGGAGCAGACCGCACCGCTGATCGCCTTCTACGCCGACGAGCGCATCCTCGCCGGGGTGGACGCGACCGGTCCGGTCGAGGAGATCACCCAGCGCGCGATGGAGCACCTACGTCCCTTCATCGACTAGCCCATGGATCATGTGGTTCACCGACCCGTCCGGATGACGGGCACGCCACTCATCGGCCGGCGCCGTGAGTGGCGTGTTGGCGTTTAGGGCACAATCGGGGGGAATTGGGGACTCCTGATGTCCGTTCTCCCGGGAAGCCGCCGCCGTGGTCGTACCGTCCTCATGACAGCCCCAGGAGGTGTCGCAGTGTTCAGGAAGAACCGGCATGGGATCCAGGTCAAGTCACCCGAGCAACTGGAGAAGATGCGGGCGGCCGGACTGGTCGTCGGGCGGACCCTCCAACTCCTACGCGAATCCGTCGAACCGGGCATGACCCCGATCGACCTCGACGCCATCGCCGAGAAGGCGATCAGGCAGGCCGGCGCGATCCCGTCCTTCAAGGGCTACCAGGGGTTCCCGGCGACGATCTGCGCGTCCGTCAACGACGAGGTGGTGCACGGCATCCCCACCGACGCCCACGTACTGCGCGAGGGCGACATCATCTCCATCGACTGCGGCGCGATCCTGGAGGGCTGGCACGGCGACTCGGCGATCACCGTCCCCGTCGGCGAGGTGGCGCCCGAGCTGACCGAGCTGATGCGGGTGACCGAAGAGGCCATGTGGCGCGGTATAGCCGCGCTGACGGTCGGTCGGCATCTCTCGGACATCGGCTGGGAGATCGAGCGTTACGTTCGCTCTCAGGGCCGTTACGGCATACCTCAGGAGTACGGCGGGCACGGCATCGGCACCGAGATGCACATGGACCCGTGGGTGGCCAACCACGGCAGGCCGGGCAGGGGCCCGAAGTTCGAGGCGGGCATGTGCCTGGCCATCGAGCCGATGGTCAACACGGGCACCGACCGCACCCGCGTACTGGCCGACGACTGGACCGTGGTCACCATGGACGGAAAGCCGTCCGCGCACTTCGAGCACAGCGTTGCGGTGACACATAATGGGCCTTGGGTGCTTACCTCACTGGACGGTGGCAAAGAGCGCCTCAGCGGACTTCTCAGCTCGGGAGTGGATGAAGATGGCGTCAAGCCCGGAGATGAGGGCATCCGACTCTGACCGCGACCGTATAGCCGGGATGCTGCGCGAGCACTACGCCCAGGGGCGGCTGAGCGTGGAGGAGTTCGACGAGCGGCTGGAGCGGCTGTACGCCAGCAAGACGTACGGGGAGTTGCAGGTCATCACCGCCGACCTGCCCGACATCGACATGCGCTCCTACACCGCCGGGCGCGAGCTTGAGAAGCAGGCCAAGCGCGCCGAGAAGCGGGCCCAGAAGGAGAAGGACGGCCTGCGGGGGGCCTGGGCGGGCTGGGCGGCGGTGAGCGGTGTCAACTGGGTCATCTGGCTCATCATCAGCGTGACCGGGGGAGACGGGGTCTATCCATGGCCACTGTGGATCATGGGGCCGTGGGGGGTGATCCTGCTCGTCAACACCGTTTTCGGGCAGGAACGGCGGAAGCGCCTGGAGGGGTAGCCGGCTCGCTGAAACGGTAATAGTGCGCGCTCGGCCGCGAATGTGAATTCCTACCCGGAACGTGGCCGGAAAGCTTCCTAACGTGAGTGTCGCCCGGAAGGTGAAGGGCTCTCGAACACTCACAGGAGGAAGAACGATGGGTAAAACGCGCAATCTTCTGGCGGGCGCGGCGCTGGCCGGGTCGCTCTCGGTTCTCACTGCCGGCATTACGGTCGCTCCGGCGGCCCACGCCAGTGCGGCGGTGACTACGGGATGGGCTGCCAAGCACCACTTCGGGCCGTACTTCTCTCAGGGGCACGAGAGCTTCGCGCGGGAGTCGTACTTCAAGGGGTACTGGTACAAGGCGGGCGGTAAGTACTACTTCGCGGGTGATCTGGTGGATCGACACCGCAATGACAGGGACTACAGCTATGTGTGGTTCAAGTGGTACGACCGGTTCGGCAGGTTCCACAAGAGCTACTACAAGACGTTCGGGCACAAGCACTTCAACCCGTTCGCGTTCAAGCGGGACTTCGACGTGAGGGTGTGCGAGGGCGACACCCCGACCAGCGGCTGCGGCGGCTGGCACGACGTGTTCTGATCTCGGCGCACGGTGATCCCGGGGATCCATGGGGGGTTGACCTGGGGGGACGACATCGAGAGGGCTCACCGGGCTCCGCCTCAAGCCCGAGCCCTCCATGTCTCCTTTAAGCGGGCGCGTCACCCGCGCCACTCCGTCGGGGCCGCGCGTCGCGCCTCGCGCACCGCAGGAGCCGGGCTGCGCTTGGCGTACTCCGAGGGCCTCGCTGGCGCTCGGACGTGCTCCTCTGGCTGCGTACCGCCGCGAGGGCCTCGCTGACGCTTGGGCGCCTTCTTGCGCCGGGCTGGGCTCCGTTCGTCCCGAGCCGCCCCGCCGCCTGTGGGAGCTCCGCGTACAGGTACGGCAGAGCCCGGTACTCGCCGCAGATCCGTGCCCGGTATCGCTCTGGTGTCCGGTGTTCGCGTACCTGGTATCGGTTGAACCGGTTGCTTCCTGGCCATCGCGCCATCTGCCGTCGCCGCCCCACCGCCTCGGGCGGGGCGGGCGCTCGGCGTACTCCGAGGGCCGCCCGCCGTTCGCCCGGCCAGCTCTGTGCGCGTCGGTACCGTCTTTGGCCCGTGTGCGGGGATGTGGGTACGGCGGAGCCCGCTGCTTGCCGCCGGTCTGTGCCTGGTATCGCTCTGGTATCTGGTGTTTCGCGGGTGTCGTGCTCGCTCGCCGTACCTGGCACCTGCCGCCCCCGGGTGGGTCCGCTCGGGGTACGTGGTGACGGCATAGAACGGTCCAGAGGCCATTGACGGGGTGATCGTGAGGATCTAGCCTCTCTGTTAGGAAACTTTCCTAAAAGAAGGTGTATCCTTCTGCAACCCCCCAAGCTCCAGGGAGACTCGATATGAGCCTTCGTCGTCAGCTCGCCACCGTCGCCGGATCAGCCGCTCTCGCCCTGGGGGCCGCCGTCCTCGCCCCCTCGCCCGCCATGGCGGCCCCCACCGGGTGCACCGCCTGGCTCTCCAATGGTCATGCCCACAGCTCCTGCACAGGTGGCACCGGCCAGCACAGCGTCGCCGTCACGCAGTGGCACCCGTACGCCGGGGTGATCCTGGTGACCGGGCCATGGAAGGCCGCGGGTGAGGTCTCCTCGGTCCGGCTCCCGCCGTACGAGACCAGGCGGGTCTTCACGAACGTGCAAGGCTGATCCGGCGAAATTGACGGACTTGGTGGGCACTGGCGCGGGCGGGGCCCGGCCGATCGGGGGGCCCACCAAGTCATCGGCGGGCTCTCGCGGGCATCGGATTGTCAGACCCTTCTGCCACGATCCCGGCAGATGCAGTCTGACAGGAGAAGACCGATGACCGATGACCGACGAGGACCGATCGCACGCGCGGGCCGTGGTGCCCGAAGACCTCAGCCGCTTCGTCGTGGAACGGTTGAACGCCGGCGATGCGGACGGGCTGGTGGCGCTTTATGAGCCCGACGCGGTGCTGGCGTTGCCCGGCGGTGGGGTGGCCACTGGAAGTTCGGAGATCCGGGCGGCGTATGAGCGGATCGTGGCGGAGCGGCCGGTGTTCACGCCCGGGGCGCAACTGCCGACGTTGCGCAGCGGTGACCTGGCGATGACGTCGGTACGGCTGGGCGACGGCGCCGCCACCGTCGAAGTGGCCCGCCGCCAGCCGGACGGCACCTGGCTCTGGGTCCTCGACCAGCCCCGGGTCCCTTAGCGGCGGCCGAAGGCCAGGCCCTCGTGCTCTGAGGACGCCGGGCCCGGCCAGACCCCCGCCTGACGTGCCGGTGGACGAGTCCTTGTGATCTGGCGGCGGTCGGTACGGCCGAGCGTCCTGGTCCGGCCGCCCGGATGGCTGATCGGCGATCGCGGTGCCCCGCGCACCCCAAGGGCGGTCAGTGTGGCCAGGGGCTCGGGTTGCCCGGCGCTCGACCTCGGTGGGTCAGTGGGCGAGTGGATTGGCGGGTGGGGGTGGCTTCGTGGTGGTCCAGTGCTATCGGCCCGATTCGCAGGACAACGAGGGTACTCAGACGCACACTTTGCCGATGATCGCATTTGGCGGGGAAGAGTGCGGGTAATGGATCTTTCGTGAGGGTCCGTGTCCGCCCGCCCGAGTATCGGCGGTGCTGGGGCGGGCGGACACGGACTCCCGCAAGAGGGCACGGCCTCTCGCAAGGGGACACGGACTCCCACAAGGGGGACACGGATCCCACAGGTGGACACGGCCTCTCGCGGGTGCGCCGGAGGCGGGCCGTGTTGGGGTATCCTTTGCTGTGGTGGTGTGCTGGCACCGGTCCCGCGTGCGTTTCGCGTTTTCCGCGGCGGTGGCGTACACTTCTTTGTCGGTTCACTTACTGACCATGGCGTCATGGCGGCCTTCGGGCGCCGCCCTCTCATTGTGCGCGTGGTCGCGGCTGCGAAGTGATCCGATGCCTCAGATGACCGATCAGTGAAACGCGAGGGACATGCCCAAAAAAGACGGCGCCATCGAGATCGAGGGCACTGTGGTCGAGTCGCTCCCGAACGCCATGTTCCGGGTGGAGCTCGACAACGGGCACAAGGTCCTGGCCCACATCAGCGGGAGGATGCGGATGCACTACATCCGGATCCTGCCCGACGACCGGGTTGTCGTCGAACTGAGCCCCTACGACCTGAGTCGTGGGCGGATCGTCTACCGATACAAATAAGCGTCTGAGGAACGACAGGGACGATGAAGGTCAAGCCGAGCGTCAAGAAGATCTGCGACAAGTGCAAGGTGATCCGCCGGCACGGTCGCGTCATGGTGATCTGCGACAACCTGCGCCACAAGCAGCGCCAGGGCTAGTCGCGAAAAGGCTTCTCCGAGTCCGCTCCAGTAGCGGGCTCGACGCATGAGGAGCCGACAACTCAACGCAGCGTCTCACACTCGCGCAGGCGGTGGCGGCCGGACAGGCCGCGGGCCGTACCACGCGGGAGACCCCCGGTCGGAGGCCGGGGCCCTCACCCCGGGCATGGGGAGGGGTGGTGCGGCGCAAGACCTCCGCCAGAACGACAAGGAGATGCCCGACCATGGCTCGCCTGGTTGGCGTCGACCTCCCCCGCGACAAGCGGATTGAGGTCGCACTCACCTACATTTACGGCATCGGCCGTACCCGCGCGCTGGAGACCCTCAAGGCCACCGGCGTCAGCGGCGACCTGCGCGTGCACCAGCTCACCGACGACGAGCTGCTTCCGCTGCGCGACTACATCGAGGTTAACTTCAAGATCGAAGGTGACCTCCGCCGCGAGGTGCAGGCCGACATTCGCCGCAAGATCGAGATCGGCTGCTACCAGGGCATCCGGCACCGCCGCGGGCTTCCTGTGCACGGTCAGCGCACGCAGACCAACGCACGCACCCGCAAGGGCAAGAAGAAGACCGTGGCCGGCAAGAAGAAGCCTGGCAAGAAGTAGTCCGCGCAGCAGGACCGAGCACCTCACAGGAGTTGAAGGCGACCAATGCCTCCGAAGAGCCGTCAGGGCGCGCCCAAGAAGGTACGCCGCAAGGAGAAGAAGAACGTCGCTCACGGGCACGCCCACATCAAGAGCACGTTCAACAACACGATCGTCTCGATCACCGACCCGTCCGGGAACGTGATCTCCTGGGCCAGCGCCGGCCACGTCGGGTTCAAGGGCTCTCGCAAGTCCACCCCGTTCGCCGCGCAGATGGCCGCGGAGAACGCGGCTCGCCGCGCCATGGAGCACGGCATGCGCAAGGTAGACGTCTTCGTCAAGGGTCCCGGCTCCGGCCGTGAGACCGCGATCCGTTCCCTCCAGGCCACCGGCCTGGAAGTGGGTTCGATCCAGGACGTCACCCCCGTGCCGCACAACGGCTGCCGTCCGCCCAAGCGCCGCCGCGTCTGAGCCACCGCCACAGGAGATCAACGACAATGGCCCGTTACACCGGAGCGGACTGCAAGCTCTGCCGCCGCGAGAAGACGAAGCTCTTCCTCAAGGGCAAGAAGTGCGAGTCCGCCAAGTGCCCCATCGAGATCCGGCCCTACCCGCCGGGCGAGCACGGCCGTGGCCGCCCCAAGGAGTCGGAGTACCAGCTTCAGCTTCGTGAGAAGCAGAAGATGCGCCGCATCTACGGCGTGCTGGAGAAGCAGTTCCACAACTACTACGACGAAGCCAACAAGAAGGAAGGCAAGACCGGCGAGGTCCTGCTCCAGATCCTGGAGAGCAGGCTCGACAACGTGGTCTACCGTGCCGGCTTCGCCGAGTCCCGCGACGCGGCCCGTCAGCAGGTGCGGCACGGCCACATCCTGGTCAACGGCCGCAAGGTGGACATCCCGTCGTACCGCGTGCGCGAGCACGACATCATCGAGGTGCGCGAGAAGGCCCGCAACCTGCTGCCCTACGAGGTGGCCCGCGCCACCGCCGGCGACCGGACCATCCCGGCCTGGCTGGGCGTCGTCCCCGACTCGCTGCGCATCCTCATCCACCAGCTCCCGGTCCGGCAGCAGATCGACACGCAGGTCCAGGAGCAGCTCATCGTCGAGTACTACTCGAAGTAACCCTTCGGGCAGCGCTCACCGCCTCGCCGTACGGCTTCCGCGTCGCAACGCGGGCCGTACGGCGTAGGCTTGAAAGACCGGCGGCGTCATATAGCGGGCGCCGTGGACAAAAGGGGAGACCCAGAAAATGCTGATCGCCCAGCGACCCACTCTGCTAGAGGAATCCCTCGAGGAGACCCGCTCCAAGTTCGTCATCGAGCCGTTGGAGCCGGGATTCGGCTACACCATCGGCAACGCGCTGCGCCGCACGCTGCTGTCCTCCATCCCGGGGGCGGCCGTGACGAGCATCCGCATCGAGGGCGTGCTGCACGAGTTCTCGACCGTACCGGGGGTCAAGGAGGATGTCACCGACATCATCCTCAACCTCAAGGAACTGGTCGTGTCCTCCGAGCACGACGAGCCCGTGGTGATGTACCTCCGCAAGCAGGGCCCCGGTGAGGTCACCGCCGCCGACATCGCGCCGCCGGCCGGTGTCGAGGTGCACAACCCGGAGCTGCGCATCGCCACCCTGAACGGCAAGGCCAAGCTGGAGATGGAGCTGACCGTCGAGCGCGGTCGCGGCTACGTCTCCGCCGCCCAGAACAAGCAGCCGGGCCAGGAGATCGGCCGGATTCCGATCGACTCCATCTACTCCCCGGTCCTCAAGGTCATCTACAAGGTCGAGGCGACCCGTGTCGAGCAGCGCACCGACTTCGACCGGCTGATCCTCGACGTCGAGACCAAGCCCAGCATGAAGCCGCGCGACGCCGTGGCGTCGGCGGGCAAGACGCTGGTCGAGCTGTTCGGCCTGGCCCGCGAGCTGAACGTCGAGGCCGAGGGCATCGACATCGGCCCGTCGCCGACCGACGCGGCGCTCGCCGCCGACCTGGCGCTGCCCATCGAGGAGCTCAACCTCACGGTCCGCTCCTACAACTGCCTCAAGCGCGAGGGCATCCACACCGTGGGCGAGCTGGTCGCGCGTAGCGAGCAGGACCTGCTCGACATCCGCAACTTCGGGGCCAAGTCCATCGAAGAGGTCAAGCAGAAGCTGCACGAGATGTCGCTCGCGCTGAAGGACTCCCCGCCCGGGTTCGACCCGAGCGCGGTGGCCGGCGACTACAGCGACGACGAGGACAGCCGCTACGTCGAGACCGAGCAGTACTGATCCCGGCCCAGGCGGCGGCACCGCTCTTCCGGCGGTGCCGAGTCAGACCATCGGGGGCGCGCCCGCCTGCACGGCGGCGCGCCCGCCGGCCCGATCCCGGTACCTCACACGGCCGGGACGGGTTCACTCATGAGGAGACCACCACAATGCCCAAGCCCACGAAGGGCGCCCGTCTCGGCGGCAGCCCGGCCCACGAGCGGCTGATCCTGGCCAACCTGGCCACGGACCTGTTCCGGCACGGCCGCATCCGCACCACCGAGGCGAAGGCCAAGCGCCTGCGCCCGCTGGCGGAGCGCCTGATCACCAAGGCCAAGAAGGGCGACATCCACAACCGTCGCCAGGTGCTGACCGTCGTCAGGGACAAGGGTGTCGTCCACCACTTGTTCACCGAGATCGCTCCCACGTTCGCGGAGCGTCCCGGCGGCTACACGCGGATCACCAAGATCGGCCCGCGTAAGGGCGACAACGCCCCGATGGCCGTGATCGAGCTGGTGACCGAGCCGATGAACCCGGTGCGCGTCTCGCGTGCCGCCGACGCGGCCCCGGCCGAGCCGAAGGACGCCGAGCCGAAGGACGCCGAGCCCACCGACGAGGCGCAGGCCGAGCCGCAGGACGCGGCCCCCGCCGAGCAGGGCGAGGCGGCCGAGGCGGCGAAGGACGAGTCCAAGAAGGACGAGTCCTGACCCACGAGGTCTCCCAGAGCGCAACGCGGGCCCGCACCCCGGATCGACCGACGGGGGGCGGGCCCGTCGCTTTGCCCCCGATGGGATGCTTTTGACACCCGGTCATACATCACGCGGTCATACGTAGCGGAGGAGGGACATGGTCGACGACGTCGTACGGCTGCGCCTGGACATCGCCTACGACGGCACCGGCTTTTCCGGATGGGCCGCGCAGCCCGCCCGCCGTACCGTCCAGGGGGAGATCGAGGCGGCGTTCGGCACGGTCCTGCGCATGGGCGGGGAGCGGCCGGTGCTGACGGTCGCCGGGCGTACCGACGCCGGGGTGCACGCGCGGGGGCAGGTCGCGCACGTCGATCTGTCTGAGGCGGCCATCGCCGCCCTCGCGCGGGACGCAGGGCCCCGGGACGTGGCCGAGCGGCTTCCTGGGCTGCTCAAGCGGGTCAATGGGGTGTTGGTGCCCGACGTACGGGTTCGGGGCCTCAGCGTGGCTCCTGAGGGCTTCGACGCTCGTTTCTCCGCACTGTGGCGCCGCTACGCCTACCGGGTGAGCGACGACCCGGCCGGCGTGGACCCGCTGCGCAGGCACGACGTGCTGTGGCACTCGCGCCCGCTGGACGTCGTCCGGCTCAACGAGGCGGCGGCGCGGCTGCTGGGCGAGCACGACTTCGCCGCGTTCTGCAAGCGGCGCGAGGGCGCGACGACGATCCGCGAACTGCGCCGGCTGGACTGGACGCGCGAGCCGGGGGAGGGCGGCGCGCTGGTGGCCACGGTGGTGGCCGACGCGTTCTGTCACTCCATGGTCCGGGCCCTGGTCGGCGCGCTGCTGTGGGTCGGGGACGGCCGGCGGGAGGTCGCCTGGCCGGGGGAGGTGCTGCGGCGTGCGGTACGGGACTCGGCGGTGACGGTCGCGCCCGCGCACGGGCTGTGCCTGGAGGAGGTCCGGTACCCGCCACCGGGAGAGCTGGCGCGACGGGCCGAGGCGACCCGCCGCGTGCGCACCCTCCCGGTCTAGGCGGTGGCTCCCGGCCGGGATCGGCCGTAGCCGTCGATGGCGTCGAGCAGGGCCTCGGCCATGCCGGCGTGGCCCGTGCCATGGCCCGCCTCGTCGATCAGCATGAGCTTGGCGTCGGGCCAGCGCCGCGCGACCTGCCAGGCGATGTCGGGCGGGCCGCTCACGTCCATCCGTCCGTGGACCAGTACGCCGGGCGTGCCCGCCAGCCTGCCCGCCTCCCGGACCAGGACGCCCTCCTCCAGCCACGCCGCGTTCGCCCAGTAGTGGGTCACCAGGCGGGCGAAGACCATCCGGAACTCCGGGTCCTGGTATCCGGGGTCGGGCCGGTAGTCCCTGGTCGTGGCCACGTGGGTGTCCTCCCAGGCGCACCAGTCGCGCGCGGCCTTCTCGCGGACCGCCGGGTCGGGGTCGCCGAGCAGCTTCGCGTACGCCGCGGCCAGGTTGCCGTCCCGATCTTCGGGCGGTACGGCGTCGCGGAACCGGGCCCACTCCTCGGGGAAGATCCGGCCCATGTCGCGGGTGATCCACCCGACCCCGCGGCGCGAGGTGTTCGTGACGCTGAACAGGACCAGCTCCGAGACCCGTTCGGGGTGCTTCTCCGCGTACGCGAGCCCGAGCGTCGCCCCCCACGAGCCGCCGAACACCAGCCACTCGGCGATGCCCAGGTGCCGCCGCAGGGTCTCGATGTCGGCCAGCAGGTGATGGGTGGTGTTGTGCTCGAGGCTCACCGAGGGGTCGCTCACGAGCGGAGTACTCCGGCCGCAGCCGCGCTGGTCGAACAGCACCAGGCGATAGACGGCCGGATCGAAGTAGCGTCGCCAGCCCGGCGTGCATCCGGAACCGGGACCGCCGTGCAGGGCGACGGCGGGCTTGCCGTCCGGGTTGCCGCAGATCTCCCAGTAGATGTGGTTGCCGTCGCCGACGTCGAGCATGCCGCTTTCGTGCGGCTCGGTGTCGGCGGGATAGAGATCGACCATGACGACAATTTATAACAGCACTGTTAGATTGATGGCCATGAGCATGACCGACCCCGTGCCCGTACCTGACCGGGAGGCTGTCGGGACCCTCCTGCGCCACCTGCTGGAACTCCTCGACGGCGACCTGGCCGACCGGTACGGCAGTGCGGGCCTCGACGACTACCGGCCGCGTTACTCCCCGATCATCAGGGCCCTGGCGGCCGAGGGCCCGATGCCGATCCGGGACCTGGCGCGCAGCGTCGGAGTGACCCACTCGGCGGCCAGCCAGACGGTGCGCCTGATGACGCGCTCCGGACTGCTCGCTCTCGAACCCGGAACCGACGCCCGGACCAGGGTCGCGAGCCTGACGGCGCGGGCGAAGGGGCTGCTGCCGTTCATCGAGGCGGACTGGGCCGCCACCACCGCCGCCATGCGCGAACTCGACACCGAACTCCCCATGCCGCTCGGCGACGTCCTGGTCGCCGCCGTGCGGGCACTGCACCGCCGTCCCCTCCGCGAACGGCTGGACGACGGTCGCCCAGAGGGAGACGGGAAGGTCGTCAGCCCGTGATGCGGCGCTCCAGGACCAGGGCCGTGTTGTCGCGGAACGCGCCGCTCACCTCGCCGAGCGCCTTCTCCTTGGCGGTCGGGGTGTGGCCGTCGGCGTTGGTGGCGTAGCTGAAGACGATGTAGCGGCCCCACACCAGCCCGGACGCGTACCCGCCCGCGATGTGCACCCGCTCCGCGCCCGAACCGGACCCGCCGGGCAGCGCGCGGAACCACACGTTGGTGCCGAGGTTCTTCGCCTTGTCGGCGGCGAGGGCGTCCTCTCTGGTGGGGAACACGGCGATGCCGGTGGTGATTGCGTGGCGCTTCTTGCCGTCAACGTAGGTGGCGCGGACGATCCGGCTGCACTTGTTGCCGTCCAGTGCTTCGGCGAACTTTCCGATGGCCGCCTTGGCGCACTTGCCGGTCATATCGGTCTTGACGCGGGTGTAGGCGACGCCGTTGAACTCGGCCTTCTTGTCCGGGAACGCCTCGGCCAGCGACAGCTTCTGCGGGTCCGTCGCCTCGGCGTTCAGCACCGAGTGGCCGCCCGCCTCGCCGGCCGGCTCGGTGGGGGAGGGCTCGCCGGTGGGCTGGTTCGTGGCCTGTACGACGCCTTCGGCGGTGGGGGTGCCGGACGGC
>NZ_POUA01000004.1 GCF_003236385.1 Spongiactinospora gelatinilytica
CCTGATCGGCGGTGCGCTGACCGAGTACCTGTCCTGGCGGTCGATCCTGCTTATCAACGTGCCGATCGGGCTGGCCTGCCTGGCCGCCGCCCAGGCTCGCGACGGTGAACACCACCAGGCCGGCGCTGAAGACGCGCCGGTGCCCGTACAGGTCGGCCAGCCGCCCGCCGACCAGCAGCAGCCCGCCGAGGCTCAGCGCGTAGGCGTTGCCCACCCACGCCAGATGCCGCGCGTCGAAGCCGAGCGCGTGCTGGATGGACGGCAGCGCGACGTTCACCACCGACACGTCCAGCACCACCATGAACTGCGCGGCGCACAGCAGCGCCAGTACGACCGGCACCGACCACCTCCCCATATTTCGATGCGATCACATCGAATTACCGAGCCCCAGCATATAATCCGATGTGAGCACACTGAAAAGCCGGGAGGAGCCATGGGCAGGGGGCCGGGCGCGCAGCATGTGCGGCGGCGCGGTGAGATCGCCGACGCCGTGCTCGCCATCGTCGCCGACCGCGGCCTGGCGGCGGTCTCGCTGACCGAGGTGGCCGCCCGGGCCGGCGTCTCACCAGGCAGGGTGCAGCACTACTTCCCGGCCAAGCGGCAACTCATCGAGGCCGCCTTCGAGCGCGGCAACGAGCTGTCCAGCGCCCGCATCCGGGCCAAGACCGGCGCCGACCTGGAGGCCGCCGAGCCGCGCCTGGTGCTCACCACCGTGCTGGGCGAGCTCATCCCCTACGACGCCGCGACCGAGGCGCACCTGCGCGTCAGGCAGTCCTTCCAGGCCATCGCCTTCGCCGAGGAGGCCATCGCCGCCCGGCTGCGCGTCCTGTACGCCGACTTCCACCACCAGATCGCCGATCTCATCGCCCGCGACCAGAAGGCCGGCCGCATCCCGGCCGCCGTCGATCCCCAGGGCACGGCGCTCACCCTGGTGGCACTGGCCGAGGGGCTGGCCGCCTACGTGCTCACCGGCGTCACCCCCGCGACCACCGCCCGTGAACAGGTGCTGGCGGCCATCGCCGCCCTCTACCGCTGACCCGCCCCACGGCCCGGCCGATTCAGTGGCGACCCGGCACACCGGCACGCCGAATCCCGATCGATCGGCCACGCCTTCACATCGCCTTGAGCGGTGCCCGTGACACACCCAGCGCCGCGGTCTTCACGGCGGGCGCCGGCCGGGGCGGGTGGAACCGGGTCGCCGGCGCCGCGATCGACACGGCCGCCACCACCGTGCCGCCTCTGAAGATCGGCGCCGCGATGCGGGCGATCCCCAGCCGCGCCTCCTCCCGCTCATAGGCCACGCCGGTCGTCCGGATCCGCCGGATCTCGTCCTTCAGCCGGGCGGGGTCCACGATCGAGTACGGGGTGAGCCTGCGCAGCGGACGGTGGAGCACCTCCTCCAGCAGCTCCGCTTCGGCGTGGGCCAGCAGTGCCTTCCCGACGCCGGTGCAGGTCAGAGGGAGTCGCCCGCCGACCGCAGACGGAAGCGAAGGCGACGTCTACGTCACCGGCTCCGGCTCCGGCTCCGGCTCCGGCGGCCGTCTCACCATGGACGGCGTACGCGACCGTGTCCGCGCCTACCGCGACGTCCTCGCCCCGGAGACCCGGCTCGGCATCCACGCCCACCAGAACCTCGCTCGCCGTCGCCGACAGCGTCGTCGCCGTAGAGGAGGGCGTGACCCGCGTGGACGCCTCCCTGGCCGGGCATGGCGCGGGCGCGGGCAACTGCCGATCGAGCCGTTCATCGCCGTCGCCGAGCCAAGGGGTGGGAGCACGGCTGCGACCTGTTCGCTTTGCAGGACGCCGCCGACGCCATCGTCCGCCCCCTCCAGGACCGCCCCCGTCCAGGTGGGCCGCGAAACCCTCACCCTCGGCTACGCCTGCGCGTACGCCAGCTTCCTGCGCCACGCCGAGACCGCCTCCCGCAGGTACGGCGTCGACGTGCGCGCCGTCCTGCTCGAAGGCGGCAGACGCCGCCTCGTCGGCGGCCAGGAGGACATGATCGTCGATGTCGCCCTCGACCTGCTCAACGCCTGAAGAGTCATGGCCGCGGGCGGGCCACGCGTTCGAGCCTGGTCCAGCCCGCCCGGCTTGGGCAGCCGCAGCGCGTACGCGGCGAGCGCCATGGCGAGCAGGCCGAGCGGCAGGTTGACGTAGAAGATCCAGCGCCAGCCCCAGGCGTCGGTGATCGCGCCGCCGGCGAGCGGGCCGCCCACGCCGGCCACCGCGAAGACACCGCCGGTGAAGCCCTGGACCCTGCTGCGCAGCCGCTGCGGGAACAGCTCCGACAGCGCGATCGCGGGCAGTACGAACAGCGCTCCGGCCCCGATGCCCTGGAAGGTCCTGGCGGCGATCATCTGCGGCGTCGTCTGGGCCAGGCCGCACAGTGCGGAACCCACGACGAAGACGGCGACCGCCGTGACGAACACCGGGCGCCGGCCGAACCGGTCGCTGATCCGGCCGTAGAGCGCGCCGGTCGCCGTCGAGGCCAATATGTAGGAGGTGACGATCCAGCCGATCGCGTCCATGCCGCCCAGGTCGGCGGCGATGTCGGGCAGGGCGATGGCCACCACCGTCTGGTCCAGGACCGACAGCAGCATGCCGATCAGCAGGCCCGCCGTGGCGAGCGGCACGTTAGCGCCGCCCTTCGGGTGGGCGGCGGCGGCGTTCTGCGCGAGGTCCGCGGACGCCATGATCAGCCCTTCGCTGAGGAAGTTGTGCACACTGCCCGCGGCGGCGTTGCGGCCCTCCTCGGCATCGACCAGCAACACCGCCCGGTGAACCCGCCCGAGCGCCAGAGCACCGGCCATCCCGGCCGGGCCCCCGCCGACGATGACGACGTCGAACATTCCTTGCCTCCGATCAGCGATCATCGCTTGATGTGAGGACAAGTCTGCAAGTTAATGTCAACATGAAGTCAAGTGGCCGGAGCCGGCCACGAAGCAGTTCGGCCAGCCCAGGTGCCGATCAATTTGAAGCTCGGGCCCAGTGGTGCAGTGCGGCGCCACGCGCTCCGCCCGCCGTACCGGGGCCGGCAATGATCCGGTTCGTCGTGGCGGTTCAGGAGGCCGCCGTCGAGACGCCGCCGACGGTTTCGGGGAGGCGGGCGAAGGCCGTCGTCGCGATCAGCACCACCGCCGCCACCACGCCATTGTGCGGAATGGGGGACAGACCGATGAAGAGCCCCACCACGATCGCGGCGATGCCCAGCGTGCGCAGTAATCGCTCCCTGCTCATGTCCCTCCCGGGGAGTCACATGAAATGAGTCTCCTTCCCCCGCCCCCTTCTGGCAAGATCACCGGCCCGTCATCTCGCGCCTTGCCCAGCGGGAGCGACGATCGCCCCCCTGACCAGCGCCATGATCGGCGGCGCGTCGCGTGTGCGATCCATGGGTGGCTCCGACCGGCTCACGTCGCGACCGTGACAGACCGTGACATCGGTGACGCCCGGCGCCCCTTGGTGCGGATCTTGATGTCGCCCATGTCGGTCACAGCGAGCTTCAAGATCTCATGCGGGTGCCCGTGCGCCTCCAGCGCGGCCATCGCGCCGAGCCCCGCCTCGTCCTCGCCGTCGTCCGGGCCCGCCGGCACCTCGCAGCGGAAGGTGAAGGCCGTCACACTCGAATCGTGGGTGAACGTCCCGGCCTCGGTGTAGGCGGTGCCGCCCGCGGCCAGCACGGCCGCCCGCCCGGCGTCGTCGAGCCCGGTGAACTTCCCTCTGATCGTCACTCTGAACAACTGCTCATTCCTCTCGTACGGCATAGCCGAGCAGGCGCTCCCCCATGAGGCCCTCCACGACGTCGATCAGCTCCAGCACGTCCGCGGCGATGACGCCCGGCCGCTCGCCGGCCGCGGTACGCCTGCCGATCTCCGAAAAGACCAGGCTGTGCAGGCTCCCCAGCTGCCAGGCGACGGCCCGGGGCAGTGGGTCGCCGGGCGCGGCGCCGGTCTCGTGGGCCAGATGGGCGGCCAGTTCGGCGGTCATCTGGTGGGCGAGCCGCTCCAGCCGGGCGGTCAGCGTGGGCGCGGCCCGCATCATCTCCAGCACCCGCCCGAACCCCTCGCTCAGCCCGACTGTGCGCTCACGTCCGCGCACCTCCTGCCGCAGCCGCGCCAAAACCGCATCGGCCGCCGACCGGCCGGGCCCTCGCCCGCGCACGATGTCGGCCAGCCGCTGCGGGGAGGCCTCCTCCGGCGGGAGGACGAGGTCCTCTTTCGCCTGGAAGTAGTTGTAGACGGTGTTGACCGACACCTCGGCGGCCGCGGCGACCTCGGCGATCGTGACGTTGTCGAAGCCGCGCGCGACGAACAGGCCGATGGCCACATCGGAGATGCGTTGCCGGGTCTGTCGCTTCTTGCGCTCGCGCAGCCCTTCGGTCATACGTGGAGTCTATTCAAAGTTTGGAGTCGATTGCAGAATTTGCCCCTGCGCGAGGGCTCCCTGGGGTCGTGGGCGTGATCGTCGCAGTCGGACCGGTCGCGACGATCACGCCCACGGTTCATACCAGGGTCAGCTCAGCGGGCGCCAGGGGCCGCGTGGATCGCCCGGTTGCTGGTTGCGGGTCCACCATGCGGCCCTGTACCGGTGGCCACGGTGTTCCACCACGTCACCGGCCACGAAGATGCGGGTCGGTGTCCAGGCGGCGGTGCCGTCGGCGGTCGCGGCGATCTCCTGCCACGGCCCGTTCGGGTCGCCCGGCGCCTGGTCGCGGGTCCACCACGCCGCCCGCCAGAGCGCACCGCGGTAGGTCACCTCACTGCCGCCGGTGTAGACGGTCCCGGCGGCCCAGGCGGGCGCCTTCGCCACGGTGAGGGCGCTGACGGCGCTGCGGGTCACGTGTCCCGCGGGGTCGCGCAGCTCGGCGTACCACTCGTAGGAGCCGCCGCGCGTGAGGCCGTTGAGCACCACCGAGACCTGCTGGGCGCCGACCGCCGGCCGTACGGGCCCGACCTGCTGCCGCGCGCCGGCCGCGACGGTGAGCGATTCGGCGGCGAGGGTCCGTGTCGTGCTGCCGCCGAGGTCGATCTCCAGGGCGAAGTTCTCCGTGTCCGCGCCGTGGAAACCGGGGATCGCGCCCTGGGGGACCTTGTGGTGCCAGTTCCCGTCGGACGTCGCCTTGCCCAGCAGGGGCGACCAGGTGTTGAAGTAGATCAGGTCGTTCTCGGCATCGACGCTGATGTGCTTGAGGTACTCCTGCCCGCCGTAGACGCGCGACTGGTAATCGGTCAGTACGCCGTAGACGTGGTTGCCGCCTGCGGACTGCCGCGAGGCGACGCCGGTGCCGGCGATGTGGCCGCCGAGCACCAGTTTGACGTTCGGGTACGGATCGACCAGCGCCTGGGTGACGTTGCCGTTCGACCAGCCGTTGACGCCCTGGTTCACCGAGTTGTGATTGGCGATGATCACCGCGTGGTCGGGATGGGCCTCGATGACGCGCTTGGCCCAGGCCAGTCCGGGGTCGCCGGCGTTGTCCGCGGAGAAGAAGCCGACGGTGATCAGCAGGAGCTTCGCCCCGTCGATCTCGGCCGTGTAGTAGTAGTTGTCGATGTTGTCGCTGCCCCCGAACCGCCAGGGGCCGCCCTTGAGACTCTTCTCGAACCGCTCCATCGGGAAGTACTTCGGCAGCATGATCCGGCCGTTGCGCGCGTCCGAGTAGTCGTGGTTACCCCACGAGATCATGTACGGCAGGCCCGCCTTCTCCAGCGCCCGCGCCGACGGCTCGGCGTTCTCCCACTGGTACTCCTGCGACAGGTACTCACGGTTGACCCAGTCGCCCGACTGGAGCACCAGCTTGGTCTTGCGCTCCGCCGCGACGTCGGCGACGTACTCGAACTGGTGCGTCATGAGGTCGGGCGTCGCCTGCGCGTAGAGCTGGGAGTCCGGCACGTGGTCGAAGGCCCAGTCGTACCGGTCGGCGGCGGGCATGGACTCGATGTCGTCGCCCTCCTGCCCCGGCAGCGCGGTCAGGCCGCGCCAGACCAGCAGGTGCAGCTTCCCGCCGGCCACGACGTTCTCGCCGGCGCGGGCGGTCACGTCCAGCTCGACTGCGGCACCGGACGGATCGGCCCCTGCGTCCTTCAGGATCCAGCGGCCGGCCGCGTGGTCGTACACGTGGGCCGAGACGGTGCGGTCGTCCCCGGAGCCCGTCCAGGTCAGATGGAACTCCTGCTGCTTCGCCTGCTCGCCGGTCAGTGAGATCTCATAGATCTGGAACGGGTTCTCGTTCGTTCCCTTCGTCGTCGGCAGCGACTCCTTGCCCACGGTGCCGCTACCGGGCTTCAGCGCGTCGGGCACCCGGTCCGGGGTGGTCCCGGTGCGTACGACGACGTTCGAGGCGCTGAGCGGGATGGTCGGGCCCGCGTAAAACCTGGCCTCGACCGGCTCGCGGTCCTGGGTCTGCGGCGTCGCGCTCAGCGTGACGCGGTTGCCTGAACCCGAGGCGGCGTCGCTCACCTTCGGCGCGGCGGGCGCCACGGTGTCCTTGACCGTGACCCGGATCTCGACCGGCTCGGCCACGTCTCGCGACCCACCGGAAGCGGGCTTACCCGACTTGCCGATGGCGGCGGCGCCGACGGTGAGCGTGTGCTCGCCGATCCGGTTCACCGGCACGCGTACCGTGAACGGCCCGGCATCGACCCGCTGGGCGAGCACCTGCTCGCCGCCCACCCGCGCGGTGAGCTCGGCGCGCCGGCTGACGGTACCGGTCACCTCGACCAGGCCCGCTTCCAGCGAGCCGCCCGCGCGCGGCGTGCCGACCACCAGCGTCAGGCGCTCGCGCGCACGCTCGACCCGCTCGCCGAAGGTCACGGCATCGCCGAACAGGTTCGCATGCCGGAATGACTCGAAGGCGGGAGTGAAGGCCACGCCCGCGATCTGCACCTCATCGACCAGTCCGTGGAACGGCGTCCGGAGGGTGCCGTCGTTGGTGTAGTAGTCGCCGATCGTCGTCTGCACGGCCGGGTCCGAGAAGGTGCTGCGGTACTCGACCATCTGGCTGTGCACCTCGCGCCCGTCGACGAACACCGAGTACGTCATGCCGTCGTAGGTCTGGGTGACCAGGTGCGGCCTGCCGTCGGCCGGGAAGCCGAACCGGTTGCTCAGATCGACGTTTCCGAACTCGAAGCTGTTGCCCGAAAGGCGCGTGCCGACCTGCTTCTCGTCCGGCCGCACGCCCTGCCAGAACGTGAGCTGCCCGTCACCGGTCGCGCTCTCCTTCGCGACCACGGGGGCCGGTGCGCCCAGCGCGGCCAAATCCTCCTCGGTGAGGGAGTACACGCCGCTGATCGCTATACGGTCGTGACCGCCGCCGACGTCGCCCGCGTACTGCAGGCGCGACGCGCCGAACCGCGCCTGGCCGGTGCCCCGCTCCGAGGGGCCGGCGGTCAGGTCGCCGCCCACCACGAGGCCGGTCTGCCGCCCCGTGGAGTCGGTGCGGCGCTCGCCGCTCGCGGTGTCGCCGCCGAAGTGCTCGACCAGGGAGTACGCCTCACCCCACACGGCGGTGGGGTCGTTGCCGGGCGCCCCGCCGCCGAAGTAGGCCCACACCTGGCGCGCCGATCCGGCGGGCAGGCTCGGCACCCGGACCCACACCGTCGAGGTGGTGCCCGGCCGCCAGGTCTCCACCTCGAACGGCAAGGGCGCGCCGTCGGCGGCGAAGAAGGCCAGCTCGTCCCGCTTGACGTCGGGTGCCGACGGGATGCGGAGCTGGACCGGCGTGCCGGTGAAGTCCGACGCGGTGTCGTTGCGGACGGTGACCATCTGGCGGGCGGTCGCGCCGGGGTCGGCCCAGGCCACGGTCTTGCCGTCGGTGGACACCAGCCCGCCCAGCTCGCGCAGCCGGCGCTCGGCGTCCGCAAGGCGCGCCAGCCCGGTCAGGGCGCCACGCTGCGCCTCGGTGAGCCCGTTCACGGCATCGCGCACCGCGGCCACCGCCTTGGCGTCCTTCAGCGTGATGTCGGGGGCGGCGGGCAGTTCGTCGATCCGGGCGGCGACCGGGGAGATCGCGCGGTCGATTCCGAAGCCCTCGAACAGGCGCGGTACGCCGCGGTCGCGGATGTCGTAGACGTTCACCGTGAGGCGGGCGGCCGTGACGTTCACCGACGTGAAGTTCTCGCCCGCCTGCTCACCGGTGCGGTCGAACAGCCGCAGGTAGGGCTCCAGGTCCACGCCCTGCGGGTTGGTGGCCTGCTTGTAGTGCTTGGCGCCGGCGGTGTTCGGCAGGAAGTAGATGGAACCCTTGGGGTCCACCGCGTACTCGACGCGCTTCCCGGCGCGGACCTCGGTGATCTTGGTGGTCTCGACCGGCCGTGCGCCCTGGACCCCCTTGGGGTCGGCGGCCAGCACCTTGGACCGGCTCATCACATGGTCGTGGCCCTGCAGCACCAGGTCGATGTCCAGCTCGTCGATCACCGGCACGAGAGTGCGGCGCATCGCCATGACGTCGCCGTCGTCCAGGTGGTTCGCCGTCGTGTAGGTGCCCTTGTGCATGGACAGGACGAGCCACCTGGCCCCGGCGTCGCGCGCGGCCTTGGCGTCGGTCCGGAGCCAGTCGATCTGCTTCCGGGAGATCCCCTCGGGCCCGCCCTCGTTGGTGTTGAGCACCATGAAGTGCGCGCGGTTGTAGGTGTAGGAGTAGTACACGCCGCCGGACCGGTCCTGGTCCTGCGGGCCTTCCAGCGTGAAGTGGTCGGCGAACGCGTTCGCCGCCGCGTCGTGGTTGCCCGACGCCGGCGCGAGCGTGGTCTTCAGCAGGCTCGGGCGGGCG
The DNA here is from genome assembly GCF_003236385.1 of Spongiactinospora gelatinilytica. GTDB lineage: Bacteria > Actinomycetota > Actinomycetes > Streptosporangiales > Streptosporangiaceae > Spongiactinospora > Spongiactinospora gelatinilytica. Next base: position 8,765 of record NZ_POUA01000004.1, read on the forward strand.
GCGTCGAGCAGGTCCTTCCAGTCCTGCTCCCGGCCGCCGTCCTCGACGACGTCGCCGTTGTGCATGACGAACTCCGCGTCCGGCACGTGCCGAAGCGCCTTGGCGATGGTCTGCGCCGACAGCTCCGCCTCGGCCAGGTTCTGCGACTGGGTGTCGGTCAGGTCGATGAACGTGAAGTCCTCGTCCCCGCCCTTCGCCGTGACGAACGTGCCGGTGGCGCTCCACACCTGCTCGCCCGCGCTGCCCACGCGGTAGTAGTACGTGGTGCCGGGCCGCAGGTCGCGGGCGACGGCGCGGTAGAAGGTCTCCCCGTCCGCGCTCTCCTCGCGCTGCGCCTGGACGGTCACCGTGGCCGAGCCCTCGGGGAACTCGCGGTCGGTGCTCAGCACGGCGACGGCGCCGTCCGTGTCCAGGGTCGAATACCAGGTGAAGGCGCGCTGCGTGCCCGGGTCGCCGTGGAAGGTGGTGGTGATCCGGTTCGGCGCCTCGGCCGAGGAGACGTACTTCGGCACCGGATGGCCGAGCTTGGCGTCCCAGCTCCACTTCTCGGCGAAGTCCCAGCCCAGCTTCTCGTACGTCGCCCGCTGGGCGAGCAGGTCGGCCGTGGCGTCCGTGCCGTGCTGGTTCTTGGCGCCCGGCCCGCTGACGGCCTGCCCGCCGATGGTGATCGCGGCGTTGGCCAGGTTGTTCTCGGCCGTCCAGCCGTCATAGCCGGTGTAGCCGACGACGCGACCGGCGAACCCGTCGATCCTGCCCCGGTAGGCGATCGAGCCGGACAGCGCGACGTTGCCGGTGAACGAGCCGCCCGCGCTCGGGTTGCCCGGGTAGGCCACGATGTTCGCGGCGTCGATGCCGCGGGTGCCGCCCGCGCCGCCGTCGGCCGCCACGCTGAGGGTCGCCTCGGCGAGGTTGTTGCGGATCGTCACGCCGCCGTTGGAGTAGGACACGAGGCCCGCGGGCATCTTCTGCGCGCTGATCGCGGCGCGTACCCAGTTGTCGGTGACGGAGCCGCCGCGCAGCTCGGCGACCAGGCCCGCCACCTTCTCCGCGCCGGTGGCCGTGAGACCGGCGTCGAGCACGGCGTTGCCCGTCAGGGTCGCGTTGGTGGCGACGACGGCGAGGCCGGCCACGAACCCGCCGCGCGTGCCACCGTCGGCCTTGACGTTCGTCAGGGTGAGGCCGCGGATGGTGCCGCCGACGAGCTGCCGCACCAGGCCGAGCCGGTCGGCCTCGCCGCCGGCGCTCGACTGCGGGGCGTAGACCAGGCCGCTGACCTTGTGTCCCGCGCCGTCCAGCACGCCCTCGAAGCGGTTGATGCCGCCGAACGGCTCGCGTCCGGCGAAGTCGAGGTCGGCGGTCAGGGCGAAGTGCCTGCCGCCGGTGTACCGGGCGTTGCCGGCGTTGAGCTGGGCGGCGAGCAGTTCCAGGTCCTCGGGGGAGGCGATCTCGTAGGGCTGCTCCGCGGTGCCGCTGCCGAACAGCGTCGGGGTGTACTGCGGCACCGGGTGGCGCAGTGCGTCGTCCCAGCGCCAGGCGTTGGCGAAGTCCCAGCCCAGCTTCTCGTACGTCGCCCGCTGGGCGAGTTGGTCGGCCGTGGCGTCCGTGCCGTGCTGGTTCTTGGCGCCGGGCCCGGTGACCGGCCGGCCGCTGATGGTGATCGCGGCGTTGGCCAGGTTGTTCTCGGCCGTCCAGCCGTCGTAGCCGGTGTAGCCGATGATGCGGCCGACGAACCCGTCGGCCTTGCCCGTGTAGGCGATCGAGCCGGACAGCGCGACATTGCCCGCGAAGGAGGAGCCGTTGGGCGAGCCCGGATAGCCGGCGATGAGCCCCGCGTCGATGCCGCGCGTGCCACCGTCCCCGCCCGGGGCGTTGATCGTCAGGTCGGCCGCCGCCAGGTTGTGCCGCACCTGGGAGTTCTGGTTGACATAGGCGGCGATGCCGGCGGGCATCTTGGCCGCGCTCAGGGAGCCGGTCACGAGGTTGTCCTCGATGGTTCCGTTGTGCAGCTCGGCGACGATGCCGCCCACCTTCTCGGCGCTGTTCGCGATGAGCCGCGCGCCCTTCACGGAGTTGCCCGTCAGGGTGGAGTCGGTGGCCACCACGGCGACCGCGCCGATCCAGCCGCCGGTGCTCGTCCCGGCGTCGGCCTGCACACGGTCGAGGGTGAGGTTGCGGATCGTGCCGCCGTCCAGGCGACGGACCAGTCCCAGGCGGTCGGCCTCGCCCCCCGCCGACGCCTCCCGTACGAGCCGGATGTCGCTGATCGTGTGACCAGCGCCTTCGAGTGTTCCAGTGAAGGAGTTGATACCGCCGAAAGTGCTTCCGCCGAAGTCGATGTCGGCGGTCAACCGATAGGCCGCGCCGCCGAAGCCGCCCGGGTTCCCGTTGATCGCGCCGGCGACCGTGCGCAGGTCGTCGGCCGAGTCGATCTGGTACGGGTCCCGGGGCGTGCCGCCACCGTCGATCCCGGGCAGCGGGTCCGCCGCATGGGCGGCGGGCACAGCCGCCCCGAGGGCGAGGACGACGCCTAGCGCGGCGGTCACGCGTGCGAGGGCACGGGTGCGTGACAGGACATGGGATTGCATGCGGCGAGTTCATCGATCAACGTTGAATGCGCTCGGGCCGACCGGCAACGCCACGATGAACATCGTAGATTCGGCTCGTTGAATTCTGGATTTTCGGCCGGTCTGGCGATCCGCGCGGGCGGCGACCCCGAGTTCGGCTCAGCCGTGGCGGCCGAAGCCGCCCGCCTCCGGGAGCCGATCGCTCAGGGACCCGCCCTGGCCCAGCGGACCGCGCCGATGATGCACAGCTCGACCTTACGCGCGGGTGTGCTGGATGCGGCGGTCGCGGTCACGGCCCGGGGGCATCGTCGCCGACCTGACCAGGGCGTTCGTCGGCGTCGAGGCGTTCGATGAGGCCGTCCAGCAGGGTGCGGAGCAGGACGGTGAGGTGTTCGCGTTGGTCCTCGTCGAGGTGGGCGATGAGCGCGTCTTCATGGGTCAGCAGGGCATCGACGGTGTCCTCGACGAGCCGGTGCCCGGCATCGGACAGGGTGACCGTCTGGGTGCGCCCGCGCGGACCGCGTGTGGTGTGGACCAGGTCCGCCTTCTCGGCGCGGGTGACGCGCTGGCTGATGGCGCCCGCCGTGACCAGGCACGAGGCGCGCAGCTCTGCCGGGGTCATGGTGTACGGGGAGCCGCTGCGCCGCAGCGTGGACAGCAGGTCGAGGGTGGCGCCGTCGATGCCGAGTCGGGCCAGCGTGCGGCGGCGTTCATCGCCGAACAGTTTGGCGGCCCGCCATACGCGGGTGACGATCCCGATCGAGGCGACAGGGGTGCTCGGGCGCTCCCGGCGCCAGGCCAGTTGGATCTCATCTACGGCGTCGGGTTTGCGGTGCTGGGTCACGTTTCCTATTCTACGAGGAGAAGTTTAGATCTAAACAAGGAGTCAGGGCATGACGCGTACAGCCGTGGTGACGGGTGGCGGCACAGGGATCGGGAAGGCCACTGCGGCGGCGCTGGCAGCCGCCGGCCTGGAGGTGGTGATCACCGGCCGCCGCAAGGACGTCCTGGACAGGGCGGTGGCCGAGTTGGGAAACAGGGTGCGGGCCGTGCCGTTCGACGTGACGGTTCCCGCCGAGATCGAGGCCGCGTTGCCCGAGCTGCCGCAGCGGGTGGAGGTGCTGGTCAACAACGCGGGCGGCAACACCGACTTCAGGCGTCCCGAGCCCCGGGACCTGGCCGGGCTGCGGGACGCGTGGCTGGCCAACCTGGAGGCCAATCTGGTGAGCGCGTTGCTGGTGACCACGGCGCTCACGCCGCGGTTGACGGACGGGGGCCGCGTCGTCACCCTCGGCTCGATCGCCGCGGCCAAGGGCGCGGCGGGCTACGGCGCGGCCAAGGCCGGAGTGCTCGCCTGGAACGCCGAACTGGCGTTCCAGCTCGGCGGGCGCGGCATCACCGCCAACGTCGTGGCACCGGGGCTGATCGAGGAGACCGAGTTCTTCGGCGACGGGCTGCCCGAGCAGCGCCGTACGGCGCTGGTCGCCCAGACCGCCACCGGCCGCGCAGGCCGGGTCGAGGACGTCGCCGCCACGATCGCGTTCCTCGCATCCCCCGGCGCCGGTCACATCACCGGCCAGGTCGTACACGTCAACGGCGGCGCGCACCTCGGCGGCTGACATCTGGAGGCGACCTGTGATCGTGCCGGTGTCCCGGCTCGGGAACGTGACGCCGTCGCCGGATGCCGCCTCACTCAGGGGGTGAGGGCGTATTCGGTGAACCGGCCACAGGACTGGAAGCCCAGACGGTGGTAGACGGGTTCGCCGTCCGTCGATGCCTGGAGGACCGCGATGCGGTGGTCGTGGCTCCGGGCGGTGTGGAGGGCGGCGAGGGTGATGGAGCCGCCGTACCCGCGTCGACGGTGGGTGGCCAGGGTGGAAATGTTGTAGATTCCGGCGACCTGTGCGTGGTGGAAGACCTCTCAACTCGCTCGGCGGCGCGCACGCCATCGTCGTGGCCGCGGACGATCCGGAGGTTGCCGCCGTGGTCGCGCAGATCCCGTTCAACGGGTTCCCGAAATCGGTCGAGAACCGCAGCACCGCCCAGGCCCTGCGGCTGCTGACCGCCATCGTGTGGGATGCCGGCTGACCCTCACCCAACGGGCCATACCATATGGTATTGTATGGTCGCTTGCATGGCGGCACACCCGGACTGGCTGCACACCGGGCTCCGCGTCCTCACCCAGAACGGGGCCCCGGGCGCACCACGCACTTCGAGCCCGAGCACGCGCGCGCCTCATCTTGGCGGTGGAGGACTCCGCCGTGCGCGACGACCGGAACCCGCATCGACCAACCGCGCCTGCTGTGGCGCGACCTCGGCGGCCCGGAAAACGACGTCACCCTCCATGGCCCACCCGCTCTACCTGACCCTCATCGACGCCCCGGCCACACGACACCTGCCGGCGCGCACCGCGCCTGGCCCCGCACGAGGAGGCGTCATCTACTTCCGGGTCACCGGCGGCTGGCCGCTGCTCGCCATCGGCGTGCTCAGCCTCATCGCGTCCCGCCGCGCTCCCCAGGCACGTACCCGCCGACACTGACCAGACCATCAGACGCCCGCTACGGCTCACTCACCACCACGGCGTCGTCGCACGAGTTCCAGGAGATCTAGGGCAGCGTGGATGTCAAGGTGGTTGGTCGGTTCGTCGAGCACAAGCAGCGGGCTGTCCTGGGCGATGGCGCGAGCCACAAGCGCGCGCTGCTTTTCACCGCCGGACAGAGTGCTGATTTGACGCGACCGGTACTCGAGCAGGCTGACGCGTGCGAGCGCTTCGGTAACCGCAGCGCGATCCGCCAGAGCAGCCGAACCGGCAACGATCACGACTGAGGCCAGCAGCCCCGCGCCCGCCGATACGCCGAGCACATACGGGTCGGCGAGTGGATTTCACACGGTAGCCTGCAGAACCGTCCCTACAAGCGCCAGGCCCGCCCCGACCACACAGGCAAGCAGCACGCGGGGTACCCGAAGGTTCCAAACGATCTGGTCGCCAACGCCTCCGACATGCCGGGAACCGCCGGCCATGCGATGCCAGAGCACGTCTCCGACCGTTGACATGTCGATCCCGACCGCCCCGAAGGCGATTCCAAACGCCGTCATCGCCACGAGTACGAGGCACAGCACCGGCACGACTGCCCATGGTGACGACCTGAGCCGTGGCGTGTGGACCGGTTCCCGACCGCCGACGGCTGAGGGCTCGCCGCCCGCAGCGCGATCCTGTGGTTCGCTCAACCGCGCGGAGCCCCCGCGCAGGCTCATCGCCTACTCCTCACCGAAGGCTCCGGGATGAAGGAAGCGAGCGAACGTCTCCACGATGTACACCGGGCGCACGCTTGTCCTCGCGGCCGTATCCGCGGCCACGAGATGAATCCCGTCGGTCCGCAACAGGTCGTCGGGTGAACCGGCTTCCGTGACCTCGCCGGCATCAAGGGAGACCACCTGGTCCGCGGCGGCCAAGGTGGCAGGGCGATGCGCGATCACGATGACCGTACGGCCAGGGTCGGCACCGAGGTTGACGATGGCCTGGGTGATGGCGGCTTCGTTTTCGGGGTCGAGTGCCGAACTGGCCTCGTCGACGAGCACGATCCGGGCCTGTTTGAGGATCGCGCGGGCGATTGCGACACGTTGCCGTTCGCCGCCGGACAGTTGCGCGCCGGCCTCACCGACGCGGGTGTTCCAGGCGTCCGGGAGGCGCTTGATGACCTCGTCAAGGCGTGCCGCGCGGGCCGCCTCCCTGAGTTCATCCCAGGTCGCCTCGGGGCGGGCGAGCCGCAGATTGTTCTCAATGGTGTCATCGAACAGATAGACGTCCTGAAAAATGATGGCGATCTGGTCGAGCAAGGTCTCGGGACCGAGTTCGCGCACGTCGATGCCTCCGACGCACACCTGCCCGGCATCGACATCGAAGAAGCGCGCGACGAGTCGGGTCACGGTCGTCTTTCCCGAGCCCGATGGCCCCACCAGTGCCGCAGTCGTCCCTGATGGGCATCGCATCGAAACCGCGCGCAGCGCCGGTGCGTCACCGCCCGGATAGGTGAAGGTGACGTCAGAGAGTTCGACGTCTGCGCCGTCGATCCTGCGCACCGGATCGGCTGGAACGGGCAGGGCCGGCGAGGCGAGCAGTTCCTCAATACGGGCGATCTTGTTGGTCATCGCCCGCAGGGCGCCGATGAGGTCGATGAGATTGCCGAGCGGTTGCAGAAAGCGCGTGGCCAGCACGAGCAGGGCGATCGCCTCGGCGACGCCGGCGTGCCCGCTCAGCAGGAGCCAGGCGATCAGTCCGAGAACCGCGGCGAATCCGCAGGCGATCACAGCGGTGTAAAGGAAGAACGGGCGGCGCGCCCGGTCCATACCGTCGCGGTAGGTGTCGCGGTGGTCCTCCAGCGCGGCGTTCATCCGAGGCGTGCCTTCGGCCTGGTCGGCGGCACGCAGAACCGGCTGTGCCTGACCCAGTTCGATGGCACGGACGGCCACTTCGGCCGCAGCCCGCTCCAGCTCGACTTCCGCTTCGGCCGCCACTTTCGCAGCGTGCCGCAACGCCGAGGCCGCCAGGAGCGCGATGACACAGAGCAGCACGGCGACGCGCCAATCGACCGCCAACGTCACCACGACGACCGTCGCGGGCAGCAACGTGGAGGTGATGACGGGCCCTCCGATCGTCACGGCCAGGTTGGCCGCGTCCGCCGCACCGCCCGCTCCGACAGCGACCCACGTCCAGACCGCGCCGACTGCTCCGGAGGTGTGTTCCAGCAGGATACGAGCGATCTGGGCGGCTGCGATGTACGGCACGATCCCCGCGGCTGCGGACAGAGCCGACAGAACCGACCTGGCCCCCTCAACGTTGAGATGGTGGGAGTCGCAGCAGGTCCTTCCGAAGCCGCCACGGGTGAACGGGCGCCGCGTCTACACCGAGACGGAGCTCCGTCGCATCGGTCTCGCGTATCTGTGCTGCGTCACGGGATCGATGCCCCTTGTGCAGGCGGCCGTTGTGACGTCGGGAAAGTATCGAAATCAGCAGTGGAGGAGCACCGTGCAGCAGCACGCGGATCTGCTCGAAGAGCAGATCCGCATGCTTCAGAACACCCATGGATACCTGCTGCACCTGCTGCGATGTCCAGACGACGACATCATCAGCGAGTGCCCGGACCTTGATCAGGAATTGGCCGACCATACGCCGTGCGGGCGCGTTCTCACGCACAGCCTTGTTGACGCGGCGCAGTCGATCCAGCGAGGCCGGACACCCCGCGAGAAGCGTGATGAAAAGAGGGCGCCGCGTGATGAAACCGTCTCGGTCCTGAGCCGCTGCGCCGTGTGCGCGACACCGATCACCCAGCCGACTCAAGGACGACACCGCAAGTACTGCTCACGTGCGTGCCAGCAACGACGGCACCGGCAGAACAAGCGACAGCGAAAGGCGTAAGACCGGGCCAGACGACCAGCAGGGGAGCTCACGATCGCCGGGACGCCGACCTGCCCGACAACGTGAGCCTGACGCAAAAGGCGGGTCCATTACCGGGCCCCGTCCGCCGCATGTCGCCAGAGGGGCGACCAGAAAGTGAGCAACGAAACGGCCTGTTGGATGGTCAACGCCCTGGTGCAGGGTCTTCGCGGGCGGGGACCGCGGATCGACTTCCGGTCCCCGCCGCAGGGCGGGGCGGACCACGTCCCGCGCACCTGGAAGTTCGCCTTATCAGAAGGAGAACGCGTGCCCCATCCCCCACACCGCCGGTGGCCGACCCTCGGCCGACTGCTCATCGGCCTGCTCGCCACCTTCAGCCTGATCTTACCGGAGGCCATAGCACACGCCGAACCCGCCAACGAAAAGATCGACAGGGCGGTCGTCGCGGACCTGAAGGACGGCAAGGCCAGTTACCTGGTCCGGCTCAAGGGCGAGGCGAGCCTCGCCACCGCCCGCACGGCCACCACCAAGGCGGCCAAGGCCCAGGCGGTTCATGACGCCAAGTCCGCCCACGCGAACAAGTCCCAGGCCGGGCTGCGCCGGCTGCTGACCGAACGGAAGGCCGAACACACCCCGTTCTGGATCGTCAACGCCGTCAAGGTCACCGCCGACGCGAAGCTGACGAGCGAGATCGCCGCGCTCCCCGAGGTCGCCGCCATCGACCCCATCGACGAGATCGAAATGCCTGAGCCCAAGCCGGGTAAGGCCCAGCCGCGGGTCAAGGGGAAGGCGGCCAACGCGGTCGAGTGGAACATCGACCGCGTCAAGGCGCCACAGGTTTGGAACGAGCTGAACAACCGCGGTGAGGGCGTCGTCGTCGCCATCATCGACACGTGGCCGGACTTCGACCACCCGGCGCTCGCCGCGCAGTACCGCGGCAGGCATGCCGACGGACGCGTGGATCACAACTACAACTGGTTCGACCCTCACAAGGAATGCGCGACCTTCGGCCCGTGCGGCACGGAGGAGCACGGCACCCACGTGACCGGCACCGTCGCCGGCGAGAACGGCATCGGAGTCGCGCCCGGTGTCAAGTGGATCGCCGCCAGAGGGTGCGCGCGGGGGAGCTGCGCGGAGACCTCGCTGATCGCGGCCGGGCAGTGGCTGATCGAGCCGACCGACCTGAACGGCCAGAACGTCCGGTACGACCTGGTACCCGACATCGTGAACAACTCCTGGAAAATCCCTGCGGACACGAGCTACGAGCACATCGTCGACAGTTGGATCGCGGCGGGGATCTTCCCGATGTTCGCCAACGGCAACGGCGGCGAAATGGGCTGTGGATCGAGCGACACGCCGGCGGTGTACCCCCAGAGCTACAGTTCGGGCTCCTTGAACATCGACGGCGAACTCGGGCGCGGCTCGGCCACGGGCCCTGGGCGGGACGGGGACATCAAGCCGAACATCTCCGCCCCGGGAGTCGATATCCGTTCCTCGGCCCCCTACGGGGACTATCGGCTGATGAGCGGCACCTCGATGGCGTCGCCGCACGTGGCCGGCGCGGTGGCGCTGATGTGGTCGGCGGCGCCTTCGCTCCGGGGTGACATCGACGCCACCCGGCGGCTGCTCGATGACACCGCCATCGACATGCCCGCGTCCGACTGCGGCGGGACGCCGGACGACAACAACGTCTTCGGCGAAGGCGCGCTGGACGCGTACGCCGCCGTGCGGGCCGTGCCCGACGACGCGCTCGGCGACCTGCGCGGCACGGTCACCGCGGGCGGCATGCCGCTGCGCGACGCCGAGGTGCGGGTCACGGCCTCCTCCGGTCGTAAGGTGGGCACGGCGGCGAACGGCGGCTACTCGATGCTGCGCCTACCGCCGGGCCAGTACGAGATCACGGCGTCGAAGTTCGGTCACCGGAGTGCCAGCCGGACCGTGACCATCGTGGACGGGCAGGTCGCGACCGGGGACTTCGACCTGCTCCGGCTGCCGCACGGCACGGTGACCGGCACGGTCACCGCCGGCGGCGCAGCCGAGCCCGGTGCCACGGTGCTGGTGCCCGGCACGCCGGTCAAAGCGGTCACCGACACCTCCGGCCGTTATCGGATCACCCTCCCGCACGGGTCCTATCGGCTGGAGACCTCCGGTGCCTCACACTGTGTGACCACCGCCGCCCACCAGGTCACGGTCGCCGGGAACGTGACGAGGGACGTCGGACTGGATGTGCGGCGGGACACGTTCGGGTACACGTGCGAGGCCGGCACCGAGCCGTACATCGCGGGCACCGACCGGCTCTCCTTCCCCATGCAGGCGAGGCTGCCGTTCGCGATGCCGTTCTACGGCAAGACCTATTCCGAGGTCTGGATCGAGCCCAGCGGGGTGATCTCCTTCGCGACCATCTCCGACGGCGGCCACACCCCGCTGCCGAATCCGAACGCCCCGAACCTCGCCCTCTATCCGTACTGGGCGACCCTGAACGTGGACGCGGAGGCCGACATCTACACCGGTACGGTCGGCACCGCCCCTAACCGAACCTTCGTGGTCGAGTGGCGGAACGTCCGCATCGACGACCCAGAGGGCAGCACCGACCGTCTGTCGTTCTCGGTGCTGCTCACTGAGGACGGCACGATCAGCTACCGCTACAAGGACGTGGACGGCACCGGTGACCACGGCGTGGGCGCGACGATCGGCATCGAGAACGCCGATGGCACCGACGCGTTCCAGTACTCCTACGACAGCTCGTCGATCAAGAACGGGCAGAGCCTGACCTTCACCGCCGGCACCCGCGGCACCGTACACGGGCGGTAGCCGAACCCGAACCACCAGTGCGGCGGTGTCATCGGATCACCACCGCCGTCTCCGAATTCGCCGAACCGGCGGAACGCGGGCGCCTTCCCGGCAGCGCTCCGCCGGTCCGTCGAAGACCACCGGCGGGCAGGGCCACCACCCGGCCCCGCCCGCCGCGTGGCGTCACACGTTCACGTACACGTTCACGAAGAAGGCGATGCCCACAGGCCGAGTGCCGACAGAATGAACTGCCGCACCTCGCCCTTCCGCCAAGTACTCCCTATGAGACCGAGAACAACACGACCCCGAATGCGCAGTTGACGGCCATTATCGTTCCGAATTCCAACCAGGACCCTCCAGTTCGGCGATCACCTCACGCGCCGCGGCTCGTCCCGATCAACCGGGGTAGCCGTCCCAACCCTGACCAGCACAAATGCCCCTGGGACGGCCCCACGTAGACGACGGCCGGCGACGACCGCTGCCATCGAGTTGAGCGCGTACTTCACCGCTCACGCGCTGGTCCTTCGCCGTGCCGAATTCCTCCAAGCGCGCCCGTGCATCGACAGGCAAGCCCACCGCTGGCGGGGCCTGATCGACGACGCTCTCGGCGCCTCGACCGGACCGGACGGGAACGGCGACGGCGAAGCCGTGTAACACCAGGTAGACCAGCGGAGAGGGGCCAGGCCCTTGGAGAGCGGTACACGAGCGGTACGTGATCAAGGCATTCGGCTGCTCACGGTGGCACTCGGCCGCACACCCCAAAAACGCGAACGGTCTGCGTTTCCGCAGGCCAGCGCGCGTTTCCAAAGGAAGATCAGCGGTGCCCCCTGCGAGACACCCGACAAATCTACGTCCCCCAATCCCCCGCTTCCGCGCGGTTTCCTGACCGTTCAGGCGCGCATTAAAGTGGCCAAAGGGCGCTCACGAGCTTGAAGCACTAGTGCCGATCACAGGATGCCGCTGCCCATCTCGCAGTGTCCATAGCGTTGGATCCAGCGGACCACGACCATGGGCGTCCTGCTGGTCGCGCTGATCGCCGCCATCGTCTCCTTGCTCCACATGCACAAACTGTGCCTCTGTCACGGCTAAGACCACCTGGCCGCAGCACTCATTCCTCTCGCTGTCGACGGCGCGATCGTCGTCGCGTCGATGCCCGTACCGCTCGATCGCCCGAGGAGACCTTCGCCGACGGCTCGCTTGCACGCCAAAGTGCGCCCACCATGGCTTATGCTCCTGCTCGGACCCGCGAAAGCTCGATGGCCACGCCCGGCGCCGCGAACTCCGCCCGTCCTGATCGCCTCGTCTGCCCTCGACCTGCCGTGAAGAGACAACGGATGGTGATGGAGGGTAAAGCGTGGCTTCGTGTGTATGTTTCCTGGCTGCCGTCCCTTTGAACGGTCGGGGATTCATGGAGGCCCTGAAGCCAGCATGATCATGCTGGTGGAAGGGAGAACCACACCCGGTGCCGGCCCCGAGGAAGTACTCGCAGGAACTGCGTGAGCTCGCAGTGCGGATGGTGTTCGTGGTCTGTGAGCAGCAGCGGCCGGCCGCCTCAACCGCCGATGCGCAGCGGATCGCCGAGCTGAAGCGGGAGGTCCGTGAGGGTCAGGCGATTGAGATTCGGGACATATTGGACATTGCTTGAGTCATTCCGCAGCAGCCTCGGGCCGACCGGCCCACTCTTACGTGCCCTAGATTAGATGATTGTTTTATTTGACTCCCCTCTAATTAGGCATCAAACTAGTACACGGGCTGTCATCGCACCGCTACCCTGCGGTTGCCCTGTGCTGCCTGCTGCGCTCAGGGAGTGACCTCGGCAGCCCTGAGATGCCCGATACGGGAGGTACGTTTGTGATCAGTGGATGCTGCAACTCTGCGGCGGCGAGTGACGAGCCCTCCGCACTCGAATCCTCGCTGGACCAACTGCCGGTCGTCGTAATCGGCGCAGGCCCCGTAGGGCTGGCCGCGGCTGCGCACTTGGCGGAGCGGGGAATGAACTACCTCCTCCTTGAGGCAGGGGCCCAGGTGGGCGCCAGTATCGCTCAATGGGGACACGTACGGACCTTCAGTCCATGGCGCTACAACATCGACCCCGCAGCCCGCCGCCTGCTGGACACGCGCGGTTGGAGCTCCCCGGATTCGGACTGGCTGCCCACCGGTGCCGAAATCATCGAGCACTATCTCTCGCCCTTGGCCGCCCATCCTGCGATCGCGCCCCGCCTTCGCCTGGGGACGAAGGTCACCGATATCAGCCGTGTCGGTCACGACCGCGTGCGCACGGCGGGCCGGGAACTATCGCCCTTCGTCGTCCGACTGGCCGGGGGCGACGAAGTGCTAGGGCGCGCGATCATCGACGCCACTGGTACTTGGCACAGCCCAAACGTGCTGGGTGCCAGTGGCCTGCCCGCATACGGCGAGGCTGAGGCCTCCGAACTTATCGACCATGCCTTGCCCGACGTTCTGGGCGCTGATCGCGATCACTACGTCGGCAGACACACCTTGGTCATCGGTGCCGGGCACTCGGCTGCCACGACGTTGCTGGCCCTGGGCCGCCTCGCTGAACAGTTCCCACACACTCAGGTCACATGGGCAATCCGCGCTGGTAGTGCGGCTCGCTCGTATGGCGGCGGCGCGAAAGACGCCCTTCCGGCACGAGGTCAGCTCGGCACCCGCCTGGAGGAGCTGGTTCGTTCTGGGGTGATCGCGTTGCGCACCGGATTCTTCACCCATTCCCTTATCAGGGATACAGACTCGGTCGCGGTGATCGGTCGTGACCTTTCCGGCGCCGAGCAGAAGATCATCGCGGATCGCATCGTGGCCGCCACCGGCTATCGTCCGGACCACTCGATAACCACCGAACTGCGGCTGGATCTGGATCCGATATTGGGCGGCCCTCGGGCGCTCGCTCCACTGATCGATCCCAATGTCCATTCCTGTGGCACCGTACCCGCGCATGGCGCCGCCGAACTCGCCCACCCTGAACCGGACCACTACACCGTGGGAGTCAAAAGCTACGGGCGAGCGCCGACATTCTTGATGGCGACAGGATACGAGCAGGTTCGCTCCGTGGTCGCCGCGTTGGACGGTGACTGGCAGGCCGCTCGCGAAGTTCAGTTGGAGCTGCCCGACACCGGGGTGTGCTCCTCCGATCTGGCCGAGGCTCAAGAGTCCAGAGTCGGATTGGCCACCGGAATAAGCGGAGGTCTGCTGGGGACTCCTTTGGCGATGGCCGACTCGGAGGCGGCCGATCCTGACGGCTGCAGTTGCGGCTGATCCTTACTGCGGCGAGCCGGCCCTCGTGGGCGCGAGCCTGACCAGCCCATTAGGGTTGGCCTCGCGCCCAAGCCTGCATGAATTCCGCCGTACCGCCCAGCGCAGTGAGACGTGCCTCATCTGGGCCATGGCCGTGTCGAAGACCCGTCGCATGACTCCACGGACGCCATTGCATGGTCGGAGCGTGTAGGCCCTCCGCTCGGGTTCGTGCGACTTGGGGAAATGGAACTGAGGGTTACATATCGGGATCACTACGTGGCGGTCACGAGCCGGCGATACCAGCAGTAGTCGTATGGTCACGCTTCATACTTATTTCGGCGTTCGGTGCATTCCGGGGAGAAGGGGACGCTCAGCCGCTTGCGCACAGGGTCCGGCCCTGGTTTTCGTTGTTGACGGCCGAGCGTGCCGACCTGCCGGGGACGTGGCCGCAGGTGTGCGCGTAGGGATTGCGGTAACCCGACATCTGCCCGCCATAGTCGGCCTCGGGCCAAAAGCAGACATGCTCGGCCGGACACTCCTGCGGCCCGCCGCGCGGGCCGTCCTTCGGCATGCGCCGCACCGAACCGGTGCTCGGCCCCCAGATCAAGGTGAAACAGAGGGAGTCCCCCGGGGGGATGGCAGCACAGCTCTCCGGGTCGGCGGGAAACGCCCCCTCTTCTCCGTTCAGACCGCCCGGGTCGGTCCCTCGCTAGGGTCCGCGCGACCAGCCCCAAAGTAGCCTTCGGTAATCACGGTGACGGTCTATGCTGCGGCCCACGAGGAAGATGAGTGCAGAAATTGGCTGCAGCGATGGCCTGTCGTGTGACGGCGGCTCAACGCGCTCGCCGCTGAAGCCGCTGAAGCCGCTGAGATCAGGCGATCGTTGTTGCTGCGTCGTCGTGGTCACGGAGCATGCGCAGCACGGTGGCCGGTGAGGGATGCCGGCTCTTCTTCTTGCCGTGGGTGATGATGAGGCGCGCGGCGATATCGCGCAGGCTGAGGTCCTGGTCGCGTAGGTGCAGGGCCATGGACAGCATGGCCGGGTCGGTGACGGTGGCGCCGCCGATGTGCTTGCCGCGGATACGGGCCGATTCGTGGCCTTCCAGGGTGCGGACGCGGATGTATTCGCGTTCCATGCCGCACAGTGCGGCC
This sequence comes from Spongiactinospora gelatinilytica, assembly GCF_003236385.1. Taxonomy (GTDB): domain Bacteria; phylum Actinomycetota; class Actinomycetes; order Streptosporangiales; family Streptosporangiaceae; genus Spongiactinospora; species Spongiactinospora gelatinilytica. Next base: position 23,918 of record NZ_POUA01000004.1, read on the forward strand.
AGGACGGTGAACACCACGCCGGAGGGGTCGTGGGTGCCCTGCAGGTCGCCGGTGAGAAATTCCAGGCCGATGCCGGCGGCGCGGAGTTGCTCGGCCAGGGCGGCCGGATCGAGGCCGCGGCCGAGTCGCTTGCGCTCGTGCACTACGAGGGTGACCGCGACGCCCGCGGCGCGGAACTCGTGGGCCAGGGTGATGGCCTTGTCGAGTTCGGGGCGGGTGGTGGCGCGGGTGGAGATCTTCTCCGAAAAGACGCGGGAGATGCCGGCGGCCTTGAGTGCATTCAGCTGGGTCCAGGGACTGGCGGATGGTGGAGGCGCGGGCGTAGCCGATGCGTACGTGCCCCGCGGGTTCGGCGCCGGCCGCGGCGGGGCGGGGCAGTTCGATCCAGGCCGTGCCCGGCTTGCGGGCGGATGGGGTGGGGGCGGCCAGGGCCTTGGCGAGCGCGGGGACGAGCCGGAAACAGGCGGTGTGGTACTGGACGGCCACCTTGCCCTTGCCGGTGCGGCAGGGCGAGTCGGCCGGAGCGGCGCAGGAGGTCATCGGGCAGTCGTGGGCCTCCACGCGGTAACGCCTATGAAACAGAACCCGGCGCCGGGCACCGGATGGATCGTTCATCTGCCGTTCGCCTGGCAGCCCATAGGCGTATGTCAAATCGATAAAGCTCTAAATAGGCGGACATCGATATGTAGTTGGGAGGGTGCTCATGACCAGCACCTACAAGCGCGAGGACCTGACCATCGACCAGCAACTCGCCCTGACCACCGCCGCACGTCGCCTGGGCGGGGAGTTCGCCGGTGTGTTCGGCACCGAGACCATCGAACGCTTCCTGCACAGCAGCTACGAGCAGTTCGCCGCCAAGGCGGCGGTGGCGAACTTCCTGCCGCTGCCGGCCGAACGGTTCGCCCGCCAGCGGTTGCACGCCCTGGCCCGGGTCGAGGGCAAGGGCGACGGACGGCCGATCGTGCTGTTCTTGTGCGTGCACAACGCCGGGCGCTCGCAGATGGCGCTGGGGTTCTTCACTCACCTGGCCGGTGAGCACGCGGTCGGCTGGTCGGGCGGTTCGGAGTTCGCCGGTGAGATCAACCCGGCCGCCGTGGCCTCGATGGCCGAGCGGGGCATCGACATCTCCCGCGAGTTCCCCAAGCCGTGGACCGAGGAGATCGTCCGCGCCGCCGACGTCGTGGTCACCATGGGCTGCGGCGACGCCTGCCCCGTCTACCCCGGCAAGCGGTATCTGGACTGGGAGCTGGACGACCCTGCGGGGCTTTCGGTCGAGGAGGTGCGGCCGATCCGCGATGAGATCGAGCGCCGGGTCCGGGCGCTGCTGGCCGAGCTGGAAGTCCCGGCCAGGGCATAGACATCTGATGATAGGCAAGGGTCGATATAGACTGGTTTCGACTTCGATGAATATCGATGCGGAAAGAGGTAGAATGGAGCTGCTGCAACTCCTGGAGTGCAGCCCCCCGCTGGCACGCGAGCCGCTGAACGCCGAGCAGGCCGCCGGCGTCGCCCGGGTGTTCAAGGCGCTGGGCGACCCGGTACGGCTGCGCATCCTGTCGATCGTGGCCTGCCGCGAGGGCGGCGAGGTCTGCGTGTGCGACATCACCGGCGCCTTCGAGCTGTCCCAGCCCACCATCTCCCACCACCTCAAGGTGCTCAAGGAGGTCGGCCTGCTGACCTCCGAACGGCGGGCCTCCTGGGTGTACTACCGCCTGGTCCCCGAGACGCTGGGTGAGCTGTCGGCCATCTTGGGCACCCCGGCGGTGGTATAGCCCATGGCCACCCGTACCCCCGCCCCGACGCCCGCACCGACAGCCGTACCGGGCCAGGGCGTGATCGCCGGGCTGTCCCGGCTCGACCGCTTCCTGCCCCTGTGGATCGGCCTGGCCATGGCCGCCGGGCTGCTGCTGGGCCGCCTGCTGCCCGGCCTGAACACCGCGCTGGACACGGTGAAGATCGGCCAGATCTCGCTGCCCATCGCGCTCGGCCTGCTGCTGATGATGTACCCGGTGCTGGCCAAGGTCCGCTATGACCGCCTGTCCACCGTGACCGGCGACCGCCGCCTGCTGATCTCCTCCCTGGCACTGAACTGGATCGCCGGGCCGGCGCTGATGTTCGCCCTGGCCTGGATCCTGCTGCCCGACCTCCCCGAATACCGCACCGGGCTGATCATCGTCGGCCTGGCGCGCTGCATCGCCATGGTCCTCATCTGGAACGACCTGGCCTGCGGCGACCGCGAGGCCGCCGCCGTCCTGGTCGCGATCAACTCGATCTTCCAGGTGGTCGCCTTCGGCGCGCTCGGCTGGTTCTACCTGCAGGTGCTCCCCGGATGGCTCGGACTGCCGCAGGCGGCGCTACAGGTCTCGGCATGGGACATCGCCTTCTACGTGCTGATCTTCCTCGGCATCCCGCTGGCCGCCGGATACGCCTCGCGCAGGCTGGGCGAGCGCGCCCGCGGCCGGGACTGGTACGAGAGCCGGTTCCTGCCCCGCATCGGCCCGATCGCGTTGTACGGGCTGTTGTTCACCATCGTCATCCTGTTCGCCCTGCAGGGCCGCACGATCAGCGAGCGCCCGCTGGACGTGGCCCGCATCGCGCTGCCGCTGCTCGCCTACTTCGCGCTGATGTGGGGCGGCGGCTTCGCCCTCGGCAAGGTCATCGGCCTGAACTATGAGCGCACCACCACGCTCGCCTTCACCGCCGCGGGCAACAACTTCGAGCTGGCCATCGCGGTCGCGGTCGGGGTGTTCGGCGTCACCTCCGGCCAGGCGCTGGCCGGGGTGGTCGGCCCGCTCATCGAGGTGCCCGTCCTGGTCGCCCTGGTCTACGTCGGCCTGGCCGGCCGGCGCCTGTTCGGCAAGGAGCCCGCCCATGCCCCTGCTGCCTAGCGTGCTGTTCGTCTGTGTCCACAACGCCGGACGCTCCCAGATGGCCGCCGGATGGCTGTCGCATCTGGCCGGTGATCGCATCGAGGTCCGCTCGGCCGGATCGCGGCCCGCGGCGGAGATCAACCCGGTCGCGGTGCAGGCCATGCGCGAGGTGGGCATCGACATCACCGGCCACCAGCCCAAGATCCTCACTGTTGACGCCGTCGAGGGCTCGGACGTGGTGATCACCATGGGCTGCGGCGACGCCTGCCCGATCTTCCCCGGCAAACGCTATGAGGACTGGGCTCTGGCGGATCCCGCCAGGCAGGACATCGAGGCCGTGCGGATCATCCGGGATGAGATCCGCGAGCGGATCGAAAAGCTCATCGCCACCCTCACCACGGCCCGCTGATCCGCCCGGAATGCTGGGCGGGTTACGGGGCCCGCCCACCGGCGCGGACCCCTGGCCGCAGGCGAGCACGCCCTGACCCCACGCCACCACAGGAGGCTGGACATGATCTCCCAACCCGCCCCAGGGCCAACCGCCGATGAGCGGCGCGCCGTAGGGAAACCCGCCCGGCATGCCGTTGAGGTCGTCGGCCCGGCTGCGTACGCTGGCCGAGCACATGCGCACCCTCGGCTGGCGGACCGGCGACTACGTCCCGGCGCATGTGGAAGGCCTGGCCGACATGCTGCACAAGATGTCGATCCACGCCGCCATGACCAGCGACGACGCGGCCGTCGCGGGCGCGGTCCTGGGCCGGAACCTCACCCGGGTGGGCCCTAACGTGTTCGTCGTGCAGCCCGAGGACGCCCCCGGCGCGCCATCCCGTGACCTGCAGTAACGCGTTGGCAGGTGCCGGGTGACAGCACCCCTGACGCTTGTCTTCGAACCGGAACTCGATCACCTGGGTCGGGCCGCTCAGCCACCGCACCCTCCGGTGGCACCCTATCCCCCGGCGTCGGCGGGCTCGCCATTGCGAAACTCGCGGCGGGTGAACAGATCAAGCAGCGCCTGGACGGGAATGGCAGGATGACCGGGATCTGGCAGGTACCGGCCCGGCACGATGGCGTAGAGGTTGTGCCGCCCCTGGCGTACTTGTCCGATGTACCCGGCCTGGCGCAGGTCGCCCACGATACGCCCGGCCGCCCGCTCGGTGATTCCGGTCCCCGCGGCGATGTCGCGCAGCCGGATGCGCGGGTCGGCGGCGATGAGGCGGAGCACCCGGGCGTGGTCGGTCAGGAACGTCCACCGGGGATGCGGCTGCGCGCCATCGGCGGTGTCGGCCATGCCCCGCCCGTCCCCTCCTCGCCCTGACCGGCCCTCAGACGGTGGCACAGCCGAAGGTGATGTGAGGAAATCATTATTCCGGCATCGGCGCATTCGTGACGGTGGCGCCGTTCACCATGGTGCGGGCGGGCGGCGCACGCCGCCAGGCGTCCCCTCTGCCCGCGTGCGCGCCGGGCAGGTCCGCGCCGGAGCGGGACGGTTGCCTTCGCGCCCGTCCCACCCGGGTGTTGTGGCGGTGTCCTGGTGGCGTTCTACCCGCTGAAGGCATTTCACCAAACCGGGTACCGATAGGCGTGCGATGAGCCGCCGAACAGGAGTGGCGACGGAAAGCCGGTGTGCCGGCGTTCGAGGGGGTTGACCAGCAGGCGGAGGAAAAGTCTCGTTTAGCCACCTCTAGAGCCCCGCTTGGCGTGGCTTGCTGTTCCGATGCGGTTGACTTGCAGAATCGTGCTGCTCAGAGGGTCGTCTAAGCTGTTTCCCCGTAACAGTTCGATCTTGAGCCTGGCCCGCGCTGATGGATGAGTCCTACTTTCCGGGCCCATGCCAGTTGAGTTCTTAAGCGATGAAGAGGCGCCGCCTACGGCCGCTACGTAGGGGCACCGACGCGGGCCGAGCTGGAAAAGATGTTCTTCCTCGACGACGCGGACCGGAAACTGATCGGGCGCCGCCGTGGCGATCAGCACCGGCTCGGGTTCGCCCTGCAACTGACCACGACCCGGTTCGTGGGCCGGTTCCTGCCGGACCCGCTGGAGGTCCCGGCCGAGGTGATCGACTACCTGACCGATCAGCTCGGCGTGGCCGACGTCTCGCAGATCAAGCAGTACACCGAACAGCGCCAGACGCAGTTCGACCACCAAGACGAGATCAAGAAGGCATACGGTCTGCGGGAGTTCTCTGCTGTGGAGGCGGAGTTCGCCACGTGGGTGGACGCGCGGGCGACACAGCAGCCGGTTACGGACCGAGCCCGCCACTCGCGGGCCTCATCGTCCCATCTCGCGCACGCGTCGCAGATCCGCTCGATCTGCCGCCCGCGGCAGTGACGCCGCCGTCCTTTCCATGCCTGGCATCGAGCTGATGCCGGGAGGGTAGCGGGCGGCGGCACCGGACAGGCTCGCCGGCGCATCGGGTGGCCAGGAGCTCGGCCATTCGGCCATGAGGACTCACCACGTGACGGGCAGCGCGGCCAGGCCGCCGGTCAGCGTGTGGGTGTTGAAACTCACCTCCTCAGGCGCGCAACCCAGCTTCAGCGTCGGCAGGCGGGTGGCCAGCTGGGAGAAGACGACGTGCAGCTCGATGCGGGCCAGCGGCGCCCCGATGCAGTAGCGGGCGCCGTGCCCGAAACTCAGATGCGCTGCGGCGGGCCGGGCGAGGTCGAAGCGGTCCGGGTCGGCGAACACCGCGCCGTCGTGGTTGGCCGCACCGGTGTCCAGCAGCACCAGATCGCCCGCGCGGACCCGCGCCCCGGCGACCTCCAGGTCGGTGCGCGCGTAGCGGGGGATGCCGCCGCCGCCCAGGCCGGGCGCGCGCAAGATCTCCTCCACCGCGGCGTCGACCTGTGACGGGTCGTCGACCAGGGCCCGCCACTGGCCGGGGGTGGCCAGCAGCCACAGCGCCCCCTCGCCGATCGCGGCGACCGTCGTCTCGTGGCCGGCGAACAGCAGGAACATGCCCATCGCGGCGGCTTCCTCGTCGCTGACGCCCTCGGTGGCCACCAGCCGGGAGATCACGTCACCGCCCTCACCCATCTCGCCGATGAGGCCCTGCTCGCGTTTGCGCGCCACCAGGGCCTGGCCGTAGCCGAACAGCTCGGCCAGCCCTTGCTCGGAGCGGGCCCGGTCGGTGACGTCGCCCGCCGCCTGCGTCCAGGCGCGGAACTGCGCCCGATCTTCGAATGGGACGCCGAGCAGCTCGCAGATCACCGTGATCGGCAACGGCAGCGCCAGCGCGGCGTGCAGGTCGGCGGGCGGCCCGGCGGCTTCCAGCTCGTCCAGCAGCTCCGTGGTGAGTTGCTCGACGCGGCCGCGCAGTGCCCGCATCCGCCTGGGCGAGAAGTGCGGCTGCAGCAGTGCGCGCGTGCGCCGGTGATCGGCCTGCTCGGTGGCGAAGTCGCCGAGCGGCCCGCCGAAGATCGCCGACTCGCCGGTCCGGCTGGCCGTCTCCGGCGCGGGGTGGGAGCGGCCGAGCCGGTCGTCATCCAGCAGAGCGCGCACCTGCGCGTACCCGGTGACCAGCCAGGCCGGGTCGCCGACCGCGGTGCGGATGGCATGGATCGGCCCCTGCTGCTGAAGCCTGCGCAGGCCAGGTGCGGGACGCATCGGATCGGGCTGCTCGAACGGCAGCTGCACAACACCCTCCTCAGTAGACGTGATTTTGTATACTCTAATGTGTACTAACCTACTTATAGACTCTCGCGTATACAAGAGAGAGGGTGCGGTGACCAGCAGCCCGGACGGCGACACCAGCCAGACCACAGCGGAGACCACTACGGTGGGCGCGTCGGCAAGCCCGGTGCCGGTGCGGCGGATGCGCCGGGCCGAACGCCGCGAGCAGATCCTCGACGCCGCCACCCGCGCCTTCGCCCGCGCCGGATATGCCGCCACCGGCCTGGACGACATAGCCGCCGAGGCCGAGCTCACCCGGGCGATGCTGTACCGGCACTTCGACTCCAAGGCCGACCTGTACCGGGCCGTGCTCGATCGCGCCTGCCTACGGCTGGCCGACGCCACCGGCGCCGACGACTTCGACGAACACGCCATCCCCGCACTACTGCGCGCCGCGGCCGCCGACCCCGACGGGTTCCGGCTCCTGTTTCGCTACGCGGCCCGCGAGCCCGACTTCCGCGACCTGATCGACTCCATCACCGCCGCCTCCCGCGAGGTCGCCCACCGCAACCTCGCCCGGCGCATCCCCGCGGGCCCGTGGCTGGACTGGGCGGCCGACCTGATCCCCGCCTTCACCCTGGACGCCGTCATCGCCTGGCTGGACGCAGGCCAGCCCGACCCCGGCCCAGCCGCCGACCGCATCGCCGCGGCCGTGCACGGCGTCATGGCCGCTGCCCACCCCCACCCCTGACCGAGACGGCCGGACGTAGGGCTCAGCTCTCGGCCAGGGCCCGGTAGACGCTGGCCACCGAGGGATGCTCGCCTTTGTTCTTACCCCTGGGAATGACCAGGTGGCCACGATCTTGGGCACCGGCACACCGCGTTCGCGCAACGTGCGCGCGTAGGCGATCATGTCGTCGTCGAACACCTTCGGGCGGCCGCCGTGGCGGCCGCGCTCGCGGGCCGAGGCCTGACCCTCCAGGGACTTCTCCCGGATGTACTCTCGCTCGGATTCGGCCATGCCGGCGAAGAAAGCGAACAGGGCGGCGCCGTGCCCGGATGGGTCGTAGAGGCCCTGCGGCGGGCCGGTGAGCAATTCCAACTGGAGATCGGAGCGGCGCAGGTCCTCGGCGATGGCCAGCAGCTCAGCCGCGCCACGGGCGAGGCGTTTCATCTCGTGCACGGTAAGGATCACCCGCTGGCGCGGGACGGCCTGCTTGATGGTGCGGGCGTACTCCATCGCCTTGGTGAATTCTGGCCGTACCTTGATCCGGGTGCTGATCTTCTCGGAGAAGATCGGTTCGCAGCCCGCCTTGCGCAGGGCGTCGAGCTGGCTGTCCAGTTCTTGCTGGGCGCTGCTGCAGCGGGCATAGCCCACCCGGGTCGGCTTCGCCGCGACGTCGGCGGGCAAGGCTTCGCGCGGCGGGCCGGGCTCCCAGGCGCGGCCGGGGCCGCGATCGGCGGGCGTGCGCACCTCCAGCTCGGCGCGCAACTGCGGCGCCAACATGAAGCGCGGAGTGTGGTACTTCGGCGCGACGTTGCCGCCGCGGGTACGGCAGGCGCTGCCCGTCGGCGCCTGGCACATCGGGCAGTCGAAGGACTCGACCGTGACGGCCGGGTCGGCAAGATCGCTCGTCGCAGAACCTATCGCGCCCCGGGTTCTGCGAGGAAGGTTTTGCGAGAGGTCTTGATAACGAAGATTGAGGACAAACCGGACGCGCGACGACGGCTGTCCGGCTCTCGCAGAACTGACCATTCCTGAGAACAAGATCAGCCCAACTCGAGGACTCACGAGGTCGTTCTCATCCAGATGAGTCCGGAACGGAATGTCACGCCAAGCCGCTTCGGCCCGGCCCGCTAACGCGACTTTTCGTTCGCATGCTGGTCAACCTGCTTGGACGGCCGGCTCGGCGGCCTCGGTCTCCTCCAGCAGCCGACGGGCGATCGGCGGGCAGCACTCGATCGTGACGGCGGCCACGATCCCACCCCTCCCATATTTCGATGCCTATCGAAGCTCGTCGAAATCATATGCGGTGGTAGGCGACCAGGGCCACCGCGGCGGTCACGCAGCCGGCGGCCACCGCGGCCATCACCCAGGCGTACCCGGCCGCCTGGGCCAACGCGACCGCGCCCAGCGGGGCCAGGGCCTTGTCCGCGACCGAGAACACGGCGATCCGCCCCGACAGCGAGGCGTAGGCAACCGTGCCGTACCGCTGTACGAGCAGATGCGGCAGGGTGATGGAGGCGATGCCGAAGCCGAGGCCGAAGCCCAGCACACAGCCGATCGCCCCGGCGACGGTCGAGCCGAACACCGGCAGCAGCAGGGCCGCGACGCCTTGGAACGCGAAGATCGCGGCGGCGATGAGGGCGGCGGGCAGGCGGCTTCGCAGGCCGGTGGTGATCAGGCGGCCGGTGACCGACAGCACGCCCAGCAGCCCCGCCATCGTGGCCGCCAGGAGCGGGCTGTGGCCGAGGTGGATGAGGTAGGTGACCAGTAGGACCGCCATGGTGGCCACCGCGCCGCCGCTGGCGGTGAAGGCGATCACCAGCAGCCAGAACGGGCGTCGGCGCACCGCCGCCTTGACCAGGCCGGCGCGTTCTTCGGCGGTCTGGCGCGTGCGGGCCGCGGCGGGGCGGCGCCGGATGACCAGGGCGTGCAGCGGGATCGCGGTGATGCCGTGGACGAGCGCGAGGACGACCAGGGCCTGGCGCCAGCCGTACCCGTCGACCAGCAGGCCGGTGAGCGGGATGAAGATCGAGGAGGCGAAGCCGGCGACGATGGTCAGCGCCAGGATGCCGCCCGCACGTCCCTTCTCGTCGGCCCCGTACCAGGCGACGATGACGGCGAAGGCGGCCTCGTACAACACCATCGCGCAGGCGATGCCGATGACGGCGAACACGGCGTACAACTGCCACAGGTGCTGCACGGCCGACCAGGCCGGCACCGCCGCCGCGCCGAGGACGGAGCCGATGGTCATCAGGCCGCGCGCGCCCCGCGCGTCCAGCCACCGGCCTGCGGCCGGAGCGCACACGGCGGCGATCAGGATCGACAGGGTGAGCGCGGCGGCGACCTGGGTGGGCGAGGCGCCGAGGTCGGCGGCCATCGGGGTCAAGAACACCGAGAAGGCGTAGTACAGCACGCCGTAGCCGATGGTCTGGGTGATGGCCAGGGCGGCGACGAGCCGCCGCCCGTGCCGGGACCGCGCCCCCGAAGGCGTTCCCGAAGGATCCCGGCCGCCGCCCCCGATCTCGGGGGCGGCGGCCGGGGTTGCGGTGCTCACAAGGGCCCGCCGAGCCGGTGGGTGATGCGCATGTCGTTCGTCTTCTCCGGGTCTTGTCTGGGGCGTGGCGGTCAGCCGCAGCAGTCGCCGCCGTCGGCGGTCGTGGTGACAGCGGCACCGGTTGTGACAAGCGGAAGCGGGGCGGCGAGCAGGCCGCCGCTGATGCCGGTGGCCGGCCCGATCCGCTGCTCTTGGGCCTCGGCGGCCGAGGAGGAGCACACCCCGGTCTCGGGCAGGTCCAACCGCACCTGCCGGGCGGCCTGCCAGTCCCCGGCGAGTGCCGCGACCACCGAGCGGACCTGCTCATATCCGGTGGCCATGAGGAACGTCGGGGCGCGGCCGTAGGACTTGACGCCGACGGCGTAGTAGCCCGGCTCGGGATGGGACAGTTCGTCCACCCCGTGGGCGGGCACGCTGCCGCAGGAATGGGCGTTGGGGTCGATCAGCGGTGCCAGGGCGCGGGTGGACCCCAGGATCGGGTCCAGATCCAGCCGCAGTTCGCCGGCGATGGAGTGGTCGGGGCGGTAGCCGGTCGCCGCGATGACCCGGTCGGCGACGACGGACCGCTCGAACCCGGACGGGTCACGGCTGATCACGATGATCCGTTCGCCGTCCCGGCGGAGCGCGTGGGTGAAGAACCCGGTCAGCAACCGGATGCGGCCGGAATCGACGTGCGCCCGCAGACGGGTGCCGAGCGCACCGCGCGCGGGCAGGGCGTCGGCCGCGCCGCCGCCGTAGGCGCGGGCGGCGCCGCTCGCGCGGATCGCCCAGGTGATCCGGGTGTCGGCGGGGAGTCCGGCCAGCGCGAGCAGGGTGGTGGCGGCCGAATGGCCTGCGCCGACGACCAGGACGTGCCTGCCCTGATACCGGTCGCGGTCGGCGCCGAGCACGTCGGGCAGCGCGTGGTCGACCAGTCCGTCCGCGATGGCCTGGGCCTCCCCATGGGCGGGCAACCCGCTCGCGCCGAGCACGTTGGGGGTCTCATAAGTGCCGGAGGCGTCGATGACGGCGCGGGCGCGCAACTCCTCGCCGGTTCGCAGGCGGATGAGGAAGGGGGCGTCCTGGCGGCCGTGGGTGCGGACCCGGTCATAGCCCAGGCGGCTGATGGCGGCCACCTGGGCGCCGAGCCGGACCCGCTGCCCGAACAATGTGGCCAGCGGGGCGAGGTAGCCGTCGATCAGTTCGGCCCCGGTGGGCAGCCACTCGGGATCGGGCGCGTCCCAGCCGGTGGCCTCAAGGAGGCGGTGGGCGGCGGCGTCGATGTTGTATTTCCACGGGCTGAATACCCGTACGTGCCTCCATCGCGCCACGGAGGCGGCGACCTGGTCGCCGGCCTCTAGGACGAGGTAGTCGATGCCGCGTTCGGTCAGGTGCGCAGCGGCGGCCAGGCCGGCCGGCCCGGCACCGAGCACCACGACCGGCAGCGTGCCGGCGTCGGGGCCGTTGACCATCTGCTCCAGTTCGAGGGCGGTGGTGGTGCCACAGCAGCCGTCGCTCATGACGGTGTCTCCTTGGGTTCAGTTGAGAGCGGGCGATGAGAGGGGCGGGTGCTCCGGGCGCGGCCGACCGGCGTGACGCGGCGCGCAACCACACCCACCCTCTGTTTAGAAGGATGTCGAACTAGTAGTCATCTTGAATCATTGCTTAGAGAGCTGTCAAATTAGCTGGCCGTCGAATCAGGCGTGCCGCAGGCGTCGGCCGGTCACAGGCCGACCCGGCCCGGGGCGTCGCGGACGTGCGCGATCAGCGGGCCCATGACGTACTCGGACGGCCTGCACCCGGGTGCCGGTGCGGATCTCGGTGTCCAGGGTGGCGGCGTAGCGGCGCAGGTAGGCGGCGACCTCGTCGCGGTGCGGGTAGTGGTGGGTCGCCGAGGGAAGTCCAGGCCGGGCATCGCGCTGAATCGGGCGGGCGAGAAGGCGGTGAGGCTGTCGTAGTGGTGCGGCCAGGAGCCGCCCGGCTCGCCCGCGGCTTCCAGGATCAGTGGGCGCAGGCCCGAGTTCCGGGCGGCGCGGGCGGCGGCCAGGCCGGACTGGCTTGCGCCGATGACGACGACGGGGGATGGGGATGTGGTCATGGCCGGGGCCGTATATCGCTATTTTTAGATATGTCAAAGTAACGATATGGTGAGATATCCGGCGAGAGGGGAGGACGCATGACGTCGCAGGGCGCTGCGGGCACCACCGGCGGACCGGCGGGCGGCTGGCAGCAGGCGGTGACCGAGCTCAGCCCCGCCGTGCACGCCTTCCTCAAAGCCCTGGCCAGCCCCGCCCGCCAGCGCGTCATGCTGCTGTTCGCCCGGGGGGCCGAACTCAGCGTTGGCCAGGTCGCCGAGGTCACCGGCCTAGCCCAGCCCCGCGCCAGCGAGCACTTGGCCGAACTACGGCGCGGCGGCATCCTCACCTCCCGCAAGGACGGCAAGACCGTGCTCTACCGCGCCGACAAACACGCCGGCGCCGCCGCGCTCGCCGAGCTCCAGGCCTTCCTGCAGCACTGCTGCTGACCCGGTCGACAGGCCATCATGATGACGCGGGCCGTCTTCCTTGACCGCTCATCTTTCCGCACTGTCAGATGGGTGGGCGGAGCGGGACGCCGTCCAGCTCCAGGTGGCGGCTCATGTCGAGTTCGATGCGGCCATACAGGTTCAGATGGGACCAGAACAGGGCGGTCAGCCCGCGCCGGGTCGAAGGTAATATGCTGCCGCCGGGTCTTCTGCTTGTCGGTGCTGACCCGGACCAGGCCGATGAGCGCCACAGCGGCCGCCATCCGTTCATCAAACGCCGTGTGTGAAGTAGATGAACCCTAGGGGAAAACGAACGGCCAAATGAACGCCCGAACCGGACACGGCGGTATCCCCAGCGCACCCCCTGCGCGCGTTCATCAAACGACCGTTAGACGAACGCCCGAGCGAAAAGCCTGGCGGGCTTCCGCTGATTTCTGCACTCGGCCTCCTCGCGGGCCAACTCACCACTTCTGCGAGCACGTCCCGTGATCACGGTTACGCACAGCTACCTTTCCCCGTATCGCACGGACCCGAGTGGAGGGCCGTGTAGGCGGAAGCGGCCTATGTCGTGAAGTCGGCACAGATAAGCGATGGACCCGATTCTACGGCAGCCAGGCGATTCCAAACCGTGTTCAAAGACCGCCTCCCCATGGCACCGTCGTCACAACGCCCGCGCTCGACCTTGGCCGCCTCCTAAGAGCTGTCCTGACGAGGCCCAGGTCGAGGAGGAGCAGCGCGACCTGGCGCCTACCGGTCTGTGACACGAGCCACGCGCCGGCTCGCTCATGGATCAGCCGCTACCACGTCGGCGCCTCTCCGGAACTTCACTACGACTGCGCTTCACGAAGCCGGAACATCGGCGAATCCACAGCACAACCTGCATTCACTTCCTGATCAGCGAACTGCAGTGCAGGTACAGAGACCGGTATCGACGGGGTTCAGAGGTTGCCCTCTCTCCTGCGAGACCGTAATTGCCGTGCATCGTAGCATGTCACATCCGAGGCGGTAGTCCATCTGGAGCCAGCACAGATTTCGTGTCGATATGGCTGTCCATTATATGCTGACCATATTTCAGCAGGAAAGGTCTTGCCTACCGATTCAACGGCGAATACTGTTGACATGAGCGAACCCTGTTGATACTTCTAGATTCATGGTAAGAGAACTGGACGTGCGCCTTCTTGAGGGCGAGGAACTGTCCAACCAGGAGCGGGCCCGTCGGCTCGTTCCGAAACTTAGGGCCCTGGCCGATGAGAACCGGGCGGTTTTGGCGCTCCTGATCGCTGAACGCCCTCGCACCGTCAGGGAATTGCAAGACGCGACCGGGATGAGTCAGACGCTTGTCAGCCATCATCTGCGGCCGCTCCGTGAGCAGGGGCTTGTAAAAGTCATACCGCGAGGGCGCTCGAACGTCTACACCCTCTGCTGTGAAGAACTGGGAACGCCGGTCCGCTGGCTCGCGTCGCTGGCGGCCCTCACTCCTGAAGGAGCCCAGGCGTGCTGCCTCAGCGACTTAGACGACGAGAAAAGGGAGAGTATGGACGATGTCGGATAAGTGGATCGAAACCTTCCGGACCTTCGGAACCATCCTGGTCGAGCTTGTTGTCTTGTTCCTCGTCGTCGCATTTCTGGTTGCCCTGCTCCAGCGCCGTGTGGGCGACGAGAGGCTACAGAGGTGGATGGCGGGCGGAACCCTACTCGCGCCGATCAAGGGGATCGTGCTGGGGGCGCTGACCCCATTCTGCTCTTGTTCGACACTTCCCATGCTCATGGGCATGATCAAGGTCGGCGCACCCTTCACCGGCGCGGCCGCCTTCCTGCTCGCTTCTCCATTGCTTGACCCGATCATCCTCGGGGTCGTCTGGATCTTATTCGGCTGGCAGCTCATGCTGGGGTACGGGCTGATCACCTTCGTCGCGATCATCCTCGTCTCCCTGCTGTGGGGCAAGTTGGGGCTCGAACGCTACGTCCGGCGCGTCAAGGTTCAGGCTGAGCATGACGGATCGCCCTGGCAAGGGCTGCGCCGTGAAAGTCGCCCCGCCTGGAACCAGGCCAAGTCGTTCTTCAAGCCGCTGGTCATCCCGCTCCTGCTCGGCGTCTCCGTCGGTGCGTTCATCTACGGGGCGGTTCCGGAATCCTTCCTGGTCTCGGTGGCCGGTCCGGGCAACTGGCTCGCGGTACCGACGGCGGCCCTGATCGGCATACCGCTGTACATTCGGACCGAATCCATCCTCCCCATCGGCCTGGCGCTAAGTTCTGCAGGCATGGCGCTCGGACCCGTATTCGCCCTGGTAATCGGTGGTGCGGGAGCGAGTCTTCCTGAGCTGTCCATGCTGTCCGCGATCTTCAAGCCCCGGTTGGTAGCCGCGTTCGTCCTGTCGGTGCTCGTTGTAGCCGTGACAGGCGGCATTATCATCCCGATGCTCTGAGCCACGTCGAGCAGGGGCTCCCATTCGGGCCGGTCCTCATGGCCGCCTGTGGGCACCCGAGCCGGCACGCTATCGGTCATCGACCGAACCAAGCGGCCCCCGGAGAGCGATCCGCGACCGGTCGTTCTTCGGGGGCGCATCTTCTTCGCCAGACTCCCACAGGGCGGCCCCCGCACAGAGTGCGCCGTAGATCCGCTCCCTTAACGCACACCTCGCGGACCGGGCCGACCGATGCCGCCAGCGGGCAGACCATCTCCCTGGCGCGCCGTCGCGACCTGATTGGGTTCAAGCGGGATGGTGTCCAATCGATGAGGGACGACCGTTGGGACAGTAGCTCCCAGCGGGAGTCGAGCACCTTTTGTAAAAGCAGGCCAGCGGCGGCAAGAGGTACATGGTCCAAGGATGGGCGGCCCATCTGTCCAGGAAATAGGTGAAGGCAGAAAGGAGGATCATGTGGCCGCGAGGGACATCGTACCCGTCATCAGAGAGCGTTTTCAGGCGACCTTGGCGTCGGTATCCCCAGATGTGATGCGAGCGCTGATCAGCGCATTCACACAGCAGATGATGGATGCCGAAGTTGACCGGCTGTGCGGAGCCGCCTATGGCCAGGTCCATGCTCGTCGGATGAACTCCCGAAACGGGTACCGCTGGCGCGAGTGGGACACTCGTGCAGGGACGGTTGAACTCGCCATCCCACGTGTACGTTTTGGCACATACTATCCACGATGGCTACTCGATCACCTTGGGTCTGCAGAGCGAACCTTGGCCGATGCGTCAGCGACTTCCTATTTGCTTGGGGTGTCCGTCGGACGTGTGGAGCGACTGGCAGATGCACTGGGCCTGGACGCATTGTCGCGACTCCAGATCACCCATATCGCTCGCGAAATGGATGAGCTGGTCGATGACATCCGTAACAGGCCGCTCAGCGATGGTTTGTACACGTTCCTCTGGCTCGATGCGGTCAGCCAGCAGGTGGAAGAGGACGGCCGCACAGTCGAGTTGTACGCGTTGATCGCTATCGGGGCGAAGGCCCAAGAGCCTGGGGGGATCCTCGGGGTCGACATCGTGTCCGACGAGGCTGACATCGGCTGGCTCATGTTCCTGCGCGGCCTACGAGCACGAGGACTGCGCGGAGTGAGGCTGGTCGTGTGCGAATCGCATACCGGATTGAGGGAGGCGATCGCCTCCGCATTCCCTGAAGCCTGGACAGTGCCACCAGGCGCATTACGCCGGGCAGAGGACTGTGCGGCAACTCGATGACTCCTTAGCACCAAGCATCATTCAGCCGGAGGGTCACTCATAGCCCGATCGCGGCATGGGTCAGGCTGCGAGGCCATCCCTACACCAAGACGGCGACGTCATCCGAGGAGGAAAGGGATCTACAGGAGGGCCTCCACGCATCCGTCGACGGCCGGCCAAGCCTCCAGAGCGATACCGCGGGCCGTTATGCCGAAAACGATCTTTTGGCCGGTCCAAATTATGCGGGATGCTGGAAGAAGTACAGGCATTACGCTGCATTGATCCAATCTTCACGATTGACACCTGCAAATATTGTTGATACTAATGGGATGTGTTGAAGGGTCAGGCAGTCGTTCGGCCTTGGAGGCAGCACGGCGCATCCGGTGTTGTGACCGGTACGTTCAAGCTCGGCCTTGACTCCACGTCTCCAGATGCTGAACGCTGGCGCCGGCCAACGACAGGAAGCGAATTCATGCACCACAATCGCTTCGACATCACGGATTGGAGAATTTGGGCATGGTGAAGCTCCTAGGCAAGCTCTTCGGCGGCGGCGAGAAAGAGGAACAGCAGCTGAGCAGTTGCTGCGGCTCCGTCAACGTGACGGCTGAAGAGGAAACGGTCGAGGCTCAGGTCGAGCCACAGGCCGAGCCGACTCCGGCACCGGTTTCACAGACGTCGCGCTAGCGCTCTTCCTGCGCCGCACAATATGCAGAAAGCGTGTGGCCCTGCTAGCCGTTTGACCTCGGTGCGCGGCGGCCGGGGTTTCGGCTGGGAGGGCCACTGCGTATCGGCCTTGGGCCTGACCCCGACGAGCGCCCCCAGCCGACCGCTTGGCCCATACCAGAGGATGCCTCATCGACCTCGAGCCAGCGGCGTTCTGTTAGGCGGTGCCGGAAGGCTCCCCCGTCTGCCGCTGGCTACCAGCGAGCGAATGCGAGTATCGAAGTTATGGCCTGCCTTGCTTCGCCTTTTCTGTATCACCGCACACTTCCCTCGATCGAGTCCCAGAGCCGACTGTTAAATGCAGAGAGGGTAGTATGGTATTCACCTATTCGTTCATGGTCCCCCTCGGAACCCCTGTTCCGGACTTCAGCCTGCTCGCTGTCGATGGCCGTAAAGTGGGCGTCGCCGACCTCGCCGACGCCTCCGCTCTCCTGGTCGTCTTTCTTTCCAACCGCTGCCCGTACGTGCTGCACATCGAAAGGCAGTTCGCTCACTTTGCTGATCAGTACCACGGCCGAGGGCTGGCTACGGTGGGTATCTGCTCCAGCGACACAGAAAGTCACCCAGAAGACCGGCGCCAGGGCCTGGCTCAGCAGGCGCTTCGCGCGGAGTTCGGATTTCCCTACCTGATCGATGGGGGCCAGGAGGTTGCCAAAGCCTTCCGGGCCGCCTGCACTCCGGACTTCTTTTTGTACGGCAGCGACCGGCGACTGGCCTACCGTGGCCAATTCGATAGCGCACGCCCGGGTAACGGTGTTCCTGTGGAGGGTAGTGTTCTGCGGGCGGCGGTCGAGAATGTGCTGGCCGGTCGCCCTGTCCCGGAACCCCATACGCCCAGCGGCGGATGCAATATCAAGTGGCGTCCAGGCAACGAACCCGCCTAAGCCCGCGAAAAGTTCCTTCGCCCTGTGGTGACCGTTCCCCTTGGGGTGGATGCGCATGCCGTCGTGTGCTGTGGGCAGTATTGCGGATCGGCCGGCATGCGCCTCCCCCTTTTCGTGGCGGCCTAGCGTCTTCACTCAGGCCAGTAGTCGCCGGATGGTCATCGCGAAGATTTCGAGTGCGAAGACCACCGCGAAGATGGCCAGAACAATCCAGGTGATCACTTCGTATTCTCGGGTGTGGGAGGCCTGTAGGAGGTAGAAGCCGACGCCTCCTCCGCCGACGAGGCCCAGCAATGTCGCGTACCGAATATTGACGTCGAGCTGATACAGAGTCGCGCCTATGATCGCTCGTGCGGCCTGCGGCAAGATCGCTGTGAAATATATCTGTGTCCGTGAGGCGCCGACCGCGTTCAGGGCTTCGAGGGGGCCATGATCGACCTCTTCCAGGGAGTCGGCCACGAGTTTGCCCAGGAGGCCGATGGACCCGATGGCCAGAGCGAGCGCGCCGGCGACCGGACCGAGACCGATGATCACGACGAACAGAATGGCGAGCACCAGCTCGGGTATTCCTCTTACCAGCAAGACGATCCCGCGGAAGGTGGTGTGGATCATTCGATGGCCGGAAACGTTGCGCGCGGCGAGCGATCCTAGGGGGATCGCCAGCAACGCGCCGATGAGCATCGAGGCGAGGCCGATCTCGAGGGTGACGAAAAGTGCTCGCAAAAGGTCCGGAGCCACACCCGCCGTTCCGGGGGGCCAGAACAGGCCAAGCGTCGTCAGGAAGCCGCGCAGGCCGCCGCTGAGGCTGAGGTCCAGTGCACCGCTGCGGAGCAATGACCATAGAACAACGGCCACCGCGATCGCGGCGTAGACGATCCGCCGAGCGCGGTCGAAGGACCACGCAGGAAAGATCGGCCGGTCCGCCGTAGGGAGTGTCGAGAGCTGTACCGGGGCGGGCGCATAGAACGACCGGCGGCGCAGCAGCGCGGGCAGCCGACGCAGGGCGCGTTGTTCCGCTGATGTCGTCATGCGCATTAGAGACCGGCGCACGACTGCGGACAACAGCTCAGAAAGGAGGCACAGGAGGAGCAGAATGACAGCCCAAACGATCCCGAGCCCGAACTGCAGCGCTCCGAAAGCCTTCGACATTTCAAAGCCTATGCCGGTGACGCCGACGAATCCCAAGAGTGCCGAGTGACGCAGGTTGATGTCGAATCGATGCAAGCCGATCGCGATGAATGCCGGTAACGCTTGTGGGAGGATCGCGGTGCTGAGCTGCTGGCCTCGACTGGCGCCGATGCTGCGCAGGGCCTCGCGGGGCTTATCACTGACCTGCTCGAGCGCGTCCGCATAGAGTTTGCCCACCATTCCGACCGAGTGCAGGCCCATGGCGAGGATGCCGGGGACCACGCCCAGGCCGAACAGCCGCACGAATAGGATGGCCAAGACGATGTCCGGGACGGCGCGTGCCGCCACGATCACGCCCCGCGAGCCGAGGCGAAAGCCGGTGCCGCGCGTGGTGTTGGCCGCGGCCCACACGGCCAGTGGAAAACTGATGGCCACCGACAACAGGGTGGCCAGCAGGGTAGTGGCCAGGGTGAAGCCGGTCTGCTGGACCACCTCTTCGCCGCTGGGCAGTTCAGGAGGCCAGATTCGATCAATGAAGCCGATCGCATTGGCGTAGCCGTGCACCACCGTGGCGAAATTGATTTCCAGGTGGATGACCGACGCGGCGCCGAGACCCAGAAGAGCCAGCAACAAGGCGCCGACCGTGGCACTGCGACGGCGCCCCGGGCGTCTGCGCCGCGGGGTTTGCGCCACTGACGAAGTTGCCGACAACTCGGCCGATGCCGTCATCCTGGCGAGCCAAGCCGCGTCGGCGCCTGCAACGTCATCGGCTCCGGCGACCCGTTGTTGTAGACCTCCATCACAGTGTCGGCGTTCATGAGGCAGGCAGGAGTGTCGAGCACGATCGCACCGCGCTGGAGACCAATGATCCTGTCCGCGCACGAGAGGGCCAAGTCCAACTGGTGCAGGCTGCTGACCAGCGTCATTCGCTGTTCGCGAACGATGTCCTGCAGCAGGCCCATGACCATCTTGGCGCTGTCGGGATCAAGGGACGCCACGGGTTCGTCGGCCAGCAGGATCGCCGGACGCTGCATCAGCGCCCTGGCGATCGCCACACGCTGCTGCTGCCCACCGGATAACGTATCGGCACGCTGGAAGGCTTGATCGGGCAAGCCGACGCGATCAAGATGTTGCAGGGCTTCGCGCCGTAGGCGTGAGGAATAGGCCAACAGGCCCAGGCGTGGCCCGCGAAGGCGGCCAAGGGCGCCGCTGCACACGTTTTCCAGGACACTTAGCTGACCAACGAGGTTGAACTGCTGGAAAATGAACCCGATATGACGGCGCAGGGAGCGTAGGGTGCGTTCCCGTGCGGTTTCCACATCGGTGCCCAGGACGGACACCTTCCCAGAAGTCGGCTTGTGGAGCCCAGAGATATGCCGGAGCAATGTGGACTTCCCCGCTCCGGAGCTTCCTAATAGAACACAGAACTCCCCCGGCGGAACAGTGAAGGTGACATCCCGCAGTCCGACAATTCTCTTATCAAAGGTTTTGGTCACTCGATCTAATGATATAACTGACGCATTTCGCTCGCTCGCGGTCATGTACACCTCAACGCACTATGGGCGCGGAACAACTGTACGAACGGGATGGCTTGTAAGCTGCTAGTCGGCTCGCGGCCGGCACGCCTCCGCCTTGGTGAGCTTGCATATCCGGCGGATGGGGTCGTAGAACTTGTCTTCGACCTTGGTGAATCCCCAGTAGCCGGCGATGTCGTCGACACCGAGGCTGTCGGCATTGCCACGCTGCAATATGGCGGTGGTGATGGCGGTGCGCAGCTCGGGTTTGAGCCTGTTGGATATCGCCAGCGGCGAGTTGACCACCGGCGGCGACTTCCAGAGAATGGAATAGTCTTTTATGTCGATGTCCTCCTGAAATGGCAGGACCTCCTCAAAGAGCAGGTCTCTGATCGCAGCCGCGTCACAGTCGCCGTCGCGGACGGCGAGAAGGGAGGCATCGTGGCCGCCGGTGAACGTTTCCTTGTAGCTTCCCGGCTTAATCCCGGCCTCAAGCAGGCCCGCCAGCGGATAGAGGCGGCCGGAAGTTGAGTTGGGGTCGACGAAGCAAATGTGCTTACCGCGCAGGTCGCGCAAGGTCTTCAATCCGCTGTCGGCCCGAGCAACGATATAGCCGTGATAGCTCGGGGTGCCGCCTTCTTTATAAAGCTCTGCTGCGATAGGTGAGATGTCGACGCCCGAGTCTTTTGCCAGTACGTAGCTGAACGGACCGTACATCGCTATGTGTACGGTGCCCGCGCGCTGCCCTTCGACCACGGCCGCGTAGTTGGTCATGACCTCGAGTTGTACCCTTTTCCCCGAGGCCTTGGACACCAGATCGGCGAGGGGCGCATATTCGGCCTTCAAGGTGGCGGCATTCTCGTTAGGGATCAGTCCCATGACGATGGTGTCCGGATCGGACAGGTTGGTGCTCGAACCGCCACAGGCCGCCGTGGCGATGGTAGTCAAGGCACAGATCATTGCGAGGCGGACGGTGTGCGATAACGGTGAGGACATTCGGTCATCCTTCGGACGACGCGGACTCGGTCGTGTTGTTCAGGGTGGCGGTGAAGCGGCTCCGCAGAGACTGTGGGGAATGGGCGCTGGTTGCACGTGGTGGTAGCGGGTTCTGTCGCCGCCGGGTGGGGATTACGCACATATGTGGGCCAGGTGATGTGAGTGCCGCAGTGACCGCCTCGGTCACTTCAGGCAGAGTGCGGCACGTTCGCGTGCTGCGGTATCCGCATCCTGCGGCGACCTGGTCGAGGCGAGTCGTGGCCGATGTGGTGGCCTGGGAGCCGGTCGACTCGTGGACGCCGTTGTCTAGCACGATGTGGACGAGGTTGGGCGGGTTCAGGAAACCGATGCTCGAAAGCGCTCCAAGATGCATCAGCGCCGCGCCGTCGCCGTCCAGCACGATGACCTTCCGCTGCAGATCGGCCAGGGCGACGCCCAGGGCGATCGAGGAGGCGTGGCCCATGGAGCCTTGCATATAGAAATTGGCCGGCCGGTCGTCGATCCCGAACAGCTCCCGGCCGGTATACCCAGTGGTGGCGATGATGGGAGCATCGCCGGCGAGCTTGGCGATGACGCGTACGGCCTCACCACTGTCCAGTCGGCCGTCCTGGTCAATGTGGTTCTCGGTGACCCTGGCAACGACGCCCTTCTCAACGCAGATGAAGGGAGCGTGCCCCGCCGACATCGAGCCGATGGCGGTGTTGAGAAGTTCCCGGAACCGCTCTTCGTCATCGCCGGCCCGCAGGGTCCAGTTCGGGACCCCCAGCATGTCGAGGTAGGGCCGGGTAGTCGGGCCCATGATGGCGTGCTGGGGCTCATCGTCAGCGGGATCTGGCTGTCCGCGCAGGCTCACAAAGGTGAGGACCGGGATGCGGTAGGTCATGACCAGCGAGGTCAGAGGGTTGATCAGATTACCTAGTCCGGAGTTCTGCAGCATGACGTAAGCGCGGCATCCGGCCAGTGCCGCGCCGACGGCCACAGCGAGCGCATTTCCTTCGTTGGCTGCGGGGACGTAGCGTCCTGGCGTTCGGCTCAGTAGTGCGATCGGCCCGCCGAAGAAGGAGCAGGGAACGCCACTGGCCAGACTGAACCCCCGCTGTTCCAGTTCGTCGCAGAACAGTTCGGCAGAAATCATCGTCATGCTCTTTCTCGCGAAACTGATGCCTCACCCTTGTCGGATGGGTTGGGCGGAGTCATCGACCAGCTCGGGCGCCGACATGGCCGCGGGGATGGGCAGGCCAAGTAGCCGAAGGACCGTGGGACCGACCGAGCAGATCGCCGCCTCACCACCGCTCGGAATCTTCAAGCGCTCACCGCGCACGGAGATGAGCGCGCAGGGTACGCGGTTGGTGGTGTGACCGCCATAGCCGATAGCGGGTGCGCCGTCAGTCGGTGAGGTGAGCATTTGCTCGGCGTTTCCGTGGTCACCCACCAGTAGAGTCCAGCGCCCGCCCGCGAAGGCAGTGGAGCAGATCTGGGCGGCGGCACGGTCGACCGCCTCCACCGCCTTTCGTGTGGCATGGTAAGCCCCGGTGTGACCGACCACATCCATGTTCGCCAGGTTCGCCACCACCAGGCCGACATCGGGTCGGGCCGCGGCCTCGATGACCGCCTGAACGAGCCCGCGAAGATTCATCTCGGGATGGTCCTGAACCGGCCCCGTTGCGGCCGGCGGAACGAGTACATGCTCCTCCTGTTGCCGGGGCCGCGCGTCCCGGCCGTTCAGGTAGAAGGTGACGTGTTCGAATTTCTCCCGCTCGGCTATCCGGACGGACCGTACTTCGGAGTTTTCGAGGGCGTCGGCCAGGCCGCCCGAGGCATCGGCGCGTGGCACGAGGGCGGGAATGCCGGCATGGGTGTCGTAGTGGCCAAGGCTCAGTAGCCGGACACGGCTGCGGGCGGTGCTGGCCAGGAGTACGGCCACCATGTCCGCGAGCGGTGCCATTCGATCGCTTCGGAAGTTCATGAACACGATGGCGTCGCCGTCCCGAACCGGGGCCGGCCCACCGGTCGCACCGGTTATCACCGTCGCAGTGACAGAGCCGTCGGGCGCTCCGCCGCGCAGCGCGTCTTCGGCATTGGGGGCGCTGCGTTCGGCCCTGCCGTCCAGTACCAGAAGGGCCGCCTGGGCGGTCAAGTGGTCGGCACCGCTTTTGTCCATGGCGAAGTTGCGCCCGATCACGGTGGCGACGGCGCCCACTCCGGATACTTTGACGATTTCGTTCAGACGCGATAAGTACAAAGCGCCGGTTCCGTCTGGTACGTCACGTCCGTCCGTGATCGCATGGATCACAACCCTTTCCAGGGCATGCGCTCGAGCGGCACGCAGGACCTCGGCGATGTGGTCGATGTCAGAGTGGATCCGGCCGTCAGAGATCAACCCGACGAGGTGCAGTGTTCCGCGCTGCTGGGCCAGTCTCACGCAGGCTTCCCGCAGCAGGGGATGGGATCGTAGGGCTCCTGACTTCACCTGCTGCTCTACCCGGAGACTGTCGTATTCGATGGGTCGCCCGGCGCCCATCACCATATGTCCGATCTCGGAATTGCCTACGGTGCCCTCTGGAAGACCCACTGCGCCTCCGGAGGCGTCCAGGAGTACTCCGCGCCTGCCGAGGACCAGCCCTTCGAGGAAGGGGCACTCCGCCTCACTGATCGCGTTGCCGGGCGCAGGCGGCGCGTGTCCCCACCCGTCGAGGACGAGCAGGACTCCTGGCATGCGGGCCCTCATCGGCCGCCCCGCAGGCCTTCGAAGCGCTCCCAGAAACTGGGAAAAGACTTGGTCACGCATGCCGGTTCTTCGATGACCACTCCTGGGGTACGCAGTCCAGCGATGGCGAACGCCATGGCGATGCGGTGGTCGTCGTAGGTGTGGATCCAGGCGCCTTTCGGCTCAGCGCCGCCGTGGATCGTCATCGTGTCGATGGTCGTGTCCACCCTCACGCCCATCTTGCCCAGTTCCGTCGCCACGGCCGCGATCCGATCGCATTCCTTGAAACGCAGGTTCCCGATACCGGTTATGTGCGTACGCCCTTTGGCATAAGCCGCGACAACGGCCAGAGTAGGGACGACATCGGGCATGCGGGTCATGTCGATGTCGATACCGCGCAGGGCGTCCCCTTCCACGGTGATGCCGTCGGCACCGGCCACGCAAGTGCACCCCATGTCGGTCAACGCCTTGATCAGCCCAACGTCACCTTGCCGAGAATCTGGACCGATCCCAGGGATGGTCACCTTACCGCCGAGAATCGCCGCGGCCGCCACGAAATACGACATCGCCGAGGCGTCGGGCTCGACGGTGATGTCCCCGCCGAGGTACTGCTGCCCCGCTGGGACGGCGAATGACGAGTAGCCGTTGACGGAGATCTCACCGATGCCGGCCTGCCGCATGGCGGCGATCGTCATGTCCACATACGGTCCTGAGACCAGATCGCCGTCTATATGCAGCTCGAGTCCCTGTTCTGCCACAGGAGCGCAAACAAGCAGGCTGCTGGTGAACTGGCTGCTCACCGTGCCGGAAATGTGAGTTCCTCCGCCACGCCAAGCCGGTCCCCACACTTCGATCGGAGGTGAGTCATTGCCGTGGAGTGCCCGCGCACGCACCCCGAGCGCGCGCAGCGCTTCCAGCAGGTGCCCCATCGGCCGTTCACGCATCCGTTGATTACCGGTCAGCACTGTCCGTCCGTCGGCCAGGGCCGCCATCGTGATCAGGAACCGGATTGGAGTCCCGGCGTTGCCCATGTCGATCTCTTGTGCGGGTGCGCGCATGGGTCGGCCGTTCGGCGAGACCGTGATGCTGGGGACGTCGGGCCGTAGTTCCACATCGACGTGCCCCAGCCTGCGCAGGGCCTCGGCCAGAAGGATGGTGTCCTGGGAGTGAAGCGCGTTGTGCAGTGTGGTCGGTTGGGCGCACAGGCCGGCGATCGCCAGGAATCGGTTGGTGTAGCTCTTGGAGCCGACCACCTCCACGACCGTGTCCAGGCCGGTCAGGGGAGTGATCGGGTAATGGGGAAGGTCGAGGATCGATGTACCTGAGGTACCTTCTGGGGTTCGGTCCATCCTGGCCATCCTTTGGTCGTACCGGTCGCGAAAGGTCCGCGGTGGCTGCGGGAGGCTACGGCCGCCGATGCACTTTGTGCTGGGCCGCCTGCGCGCGGGGGCGCAGAACGAGTAAGTCGACGTTGACGTATGACGGTCGGGTTATGGCCCAGGCGATGGCGTCCGCCACGTCGTCGGCGACCAGTGGATGGTCCACACCGGCGTAGACGGCGGCTGCCTGCTCTGCGTCTCCCCGGTACCGGTTCAACGAGAACTCTTCGGTGTGAACCATGCCGGGGGCGATGTCGATGACACGGACCGGTTCCCCACATAGTTCCAGGCGCAGAGTCGCGGCTAGAACACGTTCGCCGTGCTTCGCGGCACTGTAGCCCCCGCCGCCCTCATAGACGGTGAACGAGGCCGTCGAGGACACGATGACGATCGTTCCATCACCGCTGGCGATAAGGTACGGCAGCAATGCCTGCGTCATGTGCAGCGCGCCCAATACGTTTACCTCGTACATCGCACGCCAGTCCGATGGCAGTGCATCGGAAATCGGCTCGGTCCCGAAGGCACCACCAGCATTGTTGATCAGGACATCACACCGGTCCAAATTGCCGGCCATGGCCTTGACAGCTGCTTCGTCGGTGACATCCACCAGCAGCGCCTCCGCTTGCCGCCCCTCCGCAACCAGCTGCCGTACGAGAAACTCCAGGCGGTCGATTCGCCGGCCGACGAGTAAGACCCGATAACCTTCATTCGCCAACCTGACGGCCGTCGCCGCTCCGATTCCGCTACCTGCTCCGGTTATAAGCGCGGTGGCCGGCCCGTTCTCCGGGCTCTCCCTCATCAATTCGAAACACCATGTGTCGGCGAGGAGTCGTGATCGGGTGACGTGCCGCCCATGCCTTGATTGCTGGCCTGAGCAATCCACACATGCGCGCCCGGCTGTAGCCGGAATACCGTGGGCTCATCTGCGGAACCTGTGGTCTCCACCTGGCCCCCTACGAAAAGCAAGTGCGCCAGTCCGGCGACGACATCCGGGAAATATTGATCGACCGTGAACCCTTGGGCGCTCGCCGACTGATTGTGGACTCCGAGGATCGGGCCACCATAATCGAGTGGCGACCACAATATCGCGCGTAGCCCGGCGCCGATGTCGACATGGGTCCTGTCCGCCGATCCGATGGATTCGTAGTGGGTTCGGCCCGCCACACACGCCCTGATGTAGGCGTCTGACAGGGGATCGCCGGCCGAGGCGCCGAGTTGGCCTCGTGCCGATCTAGTGGAATCGGCCATCTTCGAATACCTCGCGATCAACGGTGGTCGTTCCGATGCTCATGGTAATTCAATGTCCCGCGTACGTGCATCCCAGGATCGTCGCGTTACCGAACTGTATCGGTTGGCCCATGATTGGAGGGGAGCACGATGCCACTCGGCCCTTTTTAGACAGCAAAAGATGGGCAAGCCGCTACATGCGTATGAAACCTCTCATCCCGCCTATAACGCCCGGCCTTGCTAAAGTCGCTAGCACTTAATAGATTTGTCGCATTCAGGTGCCTTTGCTAGCCAATCGTCCCTTCTGACAACAGAGCCCCCCAAGAAAGAGGGATCTAGCAATTCATCCGCGACAAGGGCGAACTGACACTCCAGTGCCTTGGCGGATGGCTCAAGGCACTGGAGGTCTCATGATCAGAAGTTGATCGAGATGACCTTGCCAGGGCCGGAGCCCTTGGTCGTCGTCAGGGTGTGCGGGACGCCGGGCGAGATGTAGAAGCTACTCCCCTGGGGCAGTATGACCTCCCGGGGGTTAGCCGGGTCGCCCCACTTGAAGTGGATGTCGCCCTCCATGCAGTAGATCACCTCGTGAGCGTCGTGTCCGACGTTGAAGGCGGCCGCGTCCGGGTCGTCGACGTTCACCTCCAGCAGGAGGGGCACGAGCTTGGGCACGGTCCGCGTCCGCACCAGGCAGTGGTAGGTGTAGTAGTTGGTCCCAGCCCGCAGTCCCTTGATGATGGGGTTGTCCTGCGGTAACTGGTAGCTGACGCCGTCGTCGAGGTCACTGACGAATTCGGGAGTGAGTTCGGCCAACGACGTCCCGAGCACGCCGGCGATGGCGGTCAGGGTGTCCAGGGTGAGGGGGGCGCCCTTGTTCTCCTCCAGCGCCTCGATGTCCTGGGTGGGCTTTCCGAGCGCGGCCGCGAACGCCGCTCGGTCCATCTTGATGTGCTCCCTGCGTGCCTTGATCTTGTCGCCGTAGGTCTCTTCCAGGACTGGTGCGGTCATTGGTAGATTCCTTTCATCTCTGTCACGAGACGGTCTGGAAGTTCGGACTGTACGTGTCGGCAAGCGATCTTGCCTGAACCTACGAAATTCGCCGCTATCACCCCGCTTCTCTACTCGGCGGTGCTGACTGCTGCGGCCGGAGAGCGCGCGATCCGGGTACAGTGGAGCTTGTTGGACCACCCGCTGTACGGTGAGAGCAGATATGCCCACTCGGAGTCTTGCGCAACTCCCTCAAGAATGAAGCACTCCGCGCCCTCCGCTGCACATCGAATGAGCGCGTCCACCTTGGTCTTGAAGCCCCCTGTGGTGTCCCATTCACTGTTGGTCCACAGTGCTTCATAGGCTGCCTGGGGGGTCATGGGGTCCACGTAGCGGAGCGTTTCCTTTCCGCCCGGTCCTCCCAGCACAATGCCCGGGACATCAGTGAAGCTCGCGACCCGCAGGGGTGTCTGCAAGGCACGTACAAGGAATTCTGGTACGCGGTCACTCGACAGGCCGTGCAGGTTTCCATTGGCGTCCAAGACGCTGTCGCCCGATAGGATCGGAAGCGCGCCGCTCGCCAGGACCCGCTCGACGATATCGGCCCTCACGCGGAACGACAGATCGTCATCCAATGTCGCCATCGCGCCAAGCTGGAGCGGAAACGCCCTTACCCCGAGACCTACCAAAGCTTGCGTCCATGCCCACCGGACGTCCGCGAGCGCCTTGGTCAAGCCGATTGCGGCGAAGGGGTCTGCCGGATCGATTCCTCGTAGTGCGCCGTGCCCGATGGCACCGCCTCCTGTGATAAGGACGACCTGGCCGGGAAAACGCTCATGAAGGCTGGAGATCACTCGAGCGAACCTAGCAATACGACCTTTATCCAAGCTGCCGGCGACACTCTTATCAGAGAAAAGACTGCCACCGATCTTCACCGCAAGCACGCGATCTGACGCCGAGCTCTCACGGGCGCGCTGCGTGGAGCGCCATGTTCTATCGACAGCCGGACTACTCAACCCCATCGCCTCCAATGCTTCATTGGAATGAAATGAAAGGCAGCCCGCACGACAGGGTTGACAATCGCGCAGAGGCAGTCACGTCGAGTGATTATTGTCGACCTGGGGTGTTTACTGCCACGTACGCTAGCGGCTCATATTGAGTGCGTCTAGGGGGGTGAGGAAGAGATTTTCGAACTCCACGAAAAGTGTGTATGGCCAGCGATTATGGACACCTATTAATATCTATTATTGACATCAGCAACTGCTATTGCAACCATGTGTGATCGAACGAATCCAAAGTGCAGCCGAATTGGGGCGGCTCGGGAACCGTCTGCTGAAGGGCCGAGCGGTCTCCGAGACGGGCCAACGCGCGTCTGTGCCGGCGTAGGCGGCAGCAGTGGCTGCAGGCCCCCAGCGCGGGGCCGGTCTCTAACGTACACGGGATTGTCTGGTGAACTCGCCCATGTTGATGTGTGGGCGTACAGCGACTCCGCACTGGGAAGCCAGGCCGAGCCGGCCTTGCCGGCAGAGCCGTGGATAGAGATCCTGTGCGTGATGGATCGGCCGGAAGTACCGCACCCCACCCGAAGAGTGTGTGTCGTCGGGGTGCCCCCAAGCCGAGGCTCGTCGGCTCGCCTGCGAGCGACTGCGACCGAGAATCAGTTGAACCGTTATGCCCGTGTGGCCCGCTGCGGGCGGCTGATCGGTTCCCCGCATGGTGGTCAACGGACGCCGCAGTGATGAATGCGCAGGCTAAGGCCTGCGCAGTGTGTAAGTGTATGGGAATTTCATCGCTCACTGGCATGATCAAGCTCCGATTACACGATATGGGCCTGGTCACGGTGATACTGGGACAGGCCGGTGGGGGGTGGACACGATGTTCGCGGCATCATGGGCAGGAAGGCGTGATCCGGGAGCCCGCCGGATCAGCGTTCACTCTGTCCGGGCAGGATTTTCCAGGGCACGAGCCCGCCCCTCATGTGGCTGCTGAGCCATGTATCTGAGTTCAGGCATCGGAGTCCTTGTGTCGGAGACGTACGACAGGGGCGAGGCGGTCGATGCGATCGGCGATGTCGGCGAAGGCGCTATCAAAAGCGGCGTCATCGTCGATGGGAACCGGATCTGGAATGGACCAATGCAGGCGTCCCTGTCCGCGTAGTTGCTCATGCACGTTGTCGCAGACGGTGATGAGGAGATCACCGGGCCCCAGGACATCGTCCATGTGCGCGGTGGAGGCCTTGTCCATGGACAGGCCATGGCGTTGAGCGACGGCGATGGCACGGGGGTGAACCCGCTCGGCGGGTATCGTGCCGGCTGAGACCGCCGGAACAAGACCTTTGCTGTCCCACAGCGCGGCGGCGAGCTGAGAACGGGCCGAGTTGTGCGTGCAGATGAACAGGACCCGTGGCGCATAGTATGTCTGGCTTAGCAGCGGAGCGGTGAGGGTGCTTGTGGTCAGTCGCAGGTAGGTTCGGCGCCGATCGCCCTCAGATGGGCGCCGCTCGATGAGCCCGGCATCCTGCAGAGTGGTGACATGGTGGGCGAGTAGATTGGCAGGCAGGCCGATCAATGCGCCGAGCTCGCTGGGCGACGCGTCACTCACGGCCAACCGTTCAATGATCGCCAACCGTGCGGGCTCTCCCAGCGCGGCGTGCACACGCGCTCGTTTCACCAGTTCCGCATCATATTCAACCATGATTGAATCAATGATAATTGAACAAAAACGCCATGGTCAACTGATGCAGCGACCTCGCCGGCCTGCGAACCCCTTCCCAGGCCCTGCGGTGTGTCTGAACGGCTTTGCGAGACGGTTCTGCGGCGCCTCCTTGTGGGCCCCACGGTCCGGCAGTGGTGCAGTCGCTCGTCAGGCGAGGCGTGCGCCTCGTGAACGCAACCGGACGACCTGGCCGAGCGCGCCAAGGTGGTGCCGCCGGCCCACACGCGAACGAATGCAGCGAAGCCCCTCTCCCAAGGGGACTGCTCCTCCAGGTGCGGTTGCCCGAACCGGCGACCTGCGCTTCACACACATCGCCTCAACCGTCGTGCGGCAGCAGCTCGGCGATCAGTTTCTCCACTTAGGCGCGGATTTCATCGCGGATCGAACGTACTTCGTTTATGTCGCGTCCGGCGGGATCGTCCAGTTCCCAGTCCTCATAGCGCTTGCCGGGGAAGATCGGGCAAGCGTCTCCACAGCCCATGGTGATGACGACATCAGATACCTGGACAGACGCAGGCGTCAGCACCTTGGGATGCTGATCAGAGATGTCGATTCCCACTTCGCGCATTGCCTGGGTGGCCACGTGGTTGACGCTGTCGGCGGGTATGGAACCGGCGGAGCGAACTTCGATCCCACCATCGGCCAAGTGTCGCATGAAGCCGGCTGCCATCCGTGAGCGTCCCGCGTTGTGTACGCAGACGAACAATACGCTCGGCCTGTCATTCACGGCGCATACTCCTCCGCGATCGAAGACGTCGCGGGCGCAGGGCAGAAGCGTCGCCGCGCCCACAGTGAAATGTAGACCAGGGCAACGAGAGCCGGCACCTCGATCAGCGGCCCGACCACGCCGGCGAGGGCCTGCCCCGAAGTGGCGCCGAAGACGCCGATGGCCACTGCGATGGCAAACTCGAAGTTGCTCCCGGCCACAGTGAAGGCCAAGGTCGATGTGCAGTCGTGCGGCAGGCCGAGGCTCCTCCCCAAGGCGAAGGAGCCGACCCAGACCAGCGTGAAGTAGGCGAGCGACGCCAGGGCGATACTGCGCCGGTGCCGCAGGTTCGCGTCCGGCCGAGTGTCGCCCCAGCCGACTTCCTGTGGCCGCTTGACTGATTCGACTAACATCTATTTAGGTGGGCTTCTCATCGGCTCCAGGGAGGTAGCCATGGTTCAGTCGAACGATCTACGCGAGCAGGTCCGTACCCGCTACGCCGCCGCTGCACAGGCCGTCGCGGCGGGTAACTCCACCGGATGCTGCGGTACCGGAGGGTGTGACCCCCTCGAGATCACCGATCCCGTATATGGCAGCGGCTTGTACGGCCCGGCCGAGCGGCGCGGCCTGCCTGCCGATGCGGTGACTGCGAGCCTCGGGTGTGGAAACCCCGTCGCGGTCGCCGAAATCCGGGAAGGCGAAACGGTATTGGATCTCGGATCGGGCGGTGGCATCGACGTCCTGCTGTCCGCCCGGCGAGTAGGACCCGGCGGCAAGGCCTACGGCTTGGACATGACCGACGAGATGCTCGCCCTGGCCCGGGCGAATGCCGCAAAGGCCGGTGCGGACAACGCCGAGTTCCTCAGGGGCACCATCGAGGACATTCCGCTGCCGGACGACAGCATCGACGTTGTCATCTCCAACTGCGTGATCAACCTATCGGTCGACAAGACAGCTGTTTTCGCCGAGACGTTCCGTGTCCTGCGCGCCGGAGGCCGGTTCGGCGTCTCGGACGTGGTGGCCGAGGATCGCCTCTCCCCTCAAGAGCGAGCTGCCCGCGGGGACCACGCCGGCTGCATCGCCGGAGCCCTGTCCACCAGCGAATACCATGAGGGGCTGGCCGCCGCTGGATTCATCGACATTGAGATCACCCCCACCCATCAGGTCGCCGACGGAATGCACTCGGCCGTCATCAAGGCACTCAAAGCCTGACGATCGAACGAAACGGCGTGTGTTCGGCAGGACAAGGTCAAGCCAGGGTGAGAATGTACAGATGCACCATCTTCTCGATGATGACCTGCTCGACGGTCCCCACGAGATCACCACGCGCCTTCGTCCCGAGCGCTACGCGCGTCCGGTCGCAGCGGGTGACATGCAGGGGCTCCTCACCGAAACCCAACAGCTCTGCCAGGTGTGGGGCGGCGCCGGTCAGCCGATCGTCCCGGTGACCGCCGGACACCTTCCCGAACCCTACGTCGCGCTACTGCAGACCCAGCAGGTCGACTATATCGGCGGTTTGCAGAAAGACTTGGAGGTGCAGGTGCCCGCATGGGTCGAGCGGGCACGCCCCCGAGACTACCCCGTGCTTGTTATCGCGACCTGCGACAGCATCGACAAGTGGAAGCCGGTCGATGTCGCGGATCTCGCAGACGACGATCCCTGGCTGGCGATCTACGCCGCGACTCTCGGAAACTGGCCGGTGGCCCCGGAGCCGAAGCTGGCGAGGTTCGCCGGCATCGGCGATGACTTACGCTTCGAAGACTTCGTGCCCGCCACAAGGCACGATACCGTCGGCTCGCTTGACGATCTTCTCTCGCGCTTGACCGATTCCGGGCGATTGGGACCTCGGAGGGTCAGCAATATGTATCTCGCTTCCGGCCAACGCCTCGACACCGGATACATGGGAGCTAGCGGCATCATTCCCGAGCCGGGCTCGCTTCGCCGGGCCGCCGGACCGAACATCATCGTGATCACTTCGCCCGGATCTGTGGAGGACATCGCGCTTCTCTGGAACCTGCGCGCGGCACACGGCGATAGGCGAGCGCTCCCCATCGGCATTCCCCGCGAGGCTGTCAACGCCGATGCCGTGCAAAGGCTCCAGGAACCCGAGTACGCCACGTTCTTCGGCTGGAGCGGAGGTAAGTGCCACATCGCCAGCGCTTCCTTGAGCTATGAGGAGTTGTGCGCGCTGGCGGAACTGTCGCCCACGGCCATCGCGGTCCGATACAAGGACGTGCTGACGTTCGGGCCCGCTCCCGCGAGGCCCCGCACTCACGTGGTCGGGATCTTCCCCGATCGGGTGGCGGTCATCCGCCTCGTGGGCGCAGTGCTGGCCGAGCAGACCGATGAGTGGGTGGAAGGCCGTCGCTACATGGGCCTGGATGTGCTGGCCAAGGCCAGGCTCCGGGTGATCGACGGCGACACACCCGCTCAAGACCCGCTGCCGCGAACCCTTACCGCTTAACCTGGCGGGCAGGATCACGCGCAGGCTGTTTCATACACCACCTCCATGGACGTGACCATTCCCATGGGGTCGTTGCCGCCGCCCATCACGTGTATAGGGTGTGAGCGGCAGATCCACCAGCCATATGGGGCTCAGGATCTAAAGTTCACCTACCGCATCGGAGAGTCCCTACGGCGCGTGCTGGAAAAGGACAGCCTCGGGCATATTCTCGCGCTGGCGTGGCTCATCAAAATCTTCGCTGGGCGTGGCCTCGTGGGTGCCCATCCAGGCGTCACGTTCATCGATTCGGCAAGCGGCGGAGCCGTGGGTGAAGCCGACGTTCTTCTTCTGTTCGCCGATGGCAGTCTCGTTCCGGTCGAGGTGAAGCGTAGTGCCGGGGGCTTCGATGAGGACGGCCGCAAGCGGCTCGATGCATTGTCCGACCTAGTCGGGGCACATTTCGACATCGTCGCCGTGACACAGCCCGCCAGAGAGTGCGAGCCTCTTGCGGATTAGGCCGCGTTCGGCTGAACCGCCCCTCGGGGCTTGCTTGAGCCGTGTGCCGCGAGGAGTGGCACGCACGGTTCTGAGGGGCCCCGGTGCAGCAATGCACCGGGGCTACCCGGCGAGAACACCCTCGAACAAGTCCGCCGACAACCCCAGTGCCTTGGCCCGCCGCAGCTTGCGAATCTCCTCCAGCAGGACAAGATGTGTCCGAAGGTGTTCACGGAGAAGGGGCCGCGAGCGGCGCTGCTAGCGCGCTGCCGGACTGATCGGCTCAGGGAATCTGATGCGAAGAGGGCCGGCGGGACCGCAGACGACGAGACCCAACTGGGGGTTTTCGCACACGAGCGCGACGTCGGAGACGCTATTCAGAAGGCCGGCGACGTCGTCCATGTTGCAGTGGTATTCAGTGCCTCGCATTTCACAGGGAATGGTGGGCTGCACGATGGCGGTGCGGCCGGGCCGTACGGCGGCGGTGATGCGAGCGGCGGGGACCATGACGGCGGCGGCGAGGCCCGTGTTCGCCCTGACCC
>NZ_POUA01000500.1 GCF_003236385.1 Spongiactinospora gelatinilytica
GGAGGGTGGCGGGGGTCAGGGGCGGTTGCGGCCGGTGCGGCGCATCTCCTTGTGGATGATCTTCCATTTTCTGGTCTGCTCGCTGCGGAGCCGGGCGTCGGTCCGGGCCGCCATCCAGGCCGCCTCGCGCTGGAGTTTGTGCCAGCTCGCAAGCCGCCGCTCGGCCAGTTCCCCCGAGTCCACCGCCGCCAGCACCGCGCACCCCGGCTCGCTCTGGTGGCCGCAGTCGGCGAACCTGCACCCCTGAGCCAGCGCCTCGATGTCGGAGAAGACCAGGTCGACCCCGTCGCTCATCTCATAGAGGCCCACCCTGCGGATGCCGGGCGTGTCGATGACCAGCCCGCCGCCGGGCAGCGGGATCAGCTCTCGGTGCACGGTGGTGTGCCTGCCTCGCCCGTCTCCCGCCCTGACCTGCTGGGTCTCCATGACCTCCGCGCCCGCCATGGCGTTGACCAGCGTGGACTTGCCCGCCCCCGACGGCCCCAGCACGACCGCCGTCTTCGCCCCGGACAGGTGCCCGCGGACCTCGTCCACGCCCTCGCCGTTCATCGCCGAGACGGCGTGGACGTCGACGCCGGGGGCCGCGCCCCGTACATCGTCGAGCAGGTCGTCGAGCCCCAGGTGAAGCAGGTCGGTCTTGGTGATCACCACGACGGGCGTGCCGCCGCTCTCCCAGGTCAGGGCCACCAGCCGCTCCACCCGGCCGAGGTCGGCCAGGTCGGTGGCGTGCATCGCCGGCTCGGCCACGAAAACCACGTCTACGTTGGCGGCGAGCACCTGGCCCTGGCCGTCGCCGGACAGCCCGCCGCGTGAGTCACGGCTCACCCCGCCCCTGACGAAGGCCGTGCGCCGAGGTAGCAGCGCGACCAGTTCGTGCCGCCCCTCGGGCAGCGCCCGCAGCGCGGCCCAATCGCCCACGCACGGCAGTGCCAGCGGGTCGGCCGCGGCGGCCCGCCGAACCTGGGCGGAGTACTGGACCTGATACTGACCGGTGGCGGCGATCACCTCGGCCGCTCCCCGGTCGACCCGCGCCACTCGCGCGGGGGTGGTGCCCTCGGGCAACTCGGCGGCGAGTGAGTCGTCCCAGCCGAGCAGGGAAAGATCGAAAGAACCAGCGTCAACTGGCAGAGACATCGGTGCATCCTTTGTTTCGCGGGATGCCGCGCGAAACGCGCCTGGCCTCGCTCAGGCCGGCGCGGGCATCCCAGAGGTGAGTGACGTCGCAGGGCACATCAGAAAGACCCGCATGGTCCTCACCTCCAACCGATGCCATGGCCGCCCACACCAGACGACCGCTTGTCACGAACCCTACCGGAAACCGATCCGAGCGTCACTCCGATATCCGCCCGCCGCATCCCCCGCCTGGGGCCGAACCAAGCACCCATCACCCCGGGGCGGACACTCGCCGTCGCTCCCCTGGGGCCGGAACCGGCGGTGCCGTTCCCCCGCCTGGGGCCGGAAGCGAGCGCCCGCCGCGAGGCGGGCGCTCGGCGTTCTGCTACAGGCCCGGGGTCGGGAAGCGGGCGGTCAGTTCGGTGACCTCGTTCCTGACGCGGGTGATGACCGCCTCGGCATCGCCCTTGGCGAGTGCCCCGACGACCTCGTCCATCCAGGCGCCGATCTGCCGCATCTCGGCCTCGCCCATCCCGCGCGAGGTCACCGAGGGGGTGCCGATACGGATGCCGGAGGGGTCGAAGGGCTTGCGAGGGTCGAACGGGACCGTGTTGTAGTTGGTCTCAAGTCCGGCCCGGTCGAGCGCCTGGGCGGCGGGCTTGCCCGCCACGCCCTTGGAGGTGAGGTCGATCAGGATGAGGTGGTTGTCGGTGCCACCGGACACCAGGTCGAACCCGCGCGCCAGCAGTTCCTCGGCGAGGGCCTTGGCGTTGGTCACCACCTGGTGGGCGTAGGTGGAGAAGTCCGGCTGGGCCGCCTCGTGCAGCGCCACCGCGATGGCGGCGGTGGTGTGGTTGTGCGGGCCGCCCTGCAGGCCGGGGAAGACGGCCTTGTTGAGGGCGGTCGCGTGCTCGTCCGCGGAGGCCATCAGCATCGCGCCGCGCGGGCCGCGCAGCGTCTTGTGGGTGGTGGTGGAGATGACGTCGGCGTGCCCGACCGGTGTCGGGTGCGCGCCGCCCGCCACCAGGCCCGCGATGTGCGCGATGTCGGCGGCCAGCACCGCGCCGACCTCCTGGGCGATCGAGGCGAACGCCGGGAAGTCGATCTGGCGCGGGATCGCGGTGCCGCCGCAGAAGATCAGCTTGGGCCGGTGCTCCAGGGCGAGCGCCCTGACCTCGTCCATGTCGATGCGGCCGGTGTCCTGGCGCACGCCGTACCGGACCGGGTTGAACCACTTGCCGGTCGCCGACACCGACCAGCCGTGGGTCAGGTGGCCGCCGAACGGCAGGCCCATGCCGAGCACCGTTTCACCCGGCTGGAGGAACGCCAGGTAGATGGCGAGGTTGGCGGGCGAGCCGGAATAGGGCTGGACGTTGGCGTGCGCGACGCCGAACAGCGACTTGGCCCGCTCGATGGCCACGCTCTCGATCTGGTCGATGACCTGCTGGCCCTCGTAGTAGCGGCGGCCGGCGTAGCCCTCGGAGTACTTGTTGGTGAGGACCGTGCCGGTGGCTTCGAGCACCGCCTTGGAGACGTAGTTCTCCGACGGGATGAGCTTGACGGTGCCGGCCTGGCGGCGTTCTTCGGCCCCGATGAGCTCGGCGATCCGCGGATCGACCTGGGCGAGACTCATTTCTCCTCCTTGAGTTGAGATCCCGCGAAGACCCAGGCGCACGGCCTCCGCCCCAATCGCTCCCCGGTGGTTTGTCCCCACCCCTGACGCGCCAGTCGCGACGCTTTTAGACGATAGCGGATGTGGCAGGCCCGGGATCTGGCTCGGGCGCTGCAAGCCGAATCAACGCGCCGTACGGCCGGGGCGCGGCGCCCCCTCGACCGGCCACAGCCGGTCCACCTCGGCGTTGAGCGTGGCCCCGATCAGCACCGCCAGCGCGGTGATGTAGAGCCACAGCAGCACCGCGATGGGCGCGGCCAGCGAGCCGTACACCGACAGCGGGGTGAACCAGGCGGCCAGCACGGCGCGCAGCACGGCGGCGCAGATGATCCAGATGACCAGCGCGAGCACCGCGCCGGGCACCTCCCGCCACCAACGCGTACGCACCGGCACGCTCACGTGGTAAAGCACGGTGAGGAACAGCACCGAGCCGGCCACGAGCACCGGCCAGTAGAGCACGTCCACCATGACGGCGTAGGGCGCGGGGATGACGCCGACCAGCAGGGTCGGGCCCACCACCAGCACCGGCATCACGATGGGCGCGATCAGCAGCGCGACGATGTAGAGGCCGAAGGACATGATCCGGGTCCGGATGATGCCGCGCTTCTCACCGAGGCCGTAGGCGACCGAGATGAGGTCCACGTACACGAACAGCGCCCGGGAGCCCGACCACAGCGACAGCAGGAAGCCCAGCGAGATCAGCGGGACCTGGCCGCCGCCGAGCACGTCGTCCAGCAGCGGGGTCACCACCCGGTCCACCGCGTTGTCGGTGAACAGTACGTGCGCCTGTTCCTCGATGTTCCTGCGCACCTCCTGGACGACATCGGGCCCGAGGAAGGTGCTCAGGTGCGCCAGGATGCCGATGAGCCCGAGCACGAACGGGGGCAGCGACAGCAGCGCGAAGAACGCCGCCTCTCCGGCGAGACCGGTCACCCGGTAGGCGACGCCCGCCATGGTGGTGGCCCGCACCACGGCCCATGTGCGGGTGCCGGCGATCCGGCGGAGTTCGGTCCGGGCGTGATTAAGGGCCGTCCGGGGAACGCGCCGGATCAGGCGCG
The DNA here is from genome assembly GCF_003236385.1 of Spongiactinospora gelatinilytica. GTDB lineage: Bacteria > Actinomycetota > Actinomycetes > Streptosporangiales > Streptosporangiaceae > Spongiactinospora > Spongiactinospora gelatinilytica. The sequence goes on from NZ_POUA01000500.1 coordinate 3,844, forward strand.
CCCAGCGTGCCAGGCTACGCGTTTTGTCGCGTTTGCCGCCTCGCGCGCCCTTTGCCCCCTGTGAGGGGGCGTCGGTTGACGTCATGGCACCCAACGGTCACGGCTGCGGGCGATTCGGCCCGCCGATAAGGAACGTTTCGCAGACTACCCGGGCCCACACCCGGCTAACGAGTCATCTGGGCAGGTAATACGGGTCGTCCACGGACACGATCCGGGCACCGAGGGGAAGCAGGGAGATCGGGATCATCTTGAGGTTGGCGATCCCCAGCGGGATGCCGATGATCGAGATGAACAGCGGGATCGCGGTCACCACGTGCCCGATGGCCAGCCAGATCCCGCCGAAGATCAGCCAGATCACGTTCGCGATCGTGGTCAGGCAGCCCGAGGACGGATCTCGCTGGATGGTGCGCCCGAACGGCCACAGCGCGTACGCCGCGATCCTGAACGAGGCCACGCCGAACGGGATGGTGATGATCAGAATGCAGCAGATGATGCCCGCCAGGACGTAACCGGCGGCCAGCCATACCCCAGCGAAGATCAGCCAGATCACGTTCAGAAGGGTGCGCATGCCCTGATACTGCCCCCTCCACCTAGTGGAGACGCGGTGCCCGAACGGGAAATAATGAGGATGTGATCTGCCAGAAGTGCAAGGAACGCCGGCACGACGAGTGCCGGGGCGGCTCCTGGTGCGACTGCCAGCACCAGCCGCCCCGCC
>NZ_POUA01000501.1 GCF_003236385.1 Spongiactinospora gelatinilytica
CCCACCCGGACCCGGCTCGCCGCCAACTCCCTGTGGCGGATGAAGTCCTACCTCCGCCCCTACGCAGGCCGCCTGGTGATCCTCTGGCTGGCCGCCTCCCTCGGCATCGCCGCGAGCATCGCCATCCCGCTGGTCGGCCGGGAGGTGGTGGACGGCCCCATCGCCCACCGCGACCCCGGCGCCCTGCTGCCGCTCGGCCTGCTGGCGCTCGGTCTCGGCTGCACCGAGGCGTTCCTCACCTTCCTCCGTAGATGGACCTCCATCGGGCCGGTCCTCGGCCTGGAGACCGCCATCCGCGACGACGTGTACGAGCACATGCAGCGCCTGCCGATGAGCTTCCACGGCCACTGGCAGTCGGGTCAGCTCCTGTCCCGGGTGACCACCGACCTTTCGGTGATCCGCCGCTTCTTCGGATTCGGGATGCTGTTCCTGGTGATGAACATCATCCAGCTCGTCACCGTGACCGCGCTGCTGCTGCGGATGCACTGGCCGCTCGGCCTGCTGGTGGCGGGCTCCGCCGTACCGATCGTGATCATGTGCCTGCGCTTCGAGAAGCACTACATCCGCATCTCCCGGCAGGTGCAGGACGAGCAGGGCGACCTCGCCACGCTCGTCGAGGAGGCCGCGCTCGGCGTGCGGACCATCCGCTCCTTCGGCCGCAGGCACCACGCCTACGAAAGCTACGACGAGTCCGCGCGCACGCTGTACCGCAGCGCCATGGCCAAGGTACGGCTGTCGGCCAAGTTCTTCACCTTCCTCACCGTCATGCCGAACGTCACGCTGGCCCTGGTGCTCCTGCTCGGCGCGCTCGCCGTCGGCGCGGGCACGCTGACCCTCGGCACCCTGGTCGCCTTCACCACGCTGATGCTCTCCCTGGTCTGGCCGATCGCCTCGCTCGGCCACATCCTGGCCATGGGCCAGGAGGCGATGACCGCCGCCGACCGGGTGATGGAGGTGCTGGACACCGAACCCCAGATCGTCGGCGGTCCCGCCGCCGTCGAGCTGCCCCGCGGGCACCTGCGGTTCGAGGGCGTCGGCTTCCACTTCCCTGGCGAAGAGGACCGGCCGCTGCTCCACGACGTCCGGCTGGACGTAAGCCCGGGCGAGACGGTCGCCGTCGTCGGGGCCACCGGGTCGGGCAAGACCACGCTGACCGCGCTGGTACCCCGGCTGCTCGACGTCACCGCGGGCCGCATCACCATCGACGGCCACGACGTGCGCGACCTGTCCCTGCCCGCGCTGCGCTCGGCCGTGGCGACCGCCTTCGAGGAGCCGACGCTGTTCTCCATGAGCGTGCGGGAGAACCTCTCGCTGGGCCGCCGCGACGCCACGGAAGAGGAGATGCGCGACGCCCTGGAGATCGCGCAGGCCACCTTCGCCTACGACCTGCCCTGGGGCCTCGACACCCGGATCGGCGAGCAGGGGCTGTCGCTGTCCGGCGGCCAGCGCCAGCGGCTCGCCCTGGCCAGGGCGGTGCTCAGCAGGCCGCGCATCCTGGTGCTCGACGACACCCTGTCCGCGCTCGACGTGGAGACCGAGGCCCTGGTGGAGGCCGCGCTGCGCAACGTGCTGCGCGAGGCCACCGGCCTGATCGTCGCCCACCGGGCCTCCACCGTCCTGCTCGCCGACAAGGTGGCGCTGCTGCGCGACGGCACCATCACCCACGTCGGCCGCCACCAGGACCTGCTCACCCAGGTGCCGGAGTACCGCGAACTGCTCGCGCAGGACGCCGGGCTCGACACCGAGGACCAGCGGGAGGCGCTTCGATGACGGTGACCGAACCTGGGGCCAAGCCGGAGTCCGGTGCGGCCGGAAGCTGGCGCGGCGTCGCCAGTGAAGCCCAGGACGAGATCTCCGAGCAGGTCTCCGTGCTGCTGCGGGCCCGTTCCCGGCGGCTGCTCGGCGACCTGCTCCGGCCGCACCGCAGATCCATCGCCCTGCTCGTGGCGATCATCGTGGTCAGCAACGCGGCGGCGCTGTCCATCCCGTTCCTGGTCAAGATCGGCATCGACGAGGGCATCCCGCCGATGGCGGCCGGGCAGGGGCCGGGGACGCTGCTGGTCATCGTCGGCCTGACCCTGGCCGCGGCGGTGGTCCAGGCGCTCACCCGGCGGGCGTTTCTGGGCCTGTCCGGGCGGATCGGCCAGGAGACGCTGCTGGAACTGCGCAGGCGGGTGTTCGACCACTTCCAGAAGCTGTCGATGGCCTTCCACGAGCGGTACACCTCCGGGCGGGTCATCTCCCGGCTCACCTCCGACGTGGAGGCGATCGCCGAGATGCTCGCGTCCGGGTTCGACAGCCTGGTCACCGCCGTGCTGACCCTGGCCGGAACCGCGGTGCTGCTGCTCGTCCTGGACGTCCACCTGGGCCTGGTGGCGCTGCTGCCACTGCCGATCCTGCTGTTCTTCACCCGCTGGTTCCGCAGGCAGTCCAGCATCGCCTACCGCCGGACCCGCGAGGCGGTGGCGCTGGTGATCGTCCACTTCGTGGAGTCGATGACCGGTATCCGCGCGGTGCAGGCGTTCCGCCGCGAGCCGCGCAACCAGGAGATCTTCGGGGAGCTGAACGAGGGCTACCGCGAGGCCAACGCGCACAGCATGCGGCTCGTCGCGATGTTCATGCCCGGGGTGAAGCTGATCGGCAACGTCACCATCGCCGTGGTGCTGGTGTACGGCGGGTGGCTCGCCTTCGGCGGGGAGGTGACGGTCGGCGTGCTCGCCGCGTTCCTGCTGTACCTGCGCCAGTTCTACGAGCCGATGCAGGAGATCAGCCAGTTCTACAACACCCTCCAGTCGGCGGGCGCGGCGCTGGAGAAGCTGTCCGGGGTCCTTGAGGAGGAGCCCGACGTGGCCGAACCGGCCGCGCCGGTGCCGCTGCCCGAGGCCAGGGGAGAGGTGACCTTCGAGGGGGTGGCGTTCTCCTACGTGCCCGACGTACCGATCCTGCGCAAGCTGGACCTGTGCATTCCGGCCGGGCAGACGGTCGCGGTGGTCGGCGCGACCGGCGCGGGCAAGACGACCGTCGCCAAGCTGATCTCCCGGTTCTACGACCCGACGGCAGGGCGCGTACTGCTGGACGGCGTGGACCTGCGCGACCTCGACGAGACCACGCTGCGCCGCGCGGTGGTCATGGTGACCCAGGAGAACTTCCTGTTCACCGGAACGGTGGCGGAGAACATCAGGTTCGGCCGCCCGCAGGCCGGACGCCGGGACATCGTGGCAGCGGCGCAGGCCATCGGCGCGCACGACTTCATCGCGTCGCTGCCGGAGGGCTACGACACCGAGGTCGGCAAGCGCGGCGGCCGGATGTCGGCGGGACAGCGCCAGCTCATCGCCTTCGCCAGGGCGTTCCTGGCCGATCCGGCGGTGCTCATCCTGGACGAGGCCACCTCCAGCCTGGACGTGCCGAGCGAGCGCCTGGTCCAGCGGGCGCTGCGGACCATCCTGGCCGACCGCACCGCACTGATCATCGCGCACCGGCTGTCCACCGTGGAGATCGCCGAACGGGTGCTCGTCATGGAGGACGGCCGGGTGGTGGAGGACGGCTCCCCCGACCGGCTGATAGCCACCTCCGGCCGATTCGCCGGCCTGCACCAGGCGTGGCTGGACAGCCTGGCGTGACGGTCATTCGCTGGGCAGCTCGTCCAGCCTGACATCGACCGTCGCGGTCGAACCGTCCTGACGGGTGATCTCGACCTTGACCGTCTGGCCGGGCTTGAGGGTGGCCAGCACCTCGGACAGGGCGGCGACGGTCGATGTCTCGATGCCGTTGACCGACGTCACCCTGTCCCCGGCGCGGATGCCCGCCCGGTCCGCGCCGCCGCCAGGGGTGACGCGGATGACGTTGGCCCCCGCCGGGCGGCCGTCCACGCCGACCGCCCCGGAGACGGTCACGCCGAGGGCGGCCCGCCTGGTGTTGGTCACCTTGCCGTCGCGGATGATCTGGCCGGCGATGTCGGTGACCGTGCTGCACGGGATCGCGAAGCCGATGCCGGGGGCCGCCGCGCCGGCCAGTTCCGGGTTGGTGGCGGCGAGCGTCGGGATGCCGACCACCTGGCCGGAGAGGTTCACCAGCGCGCCGCCGCTGTTGCCGGGGTTGATCGGGGCGGAGGTCTGGATGGCGTTGGTGATGGTCGCCCCGGGCGAGCCCCGGCCCTCGGGCTCGGAGACCGTACGGCCGAGCGCGGAGATGATGCCCTCGGTGACGCTGCCGGAAAGGCCCAGCGGGTTGCCCATGGCCAGCACCATCTGCCCGACCCGCAGCCTGCTCGCGTCGCCGAACCTGGCCGGGACCAGGCCGCGGGCGTCGTCCACCTTGATCACCGCGAGGTCGCCGATCGGGAAGGACTCCACCAGCCTGGCGGCCCTCGGGGTGCCGCCGGTCGCCGGGCTGACCTCGAAGGACCGCGCGTCGCCGATCACGTGGGCGTTGGTGACGATGTGGCCGGCGGTGTCGTAGATGATCCCCGAACCGAGGCCGGTCTGCGTGGTGATCTGCACGATCGACGGCAGCACCGCCGCGATGACCTGCTCGTACGCCCGCTCCACCGCG
>NZ_POUA01000502.1 GCF_003236385.1 Spongiactinospora gelatinilytica
GGGCGGAAGTGGGCGACCCGCGGGTTGTCCGTGCCCTGTTCCCAGCCGCTGTTCACGATCATGTGCGTGCCGTGCGGCAGTTTGTCAGCGGTCAGCCGACCGCCGTCCCAGTGCCACATCCGGACCTCCGAGCGCTCGGCGAGGACCAGGTGGAACGGGTCGTACCTGGACAGATTCACGTCGGGCAGGTCGCCGCGGCGCAGGGCGAGCAGCGGCAGCTCGCCCCTGGAGCGCCGGATGTCGTCGCGCGCGAGGACGCCGCGGCCGTTCAGCAGCGCGGCGGCCCGGACGCCCGCCGGATCGACCGCCAGCCAGGTGCCGCCCGCCCGCAGATCGCGCCCGCCGAGCACGCCGGGGTGATCGGGCCAGTGCTCGCCCGGCGGGGTCCAGGGACGGCCCTCCAGCTCGTCCCTGACACCGGCGAGGATCACCGGGGCCTCCTCCTCCGGCGCGAAGCCGACGACCACCGTGCACATCCGCGTCCGCCTTCCCTCCCGCGCGTCCTGTGCAGGCTACGCCGTCGCTGCCCGGATCGCCGCGGGCGGGGGTCAGATCGGCGGCCAGGGGATGGCGGGCCAGTCCTCGGAGGGGTTGGGGTGCAGGCCGGTCTCGATGAGGCGGGCCACCCTGGCCTGGGTGGCGGCCAGCTCGGACAGGGTCAGCAGCTCGCGCAGCCGGCGGCCGAGCCTGCCGTTCTCCAGCTCGCGGTGCAGCCGGCCCAGCACGTTGACCGCCTCGCGGGGAAGCTGCTTGCCGCGCCACTGCCACAGCACCGTGCGCAGTTTGTCCTCGTGGGAGAAGCAGACGCCGTGATCGACGCCGTAGACGTGGCCGTCGGCCAGCGGCAGCAGATGGCCGCCCTTGCGGTCGGCGTTGTTAACGACGGCGTCGAAGACCGCCATCCGGCGCAGGCCCGGGTGCCGGCTGCGGATCAGCGCGATGAGATCGACCTGGTCGTCGGCGTCGATCCAGAACTGGCACATGCCGGGGCCGAACGGCCCGTCGCGGTAGACGGTGGGCGGCACGATCCGCCACCCGGTGATCTTGGAGACCTCGAAGGCGGCCACCTCACGGGAGGCGAGCGTGCCGTCCGGGAAGTCCCACAACGGGCGCTCGCCGCGTACCGGCTTGTAGACGCAGGCGGCGCTGAGGTCGCCCAGGCGCACCGTGCAGTAGAGCGTCATGTTGCTGGCCTCGACCAGCCGGCCCGCCACCTCCAACCGGCCCTCGCGCAGCAGCCGCAGCGCCGTCTCGTCGTCCAGCACCGGCTGCGCTCGCAAGGCGGACTCGCCCTCGGCCGTCATGAGCTCTCCTCCGCCCGTGCCGCGCGTGCGCGGCGACCCCCCCGAACACGTGATCCTCCCGGCACACGGAGCCCATCGCGCACGCGGGCACCGATGGATCTCTCGCTCACGCACCCCCCTGAAGGCTGCCCCGATGACCATTGAGACGAACGCAGACGTGCCCGTCGGCGTCGAGCGGGCGGCCGCACAGCGGACACGGTGGCCGGCCGGCGGCGACGATCGCGAGCGCGCGCTTGGTGAAGGCCCGTGCGACGCCGGCGCTCAAGCGCACCCGCAGCACCGCCGGCTCGGAAGGGTCGAGGTCCTCCTCATCGGTGACCTCCTGCGCCTCGATCACCACCTGGCCCGCGTCCTCGTCCCAGGCGAGGGCCATGGTGCCCACCCGGAAATCCTCGCTGATGGGCAGGTCGAGCGGCGCGTTGTCGGTCAGGTCGGCCGGTGCCATGGCGGGGACCCGCGAGGCGCCGCCGCTCATCCGCAGCACCTCGTCGAGCAGCTCGTCGAGGCGGTCGGCCAGCGCGGCCACCTGGAACTTCTCCAGGGCGACCGTCGTCAGCCGCCCGGCCTCGCGGGCCTGGATGTAGAAGGCGCGTGCCCCCGGCTGCCCCACGGCACCGGCCACGAACCTCTCCGGTGAGTCGTAGTCGAAGACCGGCATAGCCTGACCTTACGTGCTTCCGGCGCCGCCGCCGACAGCGGCGTCGCTCCCGGTGGAGTTTTCTCCCCCGTCTTTGTGCTCTGCGTCGGGCGGCGGGCGCAGACCGGCCACGTCGCCCCCGGTGTCGTTGAGCCTGAGGACGAAGGGCCGCAGCGGGGTGTAGCGGATCGCGGTCAGCGAGGCCGGATCTGCGATGATCCGCTGGAACTGGTCGAGATGGAGCCCCAGGGCGTCGGCCAGGATGGCCTTGATCACGTCGCCGTGGCTGCACACCAGATATACGCCTTCAGCGCCAAGCCGGGCATTCCACTCACGCACCGCGGTGATCGCGCGATGCTGCACGGCGGTGAGGGATTCTCCTCCGGGGAACGTCACCGCGCTGGGGTGGGCCTGCACGACCGGCCAGAGGGGGTCGCCGGCCAGCTCCTTGAGCGGCCTGCCGGTCCACTCGCCGTAGCGGCACTCCCCGAAGCGATCGTCGGTCTGCACGCGCACACCCGTACGCCCCCCGGCCACGGCCTCGGCGGTCTCCTGGCAGCGCTCCAGCGGGCTGCTGACGATCGCGTCGAGGTCGAGCCCGGCCAGTCGTTCGCCGAGCGCCTTGGCCTGCGCCGCACCCGCCTCGCTCAGATGGACCCCCGGGGTCCAGCCCGCGAGGACCGGACCGGTGAGCTCGGTCAGCCCGTGCCGGGCCAGCAACAGCGTCGTCACGCCGTCCAGCCTAGGTCGTGCCACCCCCATCCGGACACCCACGCCCCACAACGGCCTGCGGCTGTGGCGCGGTATGGGGCCCGGCGATGGCGCGGCGTGGGGGCCGGGTGGGGAAAAGGGGCGTCGGCCTTCGCGACATCGGCCTCGCCGAGGCCCATACCAGGGCATGAGGCTCTACCACGCGGACAGGCCGCTGACGGTAATCTGGCCTGATCATGGAGCAGCGCTATGTCGGGCGGAGCGGGCTTTCGGTCTCGCGTCTCGGCCTCGGCACGATGACGTGGGGACGCGACACCGGCCCGGAGGAGGCGGCGGCGCAGCTCCGCACGTTCGCCGAGGCCGGGGGCACGCTCGTCGACACCGCCGACGTCTACTCCGGGGGCGACTCCGAACGGCTGCTCGGCAGGCTGCTGCGCGACGTCGTCCCGCGCTGCGACGTGGTCATCGCCACCAAGGCGGTGCTCACACCCGAGGGCGGGCGGCCCTGCGACGCCTCCCGCCGGCACCTCCTGGCGGCGGTCGACTCCTCCCTGGCCCGGCTGGGCGTCGATGACGTGGAGCTGTGGCAGCTGCACGCGTTCGACCCCGAGGTGCCGCTGGACGAGACGCTGGCGGCCGTGGACGCCATCGTGTCCTCCGGGCGCGCGGCCTACGCGGGCGTGTGCAACTACGCGGGGTGGCAGGTCGCCGCGGCGGGCGTCGCCCAGCGCGCGACGCCGGGGCACGCCCCGATCGTGGCGGTCCAGGCCGAATACTCGCTGCTCGCCAGAGACGCCGAGCGCGAGCTGCTGCCCGCCGCCGAGTTCGTCGGCGCGGGCGTGCTGGCCTGGTCACCGCTCGGGCGCGGGGTGCTCACCGGCAAGTACCGCACCGGCATCCCGGCCGACTCGCGGGCGGCGACCCCGCATTTCGCCGAGTTCGTCCGTCCCTACCTGGACGAGCGGTCCCGGCGCGTGGTGGAGTCGGTCACGACCGCGGCGGAGGGTCTCGGGGTCTCACCTCTGGCGGTCGCGCTCTCCTGGGTACGCGACCAGCCCGGAGTCGCCTCGGCGATCGTGGGCGCACGGACCGACGCGCAGCTCACGGGTGTGCTGGAGGCGGAAGAACTGGTTCTGCCGAGGGAGATCAGGGAAGCCCTTGACGACGTCTCTGCGGACTGAGCACATGTCACGCCCGAGCCCAGCGGGATACGAGAGCCGACCTCACGTATCACTAGTCGATACCGAATCGCAACTTTCCGCTGAAAATTCGGGCGAGTTCACAAAACTGTCAACCGGGTGACTGAGGGGTAACCCACGGATGGCTGCCATAGCGGGCGCGGAGCGACGACCTGGACACCAGCGGGTGCGCGCCGCGCGCGCCATGGCGTGAGGCGGAGGGGAAGTTCCATGGGGAGGGGAAGGCGGAAGGCCGCCGTCTCTGCGGGCGCCTTGGTGCTCGCGCTGGGAGGCGTCGCGGCCGGGCCACCGCCGGCGGCGGGATTACCCGGCGGCGACTGCGACCCGGGAGGCAACGGCGGGCTGGTCTCCAACCTGACCGGAGGAGTGTGCGAGCTGGTCGACGGCGTCACCGACGTGGTGGACGACGTGACCGGCGACAAGCTGAAGCCGCTCACGAAGAAGATCGACGACACGGGAGAGAAGCTGCACGGCGGCAAACGGCGCGACGACGGCGAGCACGGCGGCGGCAAGAACGGCAACGGGCACGGCAATGGGCACGGGCACGGTCACGACGGGAACAATGACGTCGCGCCCACGGACCGTCCGCCGAGCCCCCGCCCGACGCAGCCGTCGCTCGGGCCCCGCGGCGAGGAGCCGCCCCTGCTGGAGACCGAGGGCCCGTGCCTGACGGTCCGGCCCGGCTGTACGGCCACGCC
>NZ_POUA01000503.1 GCF_003236385.1 Spongiactinospora gelatinilytica
CCGGGGCCGTCCTCGCGCGCCAACAGCACGGACGGCGCGCCGGCCAGCCCGCCCACGGCCACCCGGCGCGGCCGGGCGAGGGGGTGGGCGGGCTGGCCGGCGAGCCGTTCGTGCTGTTGCCGCGCGAGCACGGCCCCGGATTTCACGATCGGCTGGTGGCGGTCTGCCGGGAGGCCGGGTTCGAGCCGCGCGTGGTGCAGCGGGCGGTGGAGTGGCAGACGGTGTCCGGGCTGGTCGCGGCCGGGGTCGGGGTCGGCATCGCGCCGGCGTCGGCGGCCCATGTGCGCCCGCCCGGGGTGGTCTATCGCCCGCTCGCGGGCACGCCGCGTACGGCGGTGGCGCTGGCCTGGCGGGACGGCGACCGCACGCCCCTGACGGCCCGCTTTCTGGATGCGGTACGTGATCACGTTTTGTATTGACACGACTGTGTTAGTAACGTCGGGTGAGTGACCTTCCCCGTACCTGAACCTCCGGAACCACGCCTGCTGGCCCGCCTCCTCGTGGTCTACATCGTCGTGTTCGTCGCGCTGCCGGTGCAGATGCTCCTCAACGGCGACGCCGTGGCCCGATCGATCATGCGCAACAACCCGTCGCTGGACCCCGCCCACCTGGACTTCGCCGTCGCCGGCGCGCACATCTACTCCGGCGGCCTGCACGCCCTCGACATCGCCCTCACCCTCTGGCTCGTCCTGAAACCACGCAAAGGACGCACCTGGGCGCGTATCGCCTTCACCGGCTACCTGGTGTTCGCCTCGCTCGCCAGCCTCGTCTCGGCCGCCGCCGGCAGCGAGTACCTCTGGGCGGTGATCGCCTCCGACGTGCTGCACATCGTGATGTTCGCGCTGCTCTGGTGGCCGAAGCGGGTCCGGGCGTACTTCGCGGCGGCCCGGTCCGGGGCGCGGGCGTGATGGCCTGGGCGTGCTAAGAACGAACGTGCCCAGACTCATCGACCACAACGAACGCCGCGAACTGCTCGCCGAGGCGACCTGGCGGGTGATCGTCCGGGACGGCGTGGCCGGCGCGTCCGTGCGTACGATCGCCGCCGAAGCCGGGCAGTCCACCGGGTCCCTGCGCCATATCTTCCCCACCCACGCGGAGCTGCTGGCGTTCGCGCTGAAGCTGGTCATCGAGCGGGCCACGGCGCGCGTCGCGGCGCTGCCGCCGAGGCCCACCGCCGTGGAGACGGTGCAGGAGGTGGCCGCCGAACTGCTGCCGCTGGACCGCGACCGCCGCGCCGAGATGGAGGTCTACCTGGCGCTCTTCACCGCCGCCAACGCCGACCCGAAGCTGCGCGTGCCCCGCGACGAGGCGCACCTGCGGATGCGCGAGGGCGCCCGCTGGATGATCGCCCAACTGGACAACGGCGCCGACCTGGCCCCGGGCACGGACCGCGAGCTGGAGGCCGCCCGCCTGCACGCGCTCATCGACGGCCTGGCCGCCCACCTGATCTACGAGGGGGCCGCCGCCGACCCCTCCTGGGCCCGGCGGGTCCTCGCCCGGCACATCGGCTCCCTCGCGGGTTAACGCACCAGCCGCAGGGCCAGCAGGCCGAGCAGGAGCACCGTGACGGCGGCGAAGACGATCTGGGCCACGCTGTCCGGGGTGGTCCTGGCGAAGACCACGCTGCCGAACAGGGTGTGACTCACCAGCGCGCCGCCCGCCAGCCAGATGGTGTGCGTCGCGGTCCAGCCCTGGGCGGCGGACCAGCGTGCGGCGAGCCCGCCCGCCGTACCGGCCAGCGCGGCGGCCAGCGCCATGGGCACGAGCACCCACAGGCCCTCGCCGACGGCGGGCGGCGTGCCCGAAGGGATCAGCAGGGCCAGGAACCCTCCGGTGGCGAGCGCGGCGAGCAGCCCCGCGACGTACGGCTGTGGCGCCCGCGGCCCCGAGGCGCGGACCGTACGGCTGGGAAGCACCTTGAGGGCCAGTACGGCGAGCACGCACCCCAGCGCGATGATGCCGATCAGGACCGCCGCCGGGGCCTGGTACCCCGGGTCCATGTACGGCGGGATGAGCACCCGGACCATCGCCACACCGAGCACCGCGACGATCGCCGTCCCGATCAGGCCGCCCCGGCGCAGGTAGGGGCGGTGGCGGTGGGCGGGATGGATCAGGTCGGTCAGGGCGATCGGGATCAGCACGCTGAAGACGACGTGGTACCCCGCCTGCGCCTCCCAGTAGGCGGTGTTGAGGCCGAGTACGCGTGGCCCCCACTCGGCCGCCTGGTACAGGTTCGGGCTGGACAGCGCCTGGAGGCCGATGCCGTCCTCGGCCAGCTCGTAGACCAGGCCCAGCAGGATCAGGCTCGGCAGACCGCCGCCGACGCGGCGGACCGCCTCCCTGATCAGCAGCACGCCCGCGCCGTACATCGGCACCAGCAGCGGCAACAGCCACAGCGCCTCCAGTGACACCGCGCCGCCTGTCAGCTCCGCGCACACCGGGGCCAGCACGACCAGGGTCAGCGCGGCGCGCCGGGCTCCTCGCATGGCAGGTCCTCTCGTGTTACTCAGTCGAGTAAAAGTTACCTAGAATGAGTAACAGGAAGCAAGCGGGCCCCGGATTGCGCTGGTCAGGGCCACGCCGTTAGCGTTCTGGCGATGACATCGGCCGAGCGCACCTTCACCGCGGCGGCGCGGCGGACGCAGATCGTCGCCGCGACCATCGGCGCGCTCGCCGAGCTGGGCTACGGCCAGACCACCTTCAAGCGCATCGCCGAACGCGCCGGCCTGAGCAGCACCCGGCTGATCTCCTACCACTTCGCCGGCAAGGCCGAGCTGATGGGCGCCGTGGTGGCCGAGGTCTACGGCACGATGGACCGGTTCATGGCCGAGCGGATGACCGGCCTGCCGGACTCACGGGCGCGGCTGCGGGCGTACATCGCGGCGGCGGTCGAGTTCATCGCGGCGCACCGGCCGCAGATGGCGGCGCTGATGACGATCTTCATGAACCACCGCGAGCCCGAGGGCGGCGGGCGTTCCTACGAACCGGGCGACGACCGCGTCGTGATCGGGCGGGTCGAGAGCATTCTCCGCCAGGGGCAGGCCGACGGCGAGTTCCGGGACTTCGACCCGTTCATCATGGCGGCGACGATCCAGCGCAGCCTGGACGGCCTGCCGTACCTGCTCCAGACCAGGCCGGACCTCGACCTCGCCCACTACACCCGCGAACTGCTGACGCTCTTCGACCTGAGCACCCGCGCCACGCCGGACTGAACGCCCACTCGTCACTCGTCACTCGGAGACGACGGCCAGCGGCAGGCGGTAGGTGCCGTCGGTGAGGGCCTCGGCCAGGCCGTCGTGGACCAGGCCGTCGAGGGCGCGTTCGCGCTGGACGGGGTCGGACCACACGGCGTCCAGGGCGGCCTTGGGCACCGGATCGTGCGAGCCGCGCAGTACGGCGAGCAGCCGGCCCCGGCACTGCCGGTCGGTGCCCGCGTAGGCCTGGCCCTTGCGCGCCGGGCCGTCGTGCGGCGGGCGGCCGGCGAGCCGCCACCGGCACAGCGCGGCGATCGGGCAGTCCGCGCAGCGCGGCGCGCGGGCCGTGCAGACCAGCGCGCCCAGCTCCATGACGGCGACGCCCCAGGTGGAGGCGTCCACCGTGGGGAGCAGGCGGGTGGCGAGGGCGCGTTCGGCGGCGGTGGTGGCCTTGGGCGGGTACTCCTCGCCGCGCACCGCGCGGGCGAGGACGCGCCGCACGTTGGTGTCCAGTACGGCGTGCCGGCCGCCGAAGGCGAAGCTGGCCACGGCGGCGGCGGTGTACTCGCCGATGCCGGGCAGCGCGCGCAGCGTGTCGTGGTCGGCGGGCACCTCGCCGCCGTGGTCGGCGGTGATGGCGCGGGCGCAGGCGTGCAGGTTGAGGGCGCGGCGCGGGTAACCGAGCCGGCCCCAGGCGCGTACCGCCTCGCCGGGCGGCTCGGCGGCCAGGTCGCGCGGGGCGGGCCAGCGGGCCAGCCACTGCGCCCAGACCGGCAGCACGCGGGCCACCGGGGTCTGCTGGAGCATGATCTCGCTGACCAGGACGCCCCAGGGGGTCGCGTCCGCACGCCGCCAGGGCAGGTCGCGGGCGTGCGTCCCGTACCAGTCCAGCAACGGCTCACGCAGGGGATTGGACTCGGCCACCTGTCGAACCTAGCGCAGCCCCCTGGACCAGAAGCCCGGGTTGTGCGGGATTGCCGTTGAAACGCCTGCTCAACGCCCAGGTTATCGCCGACCGGCAAGGATTCCGCATACTGTGTGTATGGATCCGGACGCGTTCCGCGACGATCTCCGTGGGGTGGATCCCGAGATTTACTGGCGCCGCAGGATGGCGCTGCTCGTCGCCATGCTCATCATCGTCGCCGTGGTGGCCTGGGCCTGTTCCAGGACATCCGATGCGCACCGGCCGCGGGCCGCGCCGGTCGCGCGGGCCACGCCCACCGGCCCGGACCCGCTGGCGGCGCTCCAGGCCAGCCCGCGGCCGGGGCCGTACGCGACCCCGGGCGCACGCAAGGACCCCACGCCGCGGACCTCCCCGACCCCCGCTCCCACGCTGTCATCGAAC
>NZ_POUA01000504.1 GCF_003236385.1 Spongiactinospora gelatinilytica
GGTGGTGATGAGGGCGGCGGTTTGTTCGGCTGCTGCGGCGGCGACCTCCGGGTAGACGCTGGTGTAGGTGTCGCGGGTGAAGGTCGAGGAGACGTGGCCGAGGGTCTCTTGGACGATTTTCAGTTCGACTCCGGCGGCGAGCATCATGGACGCGGCTCCGTGGCGCAGGTCGTGCAGCCGGATCGGGGGCAGTCCCGCCTCGTAGGCGAGCCGGTAGAACTGGTCGGTGACGTGCTGGGGATGCAGTGGGCGTCCGAGTTGGTCGGTGAAGACGAACCCGGTATCGGTCCAGTCGTGGCCTGCGGCGAGTTGCTCTTCGGCCTGCTGGGCGCTGTGGTGGCGCAGGGCGGTCATGGTTTCGGTGTCCACGGCGATGGTGCGGTCGCTGGCGTCGGTTTTCGGTTTGCCCTGGATGGGTTGCCAGCCGAGTTGGGTGATCTGCCAGTTGATCCCGATGGTTTTGGCCGCGTGGTTGACTTCGCGGCGGCGTAGGCCGACGGCTTCTCCTCGGCGGAGTCCGCGGAGGGCGATCAGGCGGTACAGGGCGTACAGGCGGTGTCGCCGGGCGTGGGTGAGGAAGGTCGAGGTCTGCTGTGGGGTCCACACCATGACGGGGGAGGGCCGGTCGGCGGCCAGGTAGACGCTGATGACATCGACGCCGCCCATCGCCCGGCTGTGTTTGGCGGCGGTGAATCGCCGGTCGTGGTCGGATCGCCAGCAGGCGACGCGTTCGGCGGTCCACACGGCCGGTTTCGGGCGGGTCACGGCGGGGAGTTCGACCACGGCGGCGGGGTTGAAGTCGAGCAGGCGGTCTTGTTTGATCGCGATGTTCAGGGCGTGGCGCAGGGTGGCGCGGATGCCGTGCATGGAGGAGGCGCCGACGGGGCGGCGGTATCGCACTTTCGCGATCTGGGCGGGGTCGCCGCTGGCGCGTGCGTGGGTGATGACGTCGTTGAACTCCTCGATGGCGTCGAACATGCCCGCGATGTCGGAGACGCGGAGCCGGTCCAGGCGGATGTGGCCGAGGTAGGGGGTGAGGTAGAGGCGGATGTCGGTGGCGTATCCGCGTCGGGTGGTCTCATCGATGCGGCGCTTGCGTTTGAGGAATTCCTCCAGCCATTCGGCGAGGGTGATCTGCCGGTTGAGGTCTTGCCGGGTGCGGACCTTGCGGCGTACCTCTTCGATGGGCGGCAGGTGACGGGTGTCCTTTAGGGTGGTGAGGATGAGTTCGGTGATCTGCCGTTGTACGCCGGGGTCGTCGTCGAGGGCGAGCAGGCCGCGGGCGTGGTCGAGTTCGGCTTCGGCGTCTTCGAGTGTGGTGAAGCCGCTGCGTCGGAGTGGGTTGCGGCGTCGGCCGTCGGCGTACGGCGGGAGTTCGAGCTGGTAGGCCCACCTCCCGTGGGTGCTGCTCCAGCGTTGGCCGTTGCCGCCGGTTCGGCGGAGTTTGGGGCAGGATCGGCCGAGCTTGCGGCCGGTGGCCGTATCGCGGCAGGAGCAGGTTTTATAGGTGGTTCCGTTGGCCACCGTGGTGTCATCCTTTCGAATCGTCGCGACACGGTTCGGTGTCGCGGTATTCCAGCAGCGCGCGCACCCCGCGTGTCGGCACCACGTACCGGCCGCCGATCCGTAGGACCGGGCAGGGGAACTGCCCGGCTTTGGCCAGCCGGTATGCCTTCGTACGGCCCATTCCGAGGAGCCGCCCGGCGGCGATCAGGCCGAGCACGGCCGGATACTCCATGGCCAGGCCACGCCGATCTTCGGGTCCGATCGTCGATGTGATGGGTTCGGAGTGCGGCGGCGGCTCGGTGGTCGCCGATCGTGCTGTCATCGTCACCTCCATGGATTGGATCGGGCGTCGTAGGGGTACGTGATCTCGCCATCCGGCCCCCTTCTCGGCCGCCCCCAGTCGGCGGTCAGGTGGCTGTTGCGGGGCCGGGTGTGGCGAGCGGTATCGACGCCCACCTTCGGCCGCCCCGTCAAGCGGAATCCGCTGGTCCGTTGCCCGATGTCGCCGTTTCGGGGGTGGCCCGATGCTGCGCGGCTTGGCCGGTGCCGTTGCTGTTCGGCTGCCGCATCGGCAGGGGTTTGCGGAAGATGAGGAGGTCCTCGTGTGCGATGGCGTGGATCGGCCGTCCCTCAGCCCATCCGCGGCGTGCCTCGTGGAGTTGGAAGAACGAGGCGCGGTTGAGGAGTGTGCCGTCGCCGAGGCCGCACAGCAGGCAGACGATCCGGTCGGTGAACTCCAGCCCTGTCTGGGTTCCGAGGGTGATGATCTGGCCGGGGAGGTCGATGAGTTCGCCGTGGTGGCGGTAGGGACGGGCGGTGATCGCCATCACGCCGCCGGGGCGCAGCAGCCGGATGCTGCCGCCAAGGATGCGGGAGAAGCCGTTCAGAAGTACCGGGAGGCGGTGATGCGCCAGGTTGGCGCGGTTGGCCTGGTCGGTGGAGTAGCGGTGGTTCCATTTGCGGACTCCGGGTTGTCCGCTGTCGCGGGTGGAGCGGACGTGGCCGTGGGTGGCCAGGCCGTAGGGAGGCGAGGTCAGTACCAGGCCGGCCTTTCCGTGCAGGTCGGGTAGCAGCTGCGCGATGTGCTGGGCGTCTCCGGTGACGACCCGGCCGAAGCCGGGTGCTGCGTTGCGGCGGGCGTGGGCGAGGTTGCCGACGGCGAGGTGGGCCCAGCGCTGCTCCAGCTCGACTCCGGCGGCGTGCCGGTCCTGGTGGACGGCCTCGACCAAGGTGGTGCCGATTCCGCACATCGGGTCGATGACGAGATCGCCTGGGCGGGTGTAGGTGGTGATGACCTTGGCGGCGATGGCGGGCAGCATCTTGGCGGGGTGTCTCATCGATTCGGGCAGGTAGCGGCCACGGCGCTGGATCCGGGAGGGCTGTTGCCCGGTCGCCCATACCGACGCGGTCAACTCGATCATGAGCGCTGTCCTCCGGGGTCGGTGATGGAGCGATCGGCGGTTCGTGATGTTCGCCGGGGCTTGTTGAAGATCAGCACATCGGTGTGCAGGCGGACGCTGATCGGCATTCCGGCGCACCTTGCCGGGGCCGGTTCTGGTGTGGGTACGCGCCAGGTGGGTGGTGGTTCGAGTCGCCCCGCCTGCACTGGGAGATGCAGCGCGACGATGTGCTGGAGGTAGGTCAGGCCTGCTTGCTGAGCACGGCGGATGATGTCCGGGGCGGGGTCACGCACGTACTCGTCTGCGCGGTGCAGGCCGGTGACGATGACGAGGTGGCCGCCCGCTGCGAGCAATGCCGCCAGGCGGGAGATCCCCTTTGGCTGCGCGCTCAAATGATCTCCTTCGCGGTCATCAAGGTGGGAGGGGTGGCCGTGGTGTCTGGCGATGACGAGATCGGCGGTGCCGAGCAGGTCGGTGAGCACCTGATCGGCGTCCTGGCCGGGTGCGATGCGCAGGTCGGCGACGTCCAGGTCATGGCCGGGGTGCAAGCGCTGCAACGCCTGCCAGGCGAGGTGCGCGCGGGCGGGGTCGGTGAAGGTGGCCACGGCGCGGCAGCCTGGGGTCAAGGCGCTGGAGAGGACGGCATGGTCGGTTGCGTCGATGTCGATGACCAGGCTGCCGAGCCGGGTACAGGTGGTGATCAGATGCCAGGCCAGGAGCGGGCTGACCGGTAGGCAGCAGCCGAAGCGGCATGCGGGTTCCGGTTCGGTGTCGGCGGCGGCGAGCCAGACGCTCAAGGGCAGGTGCCGCCGCGCGACGGCGTCGGGCTCGCTTCGAGGAGCGCGAGTGGCGTGCTGGTGTGGGTTCAACGATGGTGTGGCCCGATCACACGGGCCACCTGATCCCTGTCACTAACCGAAATACCTGCCATGAGAAGCGAGATGGGACACGCCGATTCTCGCCGGTGCTTCTGTAGCCTCAGCAGCTTGCGTTTAGGCAGGTCACAGCATTTGTGGGCAAGTCTCGGGCGTGATGCGGGCAGGTGCTGCGCATCCGGCGTCGCCGGCGACGGCCGGAAATCGCTCTTGTGCCGCTACATCGGCCTACGCTGGAAGACAACTCCGCATTGCTGGATCGGATCGTTCGGTAGATGTCAGGAGGCGATCGCGGTGACCGGGCATGACGAGCTCGCCGAGCGCCGGTTCGGCAAGATGGTTGAGCGTCTCAAGGTGCTGATGGAGCATCGCGGCGGCCGGCATATCGCGGCTACTACGGCCGGCTGGTCTTGAGCGATCGGCAAGTGGCGGAGATCGGTGACATGGCCGAGGTACGCCGGGCGGCCCGAGCGGCGGGGCGGGCACACGGCTGGAGGACCGTCACCCACGTCGCCCCCGACGGGCCACTGTTCGTGCTGGATGATCGGAATCCATCTGAGTGCGTGTTTGAGAAGATCGTTTAGGGTTCAAGGGCAGATGTAGCGGGGTTGGCGTCGTGCGGGTCCGCCCCGGGTGAGGCGGCGGGCCATCCCCGCGATGGCGGCCCAGCGGATCAGCGCCTCGGAGACGGCCGGGTCGCGTTCGTAGTCACGG
>NZ_POUA01000505.1 GCF_003236385.1 Spongiactinospora gelatinilytica
GGCGGAGCTGCTGGCCGGGCTGGAGGAGCTCACCTCCGCTGGTGTGGCCGGTGATGTGGGCAAGGTGGTGTGGGTCTTCCCCGGTCAGGGCGCGCAGTGGCAGGGGATGGGCCGGGAGCTGGCGGCCTCCTCCACGGTGTTCCGGGAGGCGGTGGAGGAGTGCGCGGCGGCGTTCGGGCCGTTCGTGGACTGGTCCCTGGTGGACGTACTGGCCGGTCGGGCCGATGAGTCGTGGCTGGAACGGGTGGACGTGGTGCAGCCCGCGCTGTTCGCGATGATGGTCGGGCTGGCGCGGGTGTGGCGTGCGCACGGGGTCGAGCCGGACGCGGTGATCGGCCACTCCCAGGGCGAGATCGCCGCCGCGTACGTCGCCGGGGCGCTGTCCCTTCCGGACGCCGCCCGCGTCGTGACGCTGCGCAGCCGGGCGCTGGTCCGGCTGGCCGGGACCGGCGGGATGGCCGCGATCACCCACCCGGTGGCCGAGGTGGACCGGCTGGTCGCCCGGTACGACGGGCGGCTGTCGGTCGCGGCCGTCAACGGCCCGGCCGCCGCCGTGGTCGCGGGCGAGGCGGGCGCGCTGGACGACCTGCTGGCCGAGTGCGAGGCACAGGAGATCCACGCCCGCAAGGTCGCCGTGGACTACGCCTCGCATTCGAGGGCCGTGGAGTCGATCCGCGACGAGCTGCTGCGGGACCTCGCCCCCATCAGCCCGCGCGCCTCCCGGGTACCGCTGCACTCCACCGTGACCGGTGACGTCCTGGACACGCGGAAGATGGACGCGGGCTACTGGTACGACAACCTGCGGCACACCGTCCGCTACGCCGACACCGTGCGCGCGCTGATCCGCGCGGGCCACCGCGCGTTCATCGAGCTGAGCCCGCACCCGGTGCTCACCCTCGGCACCCAGCAGACCGCCGAGAGCGCCGGGGCCGACGTGGTGACGGCCGGTTCGCTGCGCAAGGGCGAGGGCGGCGCGCGGCGGCTGCTGACCTCGATGGCGGAGGTCTTCGTGCGCGGCGTCGAGGTGGACTGGACGCCCGCGTTCGGGGCCGGGGCCCGGCGGGTGGACCTGCCGACGTACCCGTTCCGGCGGGAACGCCACTGGCTGCGCGACACCCACCCGAACGCTGGGGCCCCGGTCGCGGCGGTACACCCCTTCGCCGGCAGCGCGGTCGAACTCGCGGGCGGGCACGGGTGGCTGTGCACCGGCCGCCTGTCGCTCGGCGCGCACCCGTGGCTGTCCGGCCACACGCTGCTGGACGCCGCGGTGTTCCCCGGCACCGGCTTCGTGGAACTGGCCCTGCTCGCCCGCGACCGCACCGGCGCGGGCCAGGTCGAGGAGCTGACCCTTCAGGTGCCGCTGGTGATCCCGGAGGACGGCGTTCTGGAACTCCAGATGCTGGCCGGCGCCGCCGACGGGTCCGGCAGGCGGACGCTCAACGTGTACTCCCGCCCCGACGGTGAGAACGCCTGGACCCACCACGCCACCGGCGTGCTCGCGCCCGGCGACGCCGCGCCCCCCGCGCCGGAGTCGTGGCCGCCGCCGGACGCGGTACCGGTGGCCATCGGCGACCATTACCGGCGGCAGGCCGAGCGCGGCATCGGCTACGGGCCGGAGTTCCAGGGGCTGCGGGCGGTGTGGCGGCGCGGGGAGGATGTGTTCGCCGAGGTTCGGCTGCCGGACGGGCTGCCCAGGGGCTTCGGCGTCCACCCCGCGCTGCTCGACGCGGCGCTCCAGGCGGTGGCGGCGGGCGGGCTGCTCGACGGCGACGACCCGCGCGGGCGGCTGCCGTTCTCGTGGAGCGGGGTGCGACGGTACGGGGCGGGCGGCGCGTCCGCGCTGCGGGTGCGGCTGACCCGCACCGGGGCGGACGCCATCGCCCTCACCGCGGCCGACGACGGCGGCGCGCCGGTCGTGTCCGTCGATTCGCTGGTGCTGCGGCCCATGTCGCCCGAGCAGATCCGCGACGCGCGCGGCGTCCACAAGGACGGCCTGTTCCGCGTGGACTGGGTACCGGCCCCCGCCGCCGCCCCCGCCACCGGGACCTGCGCGGTCATCGACGCCGACCCGCTCGGGCTGGAGAAGACGCTCACCGCGGCCGGGCTGACCTGCCGCAGTCGTCCCTCGCTGTCGGCTCTGGCCGAGGACGGCCCGGTTGCTGATGTGGTGCTGGTGACGTGCCTGTCCGATTCACTCCCGGCGATGGCTCCCGCCGTACGGCAGGCCACGGGACGGGCGCTGGCGTTCGTGCGCGAATGGCTGGCGCTGGACCGGTTCGCCGCCTCCCGCCTGGTGTTCGTCACCCGGGGCGCGGTCGCGGCGGACGACGGCGACGACGTACCGGACCTCGCCGCCGCCCCCGTCTGGGGGCTGGTGCGGTCGGCGCAGTCGGAGGCCCCCGGCCGGTTCACGCTGGTGGACGTGGACGACGGCGGGGCGCTCCCCGCCGCGCTCGCCTCCCCGGAACCCCAGCTCGCCGTACGCCGGGGGACGGTGCTCGTGCCGCGCCTGGCCGCCGTGCCCGCATCCGCTGTTGGACCGGCATGGGACCCGGACGGCACGGTACTGGTCACCGGCGGCATGGGCACGCTGGGCGCGGCCCTCGCCCGGCACCTGGTCACCCGGCACGGGGTGCGCCGGCTCGTGCTCGCCGGGCGGCGCGGCGGCGGTACGCCCGAGGCCGCTCGGCTGGACGCCGAGCTGACCGCCCTCGGCGCGCACGTCACCCGGGCCGCCTGCGACGTGAGCGACCGGGACGCGCTGGCCCGCCTACTGGCCGGCATCCCCGCGGAGCACCCGCTGACCGGGATCGTGCACGCGGCGGGCGTACTCGACGACGGTGTCGTCACCTCGCTCACCCCCGAGCGCCTGGACCGGGTGTTCGGGCCGAAGGTGGACGCCGCGCTCAACCTGCACGAGCTGGCGGGGGACCTGCCGCACTTCGTGCTGTACTCGTCCTTCGCGGGCACGTTCGGCACGTCCGGGCAGGCGAACTACGCGGCGGCCAACGCGTTCCTGGACGCCCTGGCCCATCGGCGGCGGCGGTCCGGCCGGGCGGCCGTGTCGATCGCCTGGGGCCTCTGGGCGCAGGCAAGCGGCCTGACCGGCCACCTGGGCGAGCGTGATCTGGCCCGGCTGGCGGCCTGGGGCCTGGCCCCGATGCCGTCGGAGCGCGCGCTCGCGCTGTTCGACGCGGCGAGCGCGGGGGACGCGGCGCACGCCGTCGCGGTACGGCTGGACACCATGGCCCTGCGCGCGCAGGCCGCGAACGGTCCGGTCGCGCCGCTGCTGCGCGGCCTGGTCCGCGCCCCCCGGCGGACGGAGCCGAGCACGCCGGGGGCGACCTTGGCGAAGCGGGTGGCCGAGGCGTCCGGCGGCGAGCGCGAACGCCTCCTGCTGGACGCGGTACTGGCCCAGGTCGCCTCGGTACTGGGGCACGCCTCGCCGGAGCGGGTGGACCCCGGCCGCTCGCTGCGCGAGCTGGGCTTCGACTCGCTGACCGGCGTCGAACTGCGCAACAAGCTGAACGCGGTGACCGGGCTGCGGCTCCCGGCCACGCTGGTGTTCGAGCACCCGACACCGGTACGGCTGGCCCGGTTCCTGGACGGCAGGCTGTCTGGCGGCGGCGGCGCGGGCTAGCATCGGGGAGGCGGGTGCCGCATGAGGCGAGGGAGTGCGCTTGTGATGATGGGTCCTGGAGTGGAAGAGCCGTCGTTCTTCTCCCACCACACCTCCTCGTTCCTCGACCTGATGGAGTCCCATCGGGCCGAGCTGCTGCCATGGAACCGCGTTGACGAGCCGTCCGGCGAGACCTTGGAGATCCCGCACGGCACGACCGTCCTGGCCGCCGCCTTCCCCGGCGGCGTGGTCATGGCGGGCGACCGCCGCGCGACGTCCGGCAACATGATCGTCAACCGGGAGCTGGAGAAGGTCGCGGTGGCCGACGACTTCTCGCTGATCGCCTACGCGGGGGCGGTCGGCATGGCGGTGGAGCTGATCCGGTTGTTCCGCTTCGAGTTGCAGCACTACGAGAAGGTGCAGGGCCGCACGCTGTCCACGAACGGCAAGGCCAACCGGCTCGCCTCGATGGTCCGGGCCAACCTCCCCGCCGCGGCGCTGGGCGTGGTCGCCCTGCCGCTGTACGCGGCCTACGACGAGTCCGAGGGCCGCGGCCGTATCTTCAGCTACGACGTCGGTGGCGGCCCCTACGAGGAACGCGAGTTCCACGCCCTCGGCTCAGGCTCCGTCTTCGCCCGAGGCGCCCTGAAGAAGCTCTACCGGCCCGACCTCACCGAGGCCGAACTGGCCCGGGTATGCGTCGAGGCCCTGTACGACGCGGCCGACGACGACACCGCCACCGGTGGCCCCGACACCTTCAGAGACATCTACCCCGTCCTGACCGTCGCCACGGCAGAGGGCGCCCGCCGCTACTCCGACGAAGAATCCGCCACCATAGCCCGCGCCGTAGTCGACACCCGCATGACCCACCCC
>NZ_POUA01000506.1 GCF_003236385.1 Spongiactinospora gelatinilytica
GTGTAGAGCCAGACGGAGGCGGCGCCGCGGGAGGGGCAGGGTGCGGCGGGGCGCTTCTTGTCGCAGCCGGTGAAGTAGGGGCGGTGACGGTCGTAGGAGGGCAGGATCATGACCGTGCCGCCGGACGCCCGCCGCTCGTCGCCGCGCAGCAGCGGATCGTCCGGGCCGTGATAGGCGTCCCCGGTGGGGTCGGGCTCGCCGGCCTCCGCCTCCTCGTGCGGGCCGGTCGGGTCGCCCTCGTCCCACCCGGCGTCCGGTGGCCACTGCTCGTACTCCTCGCCGGCCGCCGCGTTGATGCGCGGCGGGTCCTCGCCGTGGCCGTGCAGCGGCGCGCCCAGCAGGTCGAAGTAGTGTGCCCAGTCCCAGTAGGGCCCGGGGTCGTCGTGCATGCCCTTGACGTGGGCCGGGGTGATGCCGGGGACGTTGTCGTGGCCCAGGATGTGCTCCCGGTCGAGCGGGATGTCGTGCCTGGCCGCCAGGTACTTCACCAGCTTGGCCGAGGCGCGGTACATCGCCTCGGTGTACCAGGCCCCGCCCTGCGCCAGGTATCCCTCGTGCTCCAGCCCGATCGAGCGGGCGTTGACGTACCAGTTGCCGCTGTGCCAGGCGACGTCCCGGCCGCGCACATGCTGGGCGACCTGGCCGTCGCTGGAGCGTAGCGTGTAGTGCCAGCTCACGTACTTGGGGTCGGCGACGAGCCTGGTCATGGTGTCGTAGGTCGCCTCGCCGTCGTGGACGATGATGTAGTCGATCTCGCGCGGCCCGTGCGACCTGTCGTGGTTGCCGTAGGCGCCCTTGCCCGTCCGCCGGTAGGCGGCGGGTATCCAGTCGCAGCTCAGCGACGACGGGCACTCGGCGGCAGAGGCTCCGCGCCGGCGGGCGGCCGGGGGCGCCGGCGGTACGGGTGTGGCGGTCAGTCGTACGGCGTGTCCGTCGTCGGTGGTGCGGGCCATGCCGGTCCTGATGGTGGCGAGCACCTCGTCGGCGAAGCCGGTGGCCGGGCTGCCGGGCGTGGCGTAGGAGGCGAGGGCCGTGTACCAGGCGGCCGGGTCGGGGGACAGGGGCAGGCGCAGCCGGCGCTGGCGTTCGGCCAGCAGCGCCGCGCCGCCGTGGATGTTGGCCGCGGCCTGGGAGCGCAGGGCCGTGGCGGGAAGCCCGGTGAGCGCGGCGGCCTCGCGTAGCGTCGCGGAACCGGGGGAAGGAGCGGCGGCCGGAGCGGGCGGCACCCGCAGCGGGCCGCGGCGCTCGTCGCCCCGCCGGTCGGTTTCGCCGTGGCCCGCGCCTCGCACGGCCTCCGCGTCCACCAGGTGCATCGGCCCGTAGCCGCCCGACGCGCTCGGCAGCCAGCCGTGCGTGTCCCACCGCGAGTTCAGGTAGGACACCGCGAGCAGCACGCTCTCCGGCACGCCGTACTCCCGCGCGGCCTGCCGGTACGTCGCCTGGCGGTCTTCGGCGAGCCCGGTCGCGGGCAGGGCGAGGAAGGAGGCGACGGCCACGGCGGCGGCCAGCGAGACACGGCGCATGACGACTACTCTCTGCTGCTGTTCGACTACCCAGAGTAGACGATAATGAGCCATGTCAGGTGGACACCTGCTTGATCATGTCCTACCTGGAGGGAACGGAAAAGAAGATCTGACCTAGAGTTCGGCCCATATTCTGCCCGGAATCGGGCAGAACCCTTGGTATACCGAGCGGCGACTGCGTAATGTCCTGCGCTGTGTCCCACGCCTGGCATCAGCACGAAGACTTGATCGCGCACCTCACCCGGACGAGTCCGCTCGGCCGCGGCGAGGCGGCCCGGGTGGTGGCCGACGTGCTGGCGTTCTTCTCCGAGCCGGTGGAGGAGTTCGTCAGGCGCCGCCATGCCGAGCTGAAGGCGCGCGGGCTCACGAACGAGGAAATCTTTCCGCGGATCGCCGATGAGCTGCCGCAACGGCGGGTGGCCGCCCCCAAGCTGTCCGTGCGGCAGCTTCGCAGGATCGTCTACGGGTAAGGAGCACGCTCTATGTGCGGAATTGTGGCCTATGTCGGATCCAAGGATGCGGCGCCGATCCTGCTGGAAGGGTTGCAGCGGCTGGAGTACCGGGGCTATGACTCGGCCGGTCTGGCCATAGTCAACAAGACCCTGCGCACCCGCAAGGTCAAAGGGCGGGTCGCCGACCTGGCCGCCGCCGTGCCCGCGCGGTTCAAGGGCGGCGTCGGCATCGGGCACACCCGCTGGGCCACCCACGGCGTGCCCAGCGACGTCAACGCCCACCCGCACGTGGACGGCGCCGAGCGGGTCGCGGTCGTGCACAACGGGATCATCGAGAACGCCGACGAGCTGCGCGCCAAGCTCACCGTGGACGGGGCGACCTTCACCTCCGAGACCGACTCCGAGGTGCTGGCGCACCTGATCGCCCGTACCGTCAAGGACACCGACTCGCTGGAGGAGGCGGTCCGCACCGCGCTCAAGCGGGTCGTCGGCACGTACGGCATAGCCGTGCTCGACGCCGAGCGCCCCGGCGAGGTCGTCGTCGCCCGCAACGGCAGCCCGATCGTGCTCGGCATCGGCGAGAAGGAGATGTTCGCCGCCTCCGACGTGGCCGCGCTGGTCAGGTACACCCGCCAGGTCGTCCACCTGGAGGACGGCGAGCTGGCGACGATCAAGGCCGACGGCTTCCACACCTTCACCATGGACGCCACCGAGACCGCCAAGGAGCCGCTCACCGTCGACTGGGACGCCGGCCACTACGACACCGGCGGCTACGAGCACTACCTGCTCAAGGAGATCTCCGAGCAGCCCGAGACCGTCGCGCGCACCCTGCGCGGCCGGGTCGACGACCGGTTCCACATCGCCCACCTGGGCGGGCTCAACCTCACCCCGCACGAGACCCGCGCGTTCCGCAGAGTGAAGATCATCGGCTGCGGGTCGGCGTACTACTCCGGCCAGATCGGCGCCCAGCTCGTGGAGGAGCTGGCGCGCGTGCCGGCCGACGCCGAGCCGGCCAGCGAGTTCCGCTACCGCAACCCGGTCGTCGAGCACGACACCCTCTACGTCGCGATCAGCCAGTCCGGCGAGACCTATGACACGCTCGCCGCCGTGCAGGAGCTGAAGCGCAAGGGCGGCAGGGTGCTCGGCATCGTCAACACGGTGGGCAGCGCCATCGCCCGCGAGTGCGACGGCGGAATCTACCTGCACGCCGGGCCCGAGGTGTCGGTCGCCTCCACCAAGGCGTTCACCTCCACCGCGGTCGCCTTCGCGCTGCTCGCGCTGCACTTCGGCCGGGTACACGACCTGTCGCCCGCCGACGGGCGGCGCATCTGCGAGGGGCTGCGCCGGCTGCCCGCCCAGATCGAGGAGATCCTGGCCAAGGACGACGAGATCGCCGGGCTGGCCCGCAAGTACGCCGACCACGCGGGCATGATGTTCATCGGCAGGGTGCGCGGCTACCCGGTGGCCCGCGAGGGGGCGCAGAAGCTGAAGGAGATCTCCTACGTCCACGCCGAGGCGTACCCGGCGAGCGAGCTGAAGCACGGCCCACTCGCGCTGATCGGCCCCGACATGCCGACCGTCGCGATCGTCCCCGACGACGAGCTGCTGGACAAGAACCTCACCACGCTCGGCGAGATCCGCGCGCGCGGCGGCCGGGTGCTGATGGTCGGGCACCGCGCGGCCGATCCCAGGCTGGCCGACGACTGCGTGGTGGTGCCGAAGAACGAGACCGAGCTGGACCCGATCCTGCTCACCATCCCGCTCCAGCTCCTGGCCTACCACGCGGCGGTGGCGCTGGAACGCGACGTGGACAAGCCGCGCAACCTCGCCAAGAGCGTCACCGTGGAGTGAGCGGCCGCCGCTGATCCGGCATAGCGGGAGGCGTCGCGGCTTGTGATGATTTGGTGGCATTGGGTAGTGGGAGGTTAGGGAGCCTTACTGGCCGCGGTCCTGCTGGGGGAGGGTGCGATGCGCCGGCGGCGGTTTCTCGCGCTCGGGGCCGCGGTCGCGGCGGCCGGGAGCGGCGCGGGGCTCGCGGGCTGCGCCGCCGGCCGTACGGCTCGCGCCCCCCTCGCGCGGGTCTCCGTCGTCGCCTCGACCGCCGCCGGCGCGTCCTCGGAGCGGATCGCCCGAGCCATCGCCTGGACGCTGCGCGAGGAGGGGCTGGTCCGCGACGTCCGCCTGGACTGCCGGCACGGCGCCCCGGCCGCTGTGGCCACGGCGGCGCTCGGCGGCGACCGCACCGGGGCCACGCCGCGGGTCGCCTCCGGATGGGGAACGGGCGCGCGCTGGCTGCTCACCGGCGTGCCGATGCTGAGCGCGGCCGAGATGGACGACTCCGGCGAGATCCTCGCCCAGGCCACGCCGCTGGCCCGGCTGCTCGGCGAGCGGGAGGTCCTGGTCGTGTCCCGGGCCTCCAGGTTGCGGGGGTTCGAGGAGTTCGCCGACGTGCTGCGCGGTGACGCCGCCGCCCTGGTGGTGGCGGGCGGGCC
>NZ_POUA01000507.1 GCF_003236385.1 Spongiactinospora gelatinilytica
GGCTGTCACCGACGAGCCCTCCCCCGTTGCCGAGAAGCCCCCAGCCGTTGCTGAGGAGCCCCCGGGCGTCGTCGGGAGGTCCTCGGGGGGCGTCAGGGGACGCGTTTATGCCGTGTTGCACCGAGCGGTGGATCCGGGGCTGGTCTCGCGCGTTGAGGAGGTGGCCGATGAGCTCGGCGTACACCGGCTGGTGCCCTTCTATGCCGCCTGCTGCATCCTGATCAGCCATTACACCGGCCGCCCCGATCTGGTGCTCGGCACCACCTACCATGGTCGCCGCGATCCTCTCGTGCAGGACCGGGTGGGCTTCTTCGCCAACACCCTGCCGCTGCGCCACCGCCTGTCCCGGGACCTCACCTACCGCGAGGTGGTCCAGCGGTTGCACCGTGACCTGGTCGGTGCGACGGCGTACGGGGACCTGCCGATGCCGGTCATCCTCAGGGAGGCCGGGCTCGGGGGCGAGGCCGCCCGCAAGAGTGCCAACCAGGTGGTGTTCGGCTACTGGGCCGCCCCGCCGGCCGACGTGATCGACATCCTGCGGGTGCCGCTGCGCGGGCCGTCGGGGACCGCCACCCTGCGGATGCTGCCGACGGAGGACGTCGCCGACTACGCGCTGACCGTCTTCCTCCGCGAGGACTCCGCCGGCGCCACGATGAGCTGGCGCGATCCGGGCGGCGTGGTCGGCCCCGCGATGCTCGCCCGGCTCGCCGACGACTATCCGGTGATCCTGGACCGGCTGCTGGCCGCGCCGGACGAGCCGCTGTCGGCCCCGGTGCCCGCGTTCACCGCGTACGTCGATCGGCTGCGTGGCGACGACCCCCCGCCGCCGGCCATCACGAATACGGGCACGAGCGGGTTCGAGCCGCCCGCCGGCCTGGCCGCCGCCGCGCGCGGGCTCGGCGTCACCGTCGAGGACCTGCTCCTCGCCGCGGTCGCCGGGGTGCTGCGCCGCCACACGGCGGGCCCCCGGCTGAGCGTGCTGCTGCCGGAACGCCCCGCGGATCCAATACCGATGCGTCTGGAACCGGAGGCGACGTTCGCCAGGTTCGCCCGGAACGTCCACGCGGAACTGGCCGTCGCCCGCAGTCTCCACCTCCCCCCACCGCACGTCCTGCGGCGGCTGCTCGGCGACCACGACCCCCACGGCGCGGCCCTCGTCTCCTTCGGCGGCGTCGAGCCACCCGAGGACGGCCCCGCGCTGCGCTTCACGTTCGACCTCGAAGGCAGGTCAGGACATGTCCCGGCCGCCTTCGCCGGGCACCTGGCCCGGTTCCTCGCCTCCGTGATCGCCGACCCCGCCCAGGCCGTCGATGACGTCGAGGTGCTGTCGCCGGAGGAGCGCCAGGGGCAGACGACCGGCTGGAACGACACCATGACCGGCCACCCGCAGGTGAGTCTGCCGGAGCTGCTGCGCGGCCGGATGCGCGCCGCCCCGCACGCGGTCGCCCTGACCCACGGCCGGGACCAGGTGACCTACGGCGAGCTGCTTGAGCGCGTCGAGGCGCTGGCCCGCGGGCTGGTGGCCCGTGGCGTGCGGCCGGGCGATCTGGTGGGCCTGCTGGTGCAGCGCGGGATCGGGCAGGTCGAGGCGATCTTGGCAGTGCTGTTCGCCGGAGCCGCGTACGTCCCGATCGACGTGACCACCCCGGCGTCCCGGCGCGCGTTCATCCTCACCGACTGCGGCGCGAAACTGCTGGTCACCGACGAGGAACAGGTGGAACACGGCCCGG
The DNA here is from genome assembly GCF_003236385.1 of Spongiactinospora gelatinilytica. Lineage (GTDB taxonomy): Bacteria > Actinomycetota > Actinomycetes > Streptosporangiales > Streptosporangiaceae > Spongiactinospora > Spongiactinospora gelatinilytica. Next base: position 1,731 of record NZ_POUA01000507.1, read on the forward strand.
CCGTCACCCTCGCCGAACTCCCGGACACGGACGCGACGCTCCCCGGCATCGCCCCGGACGCCCCCGCCTACTGCATCTACACCTCGGGCACCACCGGACGCCCGAAGGGCGTGCTGGTCACGCACCGCAACGTGGTCCGGCTGATCGTCAACGACCGCCCGCCGTTCGCGTTCGGCCCGGACGACGTGTGGACCCTGTTCCACTCCTACGCCTTCGACTTCTCGGTGTGGGAGCTGTTCGGCTGCCTCGCGTACGGCGGCAGACTGGTGATCGTCGGGGCCGAGCAGGCCAGGGACACCGAACAGTACCTCTCGCTGCTGCGCGCCGAACGCGTCACCGTGCTCAACCAGACCCCCAGCGCGTTCGCCCACCTGCTCGCCGTCGCCCCCGAGGCGCGGCTGGACCGCCTCCGGTACGTGATCTTCGGCGGCGAACGGCTGCGCCCGCGCATGCTCGCCGGCTTCACCCGCCGCCACCCCGGGGTGGAGCTGGTCAACATGTACGGGATCACCGAGACCACGGTCCACGTCACCGTCCACCGCATCACCGATCAGGACATCGCGGACGACCGCAGCAATATCGGCGTGCCGATCCCGACCACCACCGTCTACCTGCTCGACGAGCGGCTGCGGCTGCTGCCCGCCGGGGCGGTGGGGGAGATCTGCGTCGGCGGTCTCGGCGTGTCGCCCGGGTACCTCAACCGGCCGGAGCTGACCGCCGAGCGGTTCGTGCCCAACCCGTTCGGCCCCGGCCTGCTGTACCGCAGCGGCGACCTCGCCCGGCGGCTCCCTGACGGCACGCTGGAGGCCCTGGGCCGGGCCGACGGCCAGGTCAAGGTACGCGGCCACCGCATCGAGACCGGCGAGATCGAGTCGTGCCTGCGCGAGCACCCTGCGGTCGCCGGGGCGGCGGTGCTGCTGGAGGCGGACCGCCTGGTCGCGTACGTCCGTCCGGCCGGAGGGCGCGTCGGCGCGGCCGACCTGCGCGAACACGTCCGCGCGGCGCTGCCCGGCTATATGGTCCCGGCGGCGTTTCATGAGGTCGCCGCCTTCCCGCTGACCGTCAACGGCAAGCTGGACCGCGCGGCCCTGCGCGCGACCGCCACGCCGCTCGGCTCCACCGGCGACGCCGCGGCGGGCACCGCGGGCGAGGTCGCCCGGCTGTGGGCCGACCTGCTCGGCGTGCCCGAGCCCGGCCCGGGCGACTCCTTCTTCGACCTCGGCGGCCACTCCCTGCACGCCACCCAGGTCATCGGCGCGGTTCGTGAGCGCATGGGCGTCGAACTCCCGCTGCGCGTGCTCTTCGAGCAGCCCCAGCTGGGCGACTTCGCCCGCGCCCTGGACGAGTACCGAGCCGACGACCCCGAGGAAGCGGAAGACGACGGCGATCAGGTGCCGCCGTCCGGCATCCAGCGGCAGATCTGGCTGGCCGAGCGGATCGCCCCCGACGAGGGGCTGTACCAGGTCCCCATCGTCCTGCGGGTGCGCGGCGACCTCGACCCCGCCCGGCTCGCCGACGCGCTGGCCCGCGTGATCGCCCGCCACGAGGTGCTGCGCACCCGGTTCACCGAGCGCGACGGCGAACTGTGGCAGGTGGTCGGCCAGGGCTGGCGGCCCGAGATCGAGCAACACGACCTGCGCGGCCTCGCCGCCGCGGCACGGGAGCGCCGCATCCGCGCGATCGTCGCCGACGGCGTGGACCCCGGGTCCGGACGCCCGCTCAAGGCAGCGCTCGCCGGCCTCGGCGACGGCGAGCACCTGCTCATCCTGCGCCTGCACCACCTGGTCTGGGACGAGGGGTCCACCCCGGTGTTCCTGCGCGACCTGCGCCGCTGCTACGACTCCCCGGAGGAGCCCGCGCCACCGGCCCCTTCGGCGCCGCTCGCGGGCGACACCCTGCTCCGGGTCGCGGACGTGTGGGCCGCCCTGCTCGGAGTACCGGACCCCGGCCCGGACGACTCCTTCTTCGACCTCGGCGGGCATTCGCTGCTCGGCGCGCGCATGCTCGCCCGGGTGCGGGCCGTTTTCGGGATCAAGGTGCCGCTGCGCACGCTGTTCGAGTCGCCCGAACTGGGCGACTTCGCCGCCGCGATCGAACGCGGGCTCGCCGCCCCCCGAGCGCCGGAAGAGACGATCCCCGACGCCGACTGGCTGCCCACCTCCGGCTTCCAGGAGCGCATCTGGTTCGCCGAGCGCCTCGAACCGGACACCGCCGTCTACCACGTCCCGCACGCCTGGCGGATCTCCGGGCGGCTGGACCCCGCCCGGCTCGCCGGCGCGCTGGCCCAGGTGATCGCCCGCCACGACATCCTGCGCACCCGCTTCGCCGAACGCGACGGGCGGCTGTGGCGGGCGGCCGGGGAGCCGTGGCGTCCGCCGGTGGACTACCACGACCTGCGCTCGTTGCCTGCCGACGAGGCCGAGGCGGAGGCCGCCCGGCTGCGGGAGGAGGCCGTGCGGACGCCGTTCGCGCTGTCGTCGGGCCGGCCGCTGCGGGTCCTGCTGCTCGACCTGCCCGGTGGCGAGCAGCTTCTCTTCCTGTGCGTCCATCATCTGGTGTGGGACGGGCAGTCGGCGCTGCCGTTCCTGCGCGATCTCGCCGCCTGCTACGACGGCCGCCCACCGGCCGGGCCACCGGCGCGCTACGACGACGTGGTGGCGCGGCTCGCGGCCGGGCGGGACGGCGAGGGGCCGGAGTACTG
>NZ_POUA01000508.1 GCF_003236385.1 Spongiactinospora gelatinilytica
GGCCGTTGGGAGGTCCGGGAGCAGGCCGCCGGAGTCGGCGGGTGGGCCGTCGAGGGCGTCAGGGCGGCCGGACCGGGTGGACAGGCCGGGCAGGCCGGACTGGGTGTGCCGGGTGGTGGTGCGCAGGCCCGTTCTGGGCAGGCCCGGGAGGCCGACGCCGCCGGTGCCCGCGAGCGCGCCGCCCGGGTCGGCGATGCCGGTCACCGGGGTGGCGGGCACGAGCCCGTCGAGCCCCCGCAGGCCGGTGGCCTGCTTGACCGCGTAACCGGCGTAGGCCGGGTTGAGCGAGCCGGCGGAGTCGACGACCGGGACGCCCGTACCGAGCCCGCACACCGGCCGCTGGCCGGTCGCGGTCTTGACCAGTGGCAGTCCGCCCCGGCCCGGACAGTGGGCGGCGGCCGCCGGCATGACGGCCGTGCAGGTCAGCCCGGCGGCCATGGTGGCAGCCGCGAGCATCGCCCCGAATTTGCGTGTGTTCGACATACACGTCCCCCTGATCATGTTCGGTCGACAGCGATGGCCGAAGTTATCGCCGTTCCGGACCCGACCAGGGGGCCTTAACTTAAAGGTGGGCAACTACTTACTGCGGCTTACTGCGCTACAGGCGACCGCTGGGCCTCGATGGACAGGGTGTCGCCCGCCTCGTCCAGGTCCACGACGACCTCGTCGCCGTCCTGGATCTCGCCGGACAGCACCTTCTTGGCCAGCCGGTCGCCGATCGCCGACTGCACCAGCCGGCGCAGCGGGCGCGCGCCGTACAGCGGGTCGTAGCCGGTCAGCGCGAGCCAGTCGCGGGCCGCCGGGGTGACCGTGAGGGTCAGCCTGCGGTCGGCCAGGCGGCGGGCCAGCCGTACCGCCTGGAGGTCCACGATCCGGCTCAGCTCCTCCGAGCCGAGGGCGTCGAACAGGATGATGTCGTCCAGCCGGTTGATGAACTCCGGCTTGAACGACGCGCGGACCGCGTTCATCACCGCGTCGCGTTTGGCGCCGTTCTCCAGCGTCGGATCCACCAGGTACTGCGACCCGATGTTGGAGGTCATGATCAGAATGGTGTTGCGGAAGTCGACCGTGCGGCCTTGCCCGTCGGTCAGCCGTCCGTCGTCGAGCACCTGGAGCAGGATGTCGAAGACCTCGGTGTGCGCCTTCTCCACCTCGTCCAGCAGCACGACCGTGTACGGCCTGCGCCGGACCGCCTCGGTGAGCTGGCCGCCCTCCTCATACCCCACATAGCCGGGCGGCGCGCCGACCAGCCGGGCCACCGCGTGCTTTTCGGAGTACTCGCTCATGTCGATCCGGGTCATCGCCCGCTCGTCGTCGAACAGGAACTCCGCCAGCGCCTTGGCCAGCTCGGTCTTGCCCACGCCCGTCGGCCCGAGGAACAGGAACGACCCGGTGGGCCGGTCGGGGTCGGAGATGCCGGCGCGCGCCCGTCGTACCGCGTCGGACACGGCCTGCACGGCCGGGGCCTGGCCGATGAGCCGCTTGCCCAGCTCGTCTTCCATGCGCAGGAGTTTGGCCGTCTCGCCCTCCAGTAGCCGCCCGGCGGGGATGCCGGTCCACGACGAGATCACCTGGGCGATGTCGTCCGGGCCGACCTCCTCCTTGACCATGGCGGCTTCCGGCTGCGCCTGGGCGACGGCGGCCTGGAGCTCCTTCTCCAGCCGGGGCACCTCGGCGTACATGAGCCGGGACGCCGCCTCGAAGTCGCCGTCCCGCTGGGCCCGCTCGGCGGCCCCCCTGGCCTCGTCGAGCTGCTTCTTCAGGTCGCCGACGTGGTTGAGCCCGGCCTTCTCCCGCTCCCAGCGGCCGACCAGGCCGTTGAGCTCCTCCTGGCGGTCGGCGAGGTCTTTGCGCAGTTTGTCCAGCCGGGCGCGGGATGCCTCGTCGGTCTCCTTGGCGAGCGCCATCTCCTCCATCTTCATCCGGTCGACCGTGCGCTGTAGCTCGTCGATCTCGACCGGACGCGAGTCGATCTCCATCCGCAGCCGGGAGGCGGCCTCGTCCACCAGGTCGATGGCCTTGTCGGGGAGGAACCGGGCGGTGATGTAGCGGTCGGACAGGGCGGCGGCGGCGACCAGCGCGCTGTCGGCGATCTGCACCTGGTGGTGGGCCTCGTAGCGGCCCTTGAGCCCGCGCAGGATCGCGATGGTGTCCTCCACGCTCGGCTCGCCCACGTAGACCTGCTGGAAACGGCGTTCCAGCGCCGGGTCCTTCTCGATCCGCTCGCGGTACTCGTCGAGCGTGGTCGCGCCGATCATGCGCAGCTCGCCGCGGGCCAGCATCGGCTTGAGCATGTTGCCCGCGTCCATCGAGCCCTCGGCGGCGCCCGCGCCGACCACGGTGTGCAGTTCGTCGATGAACGTGACGACCTGGCCGTCGCTCTCCTTGATCTCGGCGAGCACGGCCTTCAGCCGTTCCTCGAACTCACCGCGGAACTTCGCGCCCGCCACCATGGCGCTCAGGTCGAGGGAGACCAGCCGCTTGTTGCGCAGGCTCTCCGGCACGTCGCCGGCCACGATGCGCTGCGCCAGGCCCTCCACGACGGCGGTCTTGCCGACGCCCGGCTCCCCGATCAGCACCGGGTTGTTCTTCGTGCGGCGGGAGAGGACCTGGACCACCCGGCGGATCTCGGCGTCGCGGCCGATCACCGGATCGAGCCGCCCGGCCCTGGCCCGCTCGGTGAGGTCGACGCCGTACTTCTCCAGCGCCTGGTAGGTGTCCTCCGGGGTCTCACTGGTGACCCTGGCGTGCCCGCGGACCTTCTCGAACGCGTCGAGCAGTGCCGCCGCCGTCGCCCCCTGCGACTTCAGCAGCTCCGCGATCGGCCCGCCGTCCGCGGCCAGGCCGACCAGCAGGTGCTCGGTCGAGACGTATTCGTCCTCAAGCTGCTTGGCCCGCGCCGCGGCGGTGTTGAGCACCACCAGCAGCGCCCGGGAGGTGGTCGGCGCGCTGACCGTCGCGCCCTGGGCCTTGGGCAGGCCCTCAAGCTGTTGCTCGGCGGCGGTGCGCAGCTTCTTCCAGTCGGCGCCGACGGCCTCCAGCAGCGGCACCGCCGTGCCGCCGCTCTGCGCCAGCAGCGCGGTGAACAGGTGGGCCGGCGCGACCTCCGGATTGCCCTCCGTCGCCGCTCTGCGAATGGAGGCGGAGATCGCCTCCTGGCTCTTTCTGGTGAGCTTGTAGTCCATCTGCCAATCCCCCCGGGAAATGGTCACGCCGGCGGCAGTTCGTACCGGATCAGCGCACGGATCATGGACAGCTCCGCGCGCAGCCGCTCCAGCTCGGCGCGCATGCGGAGATTGTCGTTCTCCAGTTGCAGGATTCGCTTGATGCCCGCGAGGTTGATGCCCTCTTCCTGAGAGAGCCGCTGGACCTCGCGGAGCATCAGAATGTCGCGCGTGGAGTAGAGGCGGCCGCGGCCCGCCGTACGGCCGGGGCTGACCAGGCCCAGACGGTCGTACTGGCGCAGTGTCTGCGGATGCAGCCCGGAAAGCTGGGCGGCGACCGAGATCACGTAGACCGGCGTCTCATCTGACAGGTGGAAGAAGTCGGCATCCATGAGATCACTCGCTTCTGGCCAGCTCGATCAGCTCCGCGCGTGGGTCGGCCTCGGCCGTGGCGTTCTTGAACTCACTGAGCAGGTCGCGCGCCTTGTCGTCGAGGCGCTGTGGCACCGCGACCTCGACGGTGACCAGCATGTCGCCCTTGGTGCCGTCCTTGCGGGCCACGCCGCGCCCGCGCACCCGGAACGTCCGCCCGTTGGGCGTGCCCTCCGGGATGCGGACGGTGACCGGCATGCCCTTGAGGGTCGGCACCTTGATCTCCGCGCCGAGCGCCGCCTCCGCGAAGGTCACCGGGACGGTGATGGTCAGGTTCTCGCCCGAGCGGCCGAACACCGGGTGCGGCTTGACGTGGATCTGGACGTAGAGGTCGCCGGCCGGCCCGCCGTTCTCGCCGGGCGCGCCCTTGGCCTTCAACCGGATGCGCTGGTTGTCGCCGACGCCGGCCGGGATGCGCGCCTGGATGGTGCGCGTGCTCCGGCCACGCCCGCTGCCCTCGCAGACCGGGCAGGGGTCGTCCACAAGCAGGCCCCTGCCGCGGCAGTCGCGGCAGGGCTCGGAGAAGGCGAAGTTGCCCAGGTTGCGGCTGGCCGCGCCGGTGCCCTCGCAGGTCGGGCAGACCCGCGGGGTGGTACCGGCCTTCGCGCCGGTGCCCGAACAGGCCGCGCACGCCGAGGAGCTGGTGAGCCGCAGCGAGACCGTGCTGCCCTCCGCCGCCTCGGTGAACGTCAGGGTGACCTCCGACTCGATGTCCTGGCCGCGCCGGGGACGGGTGGTGGACGCGGTGGTCCGCCCGCCCCGGTTGAACAGGCCGCCGAAGATGTCACCGATGCGCTCGCCGGTGCCGCCCCCGGACTGCGCCCCCCCGAAC
>NZ_POUA01000509.1 GCF_003236385.1 Spongiactinospora gelatinilytica
AGGCGAGGAGCCAGGCGATGGCGACGGTGGCCGGGTGGGCGCCGCCCACTTCGACCTGAAGGACGACGAACTCACAGCCCTGACAGAGGCGTCCACCTGACACAAGCGCCTTCTCACACATCGTGCGCAGAATCCGTCCCGCAAGATCCGCCGTGGCCTGACGCCGCCGGGGCCTGGGAGCAGCAGGTGCCGGGCTGGGCGGCGGCCTTGCCGGTGGGAGGCGGGCAGCAGGTGTCGCCGTGCCAGGCGGCGTAGCCCTCCTTGGCGGCGATGGCGGCGATGACCAGGGCGGCGATCGGGTCGGCCCAGTGCCAGCCGAACAGGCTGTTGAGGGCCAGGCCGGCCAGCAGTACGGCCGACAGGTAGGTGCAGAGCAGGGTCTGCTTGGAGTCGGCGACGGCGGTGGCCGAGCCCAGTTCGCGGCCCGTGCGTCGTTGGGCGTGGGACAGGAACGGCATGACCAGCAACGACAGGGCGGCGAGCACCAGGCCCGGGGTGGAGTGCTCGGCCTGATCCGCGCCGAGCAGGGTTCGGGCGGAGTCGAAGACGACGTAGCCGGCGAGCGCGTAGAACGAGATCGCGATGAGCCGCAGGGTGACCCGCTCCCGCCGTTGCGGGTCGGCGGCGGAGAACTGCCAGGCGACGGCCGTGGCGGAGGCCACTTCGACGAGGGAGTCCAGCCCGAAGCCGATCAGTGCTCCGGAGGAGGCCACGACCCCCGCGGTGAGGGCGACGGCGGCCTCGGCCAGGTTGTAGGCGATGGTGGCGGCCACCAGGAGCCGGATGCGCCGGGTCAGCGCGGCGCGGCGCGCCGGGCCGGGGGCGAGCGGGACGGCGGTCATGGAGAGTGTCCTCCCTGGCGGGCGGTCGGCGGTGGCGCACGGCAGGCGCGCAGCTCAAGGATCAGGGGCGGCAGCCCTGCTCCTCGGCGTCGATGCAGGTGCGGTCGGTGGCCACGGCGACGACCGCGGCCAGCAGGTCGTCGAGCGCGTGCCCGAGGCGGGGGTCGGCCAGCTCGTAGCGGGTGCGCCTGCCGACCGGGACGGCGACCACCAGACCGCAGTCGCGCAGGCAGGCCAGGTGGTTGGACAGCCGGGTGCGCGAGATGCCGAGCAGTTCGGCCAGGTCGGCGGGATGGGCCGGGGCCTCGCGCAGTGCGACGAGGACGCGGCAGCGGATCGGGTCGGCGAGCGCCCGCCCGAACCTGGCGAGCACTTCGATCCCGGTGGCCGTGGTCAGCATGTCAGCCACGATACACAACTCCCTGAATTCATAACAGCCTGAATCCTTGAAAACGTGACCGCTTTTTGGGGGCCGCCATGTCGGACGATTACTCTGTGTGGTAGAATGAGTGCAGCAAGTAGCGGCTCTTTGGAGGTTCGTTTCGTGGGTCAATGCCCGCCACCCGCTCGGGTGATCTTCTTGGGCGGGCTTGGCCGAAGTGGCAGCACGCTCTTGGAGCGCTTGCTGGGAGAGGTGCCGGGGGTGGTTCCGCTCGGTGAGGTCGTGCATCTGTGGGCGCGAGGGTTGATCGATGGGGAGCCGTGCGGGTGCGGGGTTCCGTTGCCGGAGTGCGAGTTCTGGGCGGAGGTCGGGCGGCTGGCCTTCGGCGGATGGGCCCCCGAGCTGGCCGAGCGCATGATCGAGCTGCGCCGGCGGGTCGACCGCACCCGCCGGATTCCGCCGCGGCTGACCATCGAGCTGGTGGAATATGTCAGCGTCTACCACCGCCTCTACTCGGCGGCCGGCGAGGTCGCCGACAGCCCCGTCGTGGTCGATTCGAGCAAGCACGCCTCGCTGGCGTTCTGCCTGGCCGCGGCCGGTGTACCGGTCCATGTCGTACATCTGGTCCGCGACCCCCGGGCCGTGGCACACTCATGGCAAAGGCGGATCACCAGGCCGGAAGACGGCACCCCGATGCCTCGCTGGTCACCGGCCCGCACCGCCGCGCACTGGACCACGCAAAACCTCGCACTTGAGCTGCTCGCGGGCAAGGGGGTGCCGGTGACCAGAGTCCGTTACGAGGACCTGCTCGATTCGCCGCGCACCGCGTTCGCCCGCCTGCTCACCCGCCTCGACCTGGCTCCCCGGCTCGACTTCCTGACCGACCGCCAGGTTCACCTGACCACCGCGCACACCGCGTCCGGCAATCCGATCCGGTTCATCTCCGGCGCGGTGGAGCTGGTCCGCGACGACGCCTGGCGGCAGGCGCTGCCCTGCGGCCAGCGCCTCCTGGTGACCGCGCTGACGCTCCCGCTCATGCTCCAGTACGGCTACCGCGCGAGGGCGGCCGCATGACGGCGCCCCCATCGGTCGGAGTGGTGATCGCGACCCGCGGCAGGCGGCCGAAGTGGCTGCGCGCGGCGACCCTGGCGGCCGTCCGGCAGGACTACCCGGGAGCGGTCCAGGTCGTCGTGGTGGCCGATGGCGGCCATGAGCTCGTGGTCACGGTGGCCGGCCAACTGGCCGGGATCGTGTCCGAGACCGGGGCCGATCTCCGGGTGCTCCCCAACGGGGGCCGCCCGGGTCTTCCCGGAGCGCGCAATACCGGCATCGCCGCACTCCACACCGATCTCGTGGCGTTCTGCGATGACGACGACGAGTGGCTGCCCGGCAAGCTCGCCGCCCAGGCGGCGGCGCTCGCCGCACGCCCCGCCGCCGAGTTCGCCAGTTGCGGCATCGAGGTCGAGTACGGCACGCGCCGCACCGTGCGACTGGCAGGCACCGACACGATCACACCCGCTCACCTCATGAGGTCCCGGATGGTCATGGTGCATTCCTCCACTTTCATGTTCCGCCGCGAAGCCGCCCTGCGGGTCGATGAGAGCGCCCCAGGCGGTCAGAACGAAGACTGGGATTTCGCGCTGCGCGCGGCCAAGCGGCATCCGATCGCCCATGTCGATCGGCCCCTGGTCAGGGTCCGCTGGGGCGTCTCCGACTACATCGCCCAGTGGGCGGACAGGATCGCCGGGCTGCAGTGGATGCTGGCCCGGCACACGGAACTGGCCGTAGATCCACGCGGCGCGGCGCGGATCTACGGCCAGCTCGCGTTCGCCCACGCGGCGCTCGGCCATCGCCGTGAGGCGTGCAGATGGGCACTGCGCGCCTCGGCCGCCCGGCTCGCCGAGCCGCGTGCCGCCCTGGCCCTGATCGTCGCCGCCGGTCTGGTATCGGCGCACACGGTTCTGCACCGGCTGCACAGCTTGGGCCGGGGCATATGAGCGGCCACTTACCCGAGCGGTCCTCGGGTTCTTCGGCTCCTTCCGCCGGTCGTGTGGTGGTCGGGCGGGTCGCGTTCGACCCGCTCACCGAAGGGGAGGTCGTCGAGCGCGTCGTGCAGGCGTTCCGGACGGGGCACGGGGGCCACATCGTCACCCCCAATGTCGACATCTGCCGGGCGGCGCGCCGGGACAAGGAGATCGCGGCACTGGTGGCCTCCGCGGACATCGCGGTGGCCGATGGCATGCCGCTGGTGTGGGCGTCCAAGCTGCTGGGCACCCCGGTGCCGCGCCGGGTCGCCGGTGCCGACCTGATCTGGTCGCTGTCGGCGGCGGCGGCCCGCGAGGGCATGCCGATCTACCTGCTCGGCGGGCCCTCGGGAGTGCCCGAGCTGGCCGCCCAGGCGCTGGCGGCGCGCAGCCCGGGCCTGACCGTGGCCGGGGCGTCGGCTCCGCCGTTCGGGTTCGAGTCGTCCGCGGCGGAGTGGGCGCGGGTCAGGCGCGAGGTGGTCGCGGCGGGGCCACGGCTGGTGTTCGTCGGGCTGGGCTTCCCCAAACAGGACCGCCTGATCGCCGGCCTGCGCGCCGACCTGCCCGACGCGTGGTTCATCGGCTGCGGCGCGGCGGTCACCTTCGCGGCGGGCGCGGCCCGGCGAGCACCGGAGTGGATGCGCCACGCGGGGCTGGAGTGGCTGCACCGGCTCATCAAGGAACCGATCCGCCTGGCCCGCCGCTACCTGATCCACGACCTGCCCTTCGCGGCCCGCCTCCTCACCACCTGCGCAGTCCGCAGAGTCTTCCGCCGCCGCACTCCCGACGGAGTCACCGGCTGACCACCTGAACGGTTGGGTGGGGTTTGCGCGGGCGCGTGCCGAGCCATTGGCCGGCCGGTCTCGGGGGTGGTCTGTGGGGGTGTACGGCGGGTGTCACCGGTCGGCCACTTGGGTGGTGTGCGTGTGTGAGGCGTGTGCCGCTGGGTGAGCGTTCGGGTGAGCGGGTGTCTTGGGGGTGGTGCTGGGTGTCGCGGGCCGGCTGCGTGTGCGGCGTGCCGGTGTTCTGTTGGGGGCGGGGCGTGGTGGGAGTCGCCGCCGACCGGCTACGCGGCTCGGCGGGTGTCCCTTGGCTGTCTCTTATACACAACTGACGCTGCCGACGACTAGGCGAGTGGAGATCACCTGGGGGACCCATACCTGCTAGA
>NZ_POUA01000050.1 GCF_003236385.1 Spongiactinospora gelatinilytica
CCGCCGGACCGTGCGCCACAGGCACGCGTGAAACCCCGCCGCCCGCAGAGCCGCATGCCGCACGCGCAAGTGAAAGGCCCCCGCCCTCGAGACCGCGTACCACAGACGCGAGTGAAACTCCCACGCGCCCAAGGCTGTATACCGCACGCACGAGTCAAATCCCGCCGCACGCCGGACCGCGTAGCGCGGGCGCGAGTGAAACTCCCCTCCGCCCAAGGCCGCGTACCGCACGTACGGGTGAGAGCCCGCCGTCCGCAGGGCCGCGTGCAGCGCGTACGAGGGGAAGCCCCCCGCGTGCCACAGGCACGGGTGAAAGACCCCCGTCTGTAGACGGACGCACCGTGTGCCTCCGGCCCCCCGGCCGCCGGAACGTGGCACACGGCGCGCCTGCTTTCGCTCACGCGAGTCGCTGGGCCACCGCGGAGCGCACCGCGTGGAGGGCGTCGCCGATGGACTCGGGGCGGGCCCCGCCGCCCTGGGCCACGTCGTCCTTGCCGCCGCCCCCGCCGCCGAGTTCCTTGGCGGCCACGCCGACCAGGCGGCCCGCGGACAGGCCGAGGGCGCGGCCCTGCTCGTTGACCGCGGCCACCACCACCGGGCGCTCGGCGGGCACGCCCGCGATCACCACGACGGCGGCGCGGTCGGCGGGGAACCTGCCCCGCACATCCAGCGTCAGCTTGCGCAGGTCGTCGGCGGAAGTGCCGTCGGGCGCCCGGTGGGTCACCACGGACGCGCCGCTGACGTCGGCCGCCCCCGCGGCCAACTCGCCCGCCACCGCGAGCACCTGCGCCGAGCGCAGGCGCTCAAGCTCCTTCTCCGCGGCGCGCAGCCGCCCGACGATGCCCTCGACCCGCTCGGGCAGCTCTTCCCTGCGGGCCTTGAGCTGCTCGCTGAGCTGGGCGACCAGCACGCTCTCGCGGGCCAGGAAGCGGAAGGCGTCCAGCCCCACCAGGGCCTCAACCCGGCGCACACCCGCGCCGATGGACGACTCGCCGAGCACCTTGACCAGCCCGAGGTGGCCGGAACTGGCCACGTGGGTGCCGCCGCACAGCTCTCGGGAGTAGTCGCCGACCTCGACGATGCGCACCTCGTCGCCGTACTTCTCGCCGAACAGCGCCAGCGCGCCCATCGCCCGCGCCTCGCGCTGGGTGGTGTAGAACGCGTTGACCACCAGGTCGTTGATCAGGACGGCGTTGACCTCGTCCTCGACGTCGCGCAGCACGCTGGGCGGCACCGCGCCCGCCGCGGTGAAGTCGAACCGGAAGCGGCCAGGGGAGTTTTCCGACCCGGCCTGCGCGGCCGACTCACCGAGCGCGTTGCGGAAGCCGCGGTGCACCAGGTGGGTGGCGGTGTGGCTGCGCGAGATGGCGCGGCGGCGCTCGACGTCGATCTCGGCCTGGGCCTGGTCGCCCACCCGGACCTCGCCGGTGCGCACCTTGCCCCGGTGCACGATCAGCCCGGCGAGCGGGGACTGCACATCCACGATGTCGACCTCGGCCCCGGCCGTGCGGATGACGCCCTGGTCGGCGAGCTGGCCACCGCCCTCGGCGTAGAACGGGGTGCGGCTCAGCACGATCTCGACGGTCGTGCCGGCGCCCGCGGCCGGCACCGCGGCGCTGTCGATCATGATGCCGGCGACCTCGCTCTCGGCCACCGTCTGGTCGTAGCCCAGGAACTCGACCCGGCCCGCGCGCTCCAGGAGCTGGCCGAGCACGGAGATGTCGGCGTTGCCGGTCTTCTTCGCGGCGGCGTCGGCCTTGGCCCGCTCCCGCTGCTCGCGCATCAGCCGGCGGAAGCCCTCCTCATCCACCTTCAGGCCCTGCTCGGCGGCCATCTCCAAGGTGAGGTCGATCGGGAAGCCGTAGGTGTCGTGGAGCTGGAACGCCTGAGTGCCGGCCAGCACCTGGCCGCCCTTGCGCTTGGTCTCCTCCACCGCCACGTCGAAGATCGCGGTGCCGGTGCGCAGCGTGCCCAGGAAGGACGCCTCCTCGGCGTCGATCACGCCGTGGATCTGCGGGGCGTCGGCCACCAGCTCGGGGTACTGGCGCCCCATGACGTCGATGGCGACCGCGGTCAGCTCGTGCATGTAGCGCTCGTCGCCGGAGCCGAGCAGCCGCAGGTTGCGGATCGAGCGGCGCAGGATGCGGCGCAGCACGTAGCCGCGGCCCTCGTTGCCCAGCATCACCCCGTCGGCGACCAGCATCGTGCCGGTGCGGACGTGGTCGGCGACCACGCGCAGGCTGACGTCGGCGCGCGGGTCGCGGCCGTAGCGGGTGCGGGTGAGGTCGGCCGCGCGGTCCAGGATCTTGTAGGTGGTGTCGATCTCGTAGATGTTGTCGACGCCCTGCAGGATCGCCGCCATGCGCTCGAGGCCCATGCCGGTGTCGATGTTCTTGGCCGGCAGCTCGCCCTGCACGTCGAAGTCGATCTTGGTGCGCACCTCGGAGAGCTGCGCCTGCATGAAGACGAGGTTCCACACTTCGAGGTAGCGGTTCTCGTCGGCGACCGGGCCGCCCTCACGGCCGTACTCGGGGCCGCGGTCGTAGTAGATCTCCGAGCAGGGACCGCCCGGGCCGGGGACGCCCATGTGCCAGTAGTTGTCGGCCAGCCCGCGGCGCTGGATGCGCTCCATCGGGACGCCGACCTTGCCGTGCCACAGCGCGACGGCCTCGTCGTCGTCTTCGTAGACGGTGACCCACAGCCGCTCTTCGGGGAAGGCGAAGCCGCCGTCGGACTCCGAGCGGGTCAGCAGCTCCCAGGCGAACGGGATGGCCCCGTCCTTGAAGTAGTCGCCGAAGGAGAAGTTGCCGAGCATCTGGAAGAAGGTGGCGTGCCTGGTGGTCTTGCCGACCTCGTCGATGTCGGGAGTGCGGACGCACTTCTGGGCGGTGGTGAGCCGGTTGGCGGGGGGCTTGCGCTGGCCGAGGAAGTAGGGCTTGAACGGCACCATGCCCGCGTTGACGAGCAGCAGCGTCGGGTCCTCGGCGACCAGGCTGGCCGAGGGCACGATGGTGTGCCCACGCTCCTCGAAGAAGCGCAGGAAGCGGCGGGCGATCTCTGCCGACTCCATGTCAGCGGCCGTCCTTCAGGTAGTGGTTTGCAGGGAGGGTCGGGTCGATCCCCGTGTCCAGGCCGTATTCGGCCCGAAGCTCGATTTCGCGCTTGGCCGCCGCCTCCATGGCGTCGCCGGCGAAGTCGCGCAGCCCGGCCATGGCGCCGGTGACCCGGCCGGCGGCGCGGTGCGCGATGTGGTCGGGTTGCAGGGCGCGCAGCCTGCGCATCACCCAGACGGCGGCGAGCGCGCCCAGGGAGAGGTAGAACAGCCTGCGGATCATCGCCGCCGCCGCCCTGCCGGCAGGGGCCGCCGGTGCGGATCGCGGCGCGCGGCGGCGGCGCGGCGCACCCCGTGGCCGAGCGCGGAGACTTTGATCAGCGGGCCGGTGACCAGTGTGGAGGCGATGGCGCTGAGCCGCGCGAGGTGGCCGCTGACCTGCTTGACGTCGGTGGAGATGGCCTCGACGGCGACCAGCCGACGGTTGGCCTCGCCGACGGTGGCCGTGACGTCGTCGAGCAGCGGCGCGACCCGGTCGCCCAGCTCGGAGACCATCTTGGTGGTCTCGTTCAGCAGCCGGGCGACCTTGACGAGCACCATGGCAAGAAAGCAGACCAGGATCGCCCAGAACATGGCGACCACCAGGCCCGCGACCTCTCCCGCGGTAAGCATCTGTGGTTCAGATCCCCTCGTTGGCGACCCGGCTCACTGTCGAGCGGAGTGGAAAGACCCTATCGTGCCGGGACGACAGCCCGGCGCCTATCCGTCGATGGTACGGCTCCGGCCGGATCACCCCTGACCGCCACCCCGCAGGAAGGCGCGGATCCTGGCCCAGCGGTCGGCGAACCCGGCCTCGGCGCCGTGGGAGGTCGGCTCGTAGTAGCGGCGGTCGCGCAGCTCGGCGGGTGCGTAGTCCTGGCGGACCAGCCCGTGCTCGAAGTCGTGCGGGTACTTGTAGCCCTGTCCGTGGCCGAGCTTGCCGGCCCCCGGGTAGTGCGCGTCGCGCAGGTGGACGGGGACCTGGCCGATCGACCCCCGCGAGACGTCTGCGCAGGCTTCGCCGATGGCCTTGATCACGGCGTTGGACTTCGGCGCGAGCGCGCAGTGGATCACCGCCTGGGCCAGGTTGAGCCGGCCCTCGGGCAGGCCGATGAACTCCACCGCCTGCGCCGCGGCCACCGCGACCTGCAGGCAGGTGGGGTCGGCCATGCCGACGTCTTCGGAGGCGAAGATGACGATGCGCCTGGCGATGAACCGCGGATCCTCCCCGGCCTCCACCATACGGGCCAGGTAGTGCAGCGCGGCGTCGGCGTCGGAGCCGCGCATCGACTTGATGAAGGCGCTGATCACGTCGTAGTGCTGGTCGCCCTGGCGGTCGTAGCGGACCGCCGCCTTGTCCACCGCGCGTTCGACGACCTCGACGGTGATGTCGTCGGCCAGCAGGGCGGCGGCCTCGAGGTAGGTGAGGGAGCGGCGGGCGTCGCCGCCGGCCAGCCGTACGAGCTGGTCCAGCGCTTCGGGCGCGAGGCGGGCCCGGCCGTCGAGGCCGCGCGGGTCGCCGACGGCGCGCTCCAGCACCGCGCGCACGTCGTCGTCGGACAGCGACTCCAAGGTGAGCAGCAGCGAGCGGGACAGCAGCGGCGAGATGACGGAGAAGAACGGGTTTTCGGTGGTGGCGCCGATGAAGGTGACCCAGCGGTTCTCCACCGCGGGCAGCAGGGCGTCCTGCTGGGCCTTGTTGAAGCGGTGGACCTCATCGACGAACAGGACCGTCTGCCGCCCGGTCATGCCCAGCTCGCGCCGCGCCGAGTCGATGGCGGCGCGTACGTCCTTGACCCCGGCCGACACGGCGGAGACCTCGACGAAGCGGCGCTTGGTGACGCCCGCGACGACGTAGGCGAGGGTGGTCTTGCCGGTGCCCGGCGGCCCCCACAGGAAGAGCGACATGGGCGCCTCGCTCTCCACCAGCCGACGCAGGGGGGTGCCCTGGCCGAGCAGATGACGCTGGCCCAGCACCTCGTCGAGGGTGCGCGGACGCATGCGCACCGCGAGCGGCTCCTGCCCGCGATGCGCCTCCTCCGCCGCCGAATCGAACAGACTGTCCACTGGCAGCAGCCTACCGGCGTCCGCGCTCCTCGCGGTCAGCCCCAGACGGCGATCGCGCCCGTGTGACCGGCGCGGATCACGTAGAAGCCGGCCGCCAGGGAGAGCAGCACGGTCACGCCGGACAGCGCCGCCGCGGGGACCTTGCCCAGCCGCGGCCCGGCGAGGACCATCAGCAGCCCGGCCAGGCCGAGCCCCGTGGTGGTCCACAGCAGCGGTGTGGCGAAGCCCTCGTGGTCGCCGATGGTCGCGGCCATCGGGCCGGGGACGCCGTCGGGGAACAGGTGGTCCTTCAGCGCCAGGCCGCTCTGCCTCGCGGCGAAGACGGACGCGGGGGCGGCGATGGAGAGCGCCACCACTGCCCAGCCGAGTCGCGGGCGCCAGGCGGTGACCAGCGCGTAGGCGGCGCAGAGGAGTGCGGCCAGCGGGGCCAGGACGACCGCGGCGTGGATGATCAGGGGGTGGGCCGGGAGGCCGAAAAGCTGCTCGAACATGCGATGCTCCTGGTGCGAGCGGGGGCACGATGGGTGCGCCGTGGTGTACAGGCCGTTTCCAGCAATACGGATGCCGGGCCTCCATCGGTTCCCGGTCTCCCGGATCTCTCCGGCACATCGGGCAAATTGCGGCTCTTACGTATTCCACATCTCGGGGCCGGTACGATTCGCCGAGTTGTACGTCAAGCAATCCATCCTGGAGGAAACAGCGGTGAGCGGCGACGACCGTCAGAGCGAGCTGGCGCAGCAGCACAAACAGCGGCAGGCTCAGCGGGCCGCCGAGGAGCGCAGGGCGAGCGCCAGGGCGAAGCGGAACGTCACCGTCGGGGCGGGGATCGGAGTCGTGGTCGTGGCGGGCGGGGTCATCGCCGCCATGACGCTGCTCGGCGGGGGCGACGCGGGCACGGCGGCGACCACCGCCGCGAAGTCCCCATCGCCCTCGACGCCGGTGACCACCCCGTCCATCGGCCCGACCGCCGGCGGCAAGCCGGGCACCTGCGAATACCGCAAAGACGACAGCGGGAGCCCGGCCAAGGACGTGGGCAGGCCGCCGAGCAAGCCCAACCTTAAGTGGAAGACCATGACGATCGAGACCAACCAGGGCGACATCGTCATCGATCTGGCGACCGACAAGGCGCCCTGCACGGTCAACTCCTTCGCCTACCTGGCCAAGAAGAACTTCTTCGACGGCACCCGGTGTCACCGGCTGGCCGCGCCCGCCACCACCGGCCTGGCGCTGCTCCAGTGCGGCGACCCGTTCGCCAAGGGGGACGGCAAGTCCAAGACGGACGGCGCGGGCGGCAGCGGCTACCTCTTCAACGACGAGAACCTCGGCGGGATGTCCTACGACCGGGGCACGGTGTTCATGGCGCAGGGCGCCGAGGACGCCAACTCCAACGGCAGCCAGTTCGCCATCTCCTACGCCAACGACACGACGGCCCTCGACGCCCAGCCGGCCTACACGCCGTTCGGCAAGGTGAGCAAGGGGATGGACGTGATCGACAAGATCGTCAAGGGCGGCTGGATCACCAACGAGGGGGACGCCCGGGACGAGGGCGGCTCGCACGCCCCCAAGCTCCCGGTCATCGTGAAGGACCTGCGCCTGGCCAGGTAGCGGACGCGATGCGGAAGGCCGCCGCCCCGGTGAGGGGCGGCGGCCTTCCGTCGTCAGCGGGGGCCGCGAGCCGTCACGCGGTCGCGGCGCCCTCCTCCTCGCGCGGGCGGGCGTCCACGCCGGCCTCCTTGCGCTGGTCGGCGGTGATCGGGCTGGGCGCGCCGGTCAGCGGGTCGAAGCCGGAGGCGGTCTTGGGGAAGGCGATCACGTCCCGGATCGACTCGCCGCCGGCCAGCAGCATGCAGATGCGGTCCCAGCCGTAGGCGATGCCGCCGTGCGGCGGCGGGCCGTACTTGAACGCCTCCAACAGGAACCCGAACTTGCTCTCCGCCTCCTCCTTGGAGATGCCCAGCACGTCGAAGACCCGCTGCTGCATCTCGGCCCGGTGGATACGGATGGAGCCGCCGCCGATCTCCATGCCGTTGCAGACCATGTCGTAGGCGTAGGCCAGGGCCTCGGCCGGGTGGTCTTGGAAGTTGTCGGCCCACTCGGGCTTGGGGCCGGTGAAGGGGTGGTGGACGGCCGTCCAGCCCCCCTCGCCGTCGTCTTCGAACATGGGGGCGTCCACGACCCACAGGAACGACCACTGCGACTCGTCGATCAGCCCGCACCGACGGCCGATCTCCAGGCGGGCCGCGCCGAGCAGCTCACGCGAATCGGAGGGCTTGCCCGCCGCGAAGAAGACGGCGTCGCCCGGCCGCGCCCCGGTCTGGCCCGCCAGGCCCGCCAGCTCGGCCTCTGAGAGGTTCTTGGCCACCGGCCCGCTCAGGGTGCCGTCCTGCTGCACGAGCACGTAGGCGAGGCCCCTGGCGCCGCGGGCCTTGGCCCAGTCCTGCCAGGCGTCCAGCTCGCGGCGGGTCTGCCCGGCCCCGCCCGGCATCACCACGGCGCCGACGTAGGGGGCCTGGAAGACCCGGAAGGAGGTGCCGGAGAAGTATCCGGTCATGTCCACCAGCTCGCACCCGAAGCGCAGGTCGGGCTTGTCGGAGCCGTAGCGGGCCATGGCGTCGGCGTAGGTCATCCGGGGCAGCGGCGTGGACAGCTCGTGACCGGCGATCTCCTTCCACAGCCGCCCGACCAGCGCCTCGCCCAGCGCGATGACGTCGTCCTGGTCGACGAAGGACATCTCCACGTCGATCTGGGTGAACTCGGGCTGCCGGTCGGCGCGCAAATCCTCGTCGCGGTAGCACTTGGCGAGCTGGTAGTAGCGCTCCAGCCCGGAGACCATCAGAAGCTGCTTGAAGAGCTGCGGGGACTGCGGCAGCGCGTACCAGTGGCCCGGCTGCAGGCGGACCGGCACCAGGAAGTCGCGGGCGCCCTCGGGCGTGGAACGGGTCAGCGAGGGCGTCTCGACGTAGACGAACCCGTGCTCGTCCATCACCTGGTGGGCCAGGTAGGTGGCCTTGGAGCGGATGCGCAGCGCCTCGGCCACCTGCGGGCGGCGGATGTCGAGGTAGCGGTACTTCAGCCGGGCCTCCTCCGAGACCCCCGTGCCGCCCTCGATGGGGAAGGGCAGCGGTGCGGCCTCACTGAGCACCGCCACCTCGTCGGCCACGACCTCGACCTCGCCGGTGGGCAGGTCGGGGTTCTCGTTGCCCTCGGGCCGCACGCGCACCTGGCCGACCACCCGCAGGCAGTATTCGGAGCGCAGGTCGTGGGCGACCTCGTCCTCCCTGAACACGACCTGGGCGCTGCCCGAGGAGTCGCGCAGGTCGATGAAGACGACGCCGCCGTGGTCACGGCGACGGGCCACCCATCCGGCCAGCGTCACCTGCCGGCCCGCGTGCTCCCTGCGGAGCGAGCCGGCCGTATGCGTGCGGATCACTGAATCTTCCCTTTCAAGACGTGGACGACCTGGGCCAGCGGCACCTCGGTCTGCTCCGCGGTGCTCAGGTCCTTCACCTGTACGGCCTGCGCCGCCAGGTCGCGCTCGCCCAGGATGAGCGCGAACCGCGCGCCCGAGCGGTCGGCGCCCTTCATGGCGCCCTTCAGGCCCTTGCCGCCGAAGGCCATGTCGGCGACCAGCCCGGCCGCGCGGATCTCGGCCAGCAGCCGGAACATCCGGCGGCGCGCCTCCTCGCCGAGCGGCACGCCGTACACCTGGACCGGGACGCCCCCGGCCGGGTCTTCGCCGCCGAACAGCCCCTCGGCCTCCATCGCGAGGACCGTGCGGTCGACCCCGATGGCCCAGCCGACCCCGGGCAGCGGCGGCCCGCCGATCATCTCGCTCAGCCCGTCGTAGCGGCCGCCGCCGCCGACGGCCGACTGTGAGCCGAGCCTGTCGTGGACGAACTCGAACGTGGTGCGCATGTAGTAGTCGAGCCCGCGGACCAGGCGGGGGTCGTCGGTGTAGGCCACCCCCAGGGCCGACAGCAGCGAGCGGACCTCCTCGTGGTAGGCCTTGCACGTCTCGCACAGGTGGTCGGTGACCAGCGGTGCGGCGGCGAGCCTGGCCTGGAGCTCCGGCCGGCCGTCGTCGAGCACGCGCAGCGGGTTGATCTCGGCCCGCCGCCGGGTCGGCTCGTCCAGGTCCAGGCCGGCCAGGAAGCCCTGCAGCGCCGCCCGGTAGGCGGGGCGGCACTCCTTGCAGCCCAGGGTGTTGAGCAGCAGGGTGACGCCGGTCAGGCCGAGCGCGGCGTAGCCCTCGGCGGCGAGCAGGATCACCTCGGCGTCGAGCGCCGGGTCATCGGCGCCCAGGGCCTCGATGCCGACCTGGGAGAAGTGGCGGTAGCGGCCACGCTGGGCGCGCTCGTAGCGGAAGTTGTTGCCCGAGTACCACAGCTTGACCGGCAGCCTGCCGTTGTGCAGGCCGTGCTGGAGCACCGCGCGCACGACCGGCGCGGTGCCCTCCGGGCGCAGCGTGATGGATCTGCCGCCCTTGTCGTCGAAGGTGTACATCTCCTTGGACACGATGTCGGTGGACTCGCCCACCCCCCGGGCGAACAGCGCGGTGTCCTCGAAGGTCGGCGTCTCGATGTAGCCGTAGCCGGCCCGGCGGGCGGGCGCGGACACGGCCTCGCGGACCCGCAGCGCGCGCTCCGAGCGCGGCGGCAGCCAGTCGAAGGTGCCCTTGGGCGATTGGAAGGCCATTCAGATCCCCCTGGTGGGACCGGCGAGGGGAACCGCCTCCGCCAGATACGGGTTGGCGGCGCGCTCCCGGCCGATCGTGGTCTGTGGTCCGTGGCCGGGCAGGACCACCGTCTCATCGGGCAGGGGGAGGCACTTGCCGGCGAGGCTGGTCAGGATCTGCCGGTAGTCGCCGCCGGGCAGGTCGGTACGGCCGATCGATCCTTGGAACAGCAGGTCGCCGGAGAACATCACCTGCTCCCCCGCGAGCCTGAAGCAGACCGATCCCGGAGTGTGGCCCGGAGTGTGGTCGACGGTGACCGACAGGCCGGCCAGTTCCATCACCGCGCCGTCGGCCAGTTCCCGCACGTCGTCGGGCTCGCTCAGGGTGAGCCCGCCGAAGATCTGCGCGGAGGCGGCCGAGAAGCCCTTGCCGGGATCGCTGAGCAGGTCGCGGTCTTCGGGGTGGATCCAGGCGGGAATGTCACGCGCCCCGCACACCGGGGCCACCGACCACACATGGTCGATGTGACCGTGGGTGAGCAGCACCGCGACCGGCTTGAGCCGATGCTCGCGCAGGACGTCGTCGAGGGCGCCGACGGCGTCCTGGCCAGGGTCGATGACCACGCACTCCTCGCCCGCGGCGGGAGCGACGACGTAACAGTTGGCCTGGAAGGCCCCTGCGGGAAAGCCGGCGATCAGCATCTGCCTCAGTTGATCTCGTCAAGAATGCGGATGGGAATGTAACCGAAGGGTACCGGTGCCGGTCGCCGGGCTGCGAACCATTAGGTGTTGGCCGATACGATTCGCCCACCTCAGTTAGTTCATCGGCGTGACACTCGAAGGGTGGACGGCAGTGGCAACCGGCAAGGAGCGGCAGCGACAGCTCGCGCGTGAGCACTACGAGCGTCAGATGCAACGGCGGATCGAGCGTCAGGCCAAGACCAAGCGCAACGCGGTCATCGGCTCCACGATCGGCGTCGTGGTGGTGATCGGAGGCGTGGTGGCCGCGGTCACGCTGATAGGCGGAGGCGATTCCCGGCCTCAGGCGGCGTCCAGCCCCTCTCCCTCTCCCTTGGACGCGACGAAGGTGAGCTGCTCCTATCCGGAGGACGCCAAGGGGGTGACCAAGAAGGTCGGCACTCCCCCGAGCAAGCCCGACCTGGCCGCGACCCAGATGGCTCTCAACACCAGCCAGGGCGAGATCGTCGTGGACATGCTGCCGATGAAGGCGCCGTGCACGGTCAACTCCTTCGCCTTCCTGGCGAGCAAGGACTACTTCGACGGCACCAGTTGCCATCGGCTGGTCACCCCGGAGACCGGCGGCCTGGCGATCCTGCAGTGCGGCGACCCGAAGGCCGAGGCCGACGGCAAGGGGACGACGGACGGCCAGGGCGGTCCCGGCTACAGCTTCGCCGACGAGAACCTGGGCGGCATGCCCTACGGCAGGGGCGTCGTGGCGATGGCCAACAGCGGCGAGAACACCAACGGCAGCCAGTTCTTCCTCATCTTCGGGGACGAGACCAAGTCTCTCCCCCCGAAGTACACCCCATTCGGTACCGTCAGCAAGGGAATGGACATCCTCGACAAGGTGGCCAAAGGTGGGTTCCTGGCGGACAACACCGCCCCGAAGGTGAAAGTCCAAATCAAAGACGTGACAATCTCTGGCAAGAGCTGACGTAATAGCCACATAGGTCAGGGACTATCAAGTGGAGGACACGGTGAGCACCGACCCGTGGGGCCGGGTAGACGACGACGGCACCGTCTACGTGCGTACGGCTGAGGGAGAGCGAGCCGTCGGGTCCTGGCAGGCCGGTGAGCCCGAAGAGGCGCTGGCCTACTTCCATCGCAAGTTCGAGGAGCTCGCCACCCAGGTCGAACTGCTCGAACAGCGGCTACGTGGCACCGACCTGCCCCCCGCGCAGGCCGAGGCGGGCATCATGAAGCTGCGCGAGGCGATCACGGACGCCCACGCCGTGGGCGACCTCGACACCCTCCTGACCCGCCTGGACACCCTGACCGACCTGGTGGCCAAGCGGCGCGAGGAGGTCAAGGCGGCCCGCGACCAGGCCCGCGCGGAGGCGCGGTCGGTCAAGGAGCGCATCGTCGGCGAGGCCGAGCGGATCGCCACCGAGACCACCCACTGGAAGTCCGGCGGCGAACGGCTGCGCCAGCTCGTCGAGGAGTGGAAGGCCGCCGACCGCATCGACCGCGTCACCGAGGCGGCGTTGTGGAAGCGGCTGTCGGCGGCCCGCACGGCGTTCGCCAAGCGGCGAAAGGTGTACTTCGCCGGGCTCGACGAGCAGCGCGAGGGCGTCCGCGCGGAGAAGGACCGCATCGTGGCCGAGGCCGAGGCCCTGGCCAGCTCCACCGACTGGGGGGCGACCGCGGCCGCCTACCGCGAGCTGATGCGCCAGTGGAAGGCGGCCGGCCGGGCCTCCCGCGAGGTCGAGGAGGAGCTGTGGACACGCTTCAAGGGCGCCCAGGACCAGTTCTTCCAGGCGCGGTCGGCGGTCTTCGCCGAGCGTGACGCGTCCCTGCGGGAGAACGCCGAGGTCAAGGAGCAGTTGCTGACCGAGGCCGAGAAGATCCTGCCGGTGACCGACGCGCGCACCGCCCGCGCCGCCCTGCGACACCTGCTGGAGCGCTGGGAGGCGGCCGGGCCGGTGCCCCGCGAGCTGCGCGACCGCCTCGAAGGCGGGCTGCGCCGGGTGGACGACGCGGTGCGCAAGGCCGAGGAGACGGAGTGGAAGCGCTCCAACCCCGAGGCCCGCGCCCGGGCCCAGGACACGGTCAACCAGTTGCGCCGCTCCATCGACCAGCTTGAGGCCCGCCTGTCCCAGGCGCGCGCCGCGGGCCGGGAGAAGGACGTCAGGGAGCACGAGGACGCGCTGACCGCCCGTAGGTCCTGGCTGGAGGAGGCCGAGCGCACGCTCGGGGAGTTCTCCTGAAGGGCCCGGCGCGCGCCGGTGGCGGTCCGGCCCGTCCAGCGGGCCTCTCCGAGCCCCTGGAAGGACCCCTGCCGGTCCGGCGCGCCACCCGCCACCCCGAACCACGGGTGGCGGCTTCGCGCGCCGTACGGACCGCCAGAGGGCGTCAGTTGTTCACCCGGTAGACGTCGTAGACCCCCTGCACGTTGCGCACGCCCTTGAGGACGTGCCCGAGGTGCTTGGGGTCGCCCATCTCAAAGGTGAACCTGCTCACCGCCACCCGGTCGCGGGAGGTCGCCACGGACGCCGACAGGATGTTGACGTGGTGGTCCGACAGCGTGCGGGTGACGTCGGACAGCAGCCGAGGCCGGTCCAGGGCCTCGACCTGGATGGCCACCAGGAAGACCGAGTCGTCGGCGGGCGACCAGCTCACCTCGACCAGGCGGTCCTGCTGGGCGCGCAACTGCTCCACGTTGGGGCAGTTCACCCGGTGGACCGAGACGCCGTGGCCGCGGGTGACGAATCCGAGGATGTCATCGCCGGGGACCGGCGTGCAGCAGCGCGACAGCCGTACCCAGACGTCCTGGTCGCCGGCCACGATCACGCCCGCGTTGGCACCGGTGCGCGGCCGCCCGCGCAGCCGGGTCGGGACGGACGCCTCGGCGATGTCCTCCTGGGCGCTGTCCACGCCGCCGATCGACTCGACCAGCTTGCCGACCACGGACTGGGCCGAGACATGGCCCTCGCCGACCGCCGCGTACAGCGCGGACACATCGGGGTAGCGCAGGTCGCGGGCCAGGGCGAGCAGGGCCTCCCCCGTCATCAGCCGTTGCAGCGGCAGCCCCTGCTTGCGCATCGCCCGGCCGATGGCCTCCTTGCCCGCCTCGATCGCGGTCTCGCGGCGCTCCTTGGAGAACCACTGGCGGATCTTGTTGCGGGCCCGGCCGCTCTTGACGAACTTCAGCCAGTCGCGCGACGGCCCGGCGTCCTGTGACTTGGAGGTGAAGATCTCCACCGTGTCGCCGTTGCCCAGCCGCGACTCCAGCGGCACCAGGCGGCCGTTGACCCGCGCGCCGATGCAGCGGTGGCCGACCTCGGTGTGGACGGCGTAGGCGAAGTCGACCGGGGTCGCCCCCTCGGGCAGCGCGATCACCTGGCCGCGCGGCGTGAAGACGTAGACCTCCGAGACCGAAAGGTCGAAGCGCAGCGACTCCAGGAACTCCCCGGGGTCGGAGGTCTCCTTCTGCCAGTCCAGGAGCTGCCGCAGCCAGGCCATGTCGCTGCCGGGCTTGACCTTGGCCCCGCCAGGTCCGGTGGCGGTGAGGTCTTCCTTGTACTTCCAGTGCGCGGCCACGCCGTACTCGGCCCTGTGGTGCATCGCGTGCGTGCGGATCTGCAGCTCGACCGTCTTGCCCTCGGGCCCGATGACCGTCGTGTGCAACGACTGGTACATGTTGAACTTGGGCATCGCGATGTAGTCCTTGAACCGCCCGGGAACCGGGTTCCACCTGGCGTGGATCGTTCCGAGGGCGGCATAGCAGTCGCGTACCGTGTCGACGAGCACCCGGATGCCCACCAGGTCGTAGATGTCGTCGAAGGCGACATCTCTGGCGATCATCTTCTGGTAGATCGAGTAGTAGTGCTTGGGGCGGCCCTTCACGGTGGCGCGGATCTTGGCTTCCCGCAGGTCGACCGCCACCTTCTCGATCACTTCCTGGAGGAACAGGTCGCGGCGCGGCGCGCGCTCGGAG
This sequence comes from Spongiactinospora gelatinilytica, assembly GCF_003236385.1. Classification (GTDB taxonomy): domain Bacteria; phylum Actinomycetota; class Actinomycetes; order Streptosporangiales; family Streptosporangiaceae; genus Spongiactinospora; species Spongiactinospora gelatinilytica. The sequence goes on from NZ_POUA01000050.1 coordinate 14,511, forward strand.
ACCATCCTGGCGATCTCGTCGTAGCGCTTGGGGTAGAGCAGCGCGAACGCGAGGTCCTCAAGCTCCCACTTGATGGTGTTCATGCCCAGGCGGTGGGCCAGCGGGGCGAAGATCTCCAGCGTCTCGCGGGACTTCTGCTCGCGCTTGCGCGGCGGCAGGTAACGCATCGTGCGCATGTTGTGCAGACGGTCGGCGAGCTTGATGACCAGCACGCGGATGTCGCGCGACATGGCCACGACCATCTTGCGCACGGTCTCGGCCTGGGCGGCGTCGCCGAACTTCACCTTGTCCAGCTTGGTCACGCCGTCCACCAGCAGCCCGACGCTGTCGCCGAAGTCGCGGCGCAGCTCCTCCAGGCTGTAGGCGGTGTCCTCGACGGTGTCGTGCAGCAGCGCGGCGCACAGGGTCTCGTCGTCGGTGCCCAGTTCGGCCAGGATGGTCGCGACCGCGAGCGGGTGGGTGATGTAGGGGTCGCCGCTCTTGCGCTTCTGGCCGCGGTGGTGGTGGGCGGCCACCTCGTAGGCGCGTTCGATGAGCCGCAGGTCGGCCTTCGGGTGCGTCGCCTTCACGGTGCGGAACAGAGGCTCGAGCACCGGGTTCATGGCCCCTCCCCCAAACCGCGACAGCCTGCCGCGCCGCGGCGGTGCCGCGGGGCGCTCCTGCCCGGCCCCCGGCGCACCGCCGACGGGGCCGCCTGGCGGGGCGGCGGGCCCGGGGGCCGCACCGCCTGCGGTCGACTCTGACACCACCACGTCACGGGGCACGCAGACTCCTCACGTTCGAGTCTAGATCCCTCAGTGTATCCACGCGGTTCACCGAGGTGGCGTCCCCGGGGGATCAGACGATCACAAGAGATCGCAGGTCGAGACCGGCGAGCCGGTCTCGACCGGCCAGGAAGGCCAGTTCCATCAGCACGGCCGCGCCGACGACCTCGGCTCCGGCCTCGCGTACCAGATCCACGGTCGCCCGCGCGGTCCCGCCGGTGGCGAGTACGTCATCGACGATGAGAACCCGTTCACCGGGCTCGAAGGCGTCTCGATGTACCTCCACGATTGCGGAGCCGTACTCCAGATCGTAGGACCTCTGCAGGGTTTCGGCGGGCAATTTGCCCTTTTTCCGTACCGGCACGAAGCCCGCGCCCGCCCGGTAGGCCACCGGCGCGGCCAGGATGAAGCCGCGCGCCTCGATACCGACGACCTTGTCGATCCCCTCGCACAGCCCGGCCAGTTCGTCCACCACCGCGCCGAAGGCCGTGTGGTCGGCGAGCAACGGGGTGATGTCCTTGAACACCACACCCGGCCGCGGGTAGTCGGGGACGTCGCGGATCCGTCGCAGGATCAGCTCGCTCAGCTCGCTCATTATCGGCCCGTCGTCGCAGGGG
>NZ_POUA01000510.1 GCF_003236385.1 Spongiactinospora gelatinilytica
TTCTCGGATGGCGTGCGCGCCTGGTAAGCGGGCATGAACGGGTCCATCAGCCACGCTCCAGCGGGCCGTAGGCGTTCAGATCGGCGATGCCGCCGAGAAAGATGGCGTTGCCGACGTCTTCGGCCGGAATGTCCGGGTCGGGCTTCCACTCCGACACCGGGACCAGGCCCGGGGGTTCCATGGTGCAGGCGGCCAGCATGGCGGCGATGTCCTCGCTTCGGCGGAAGGCCGCCGGGCTGGAGGACCGCGCGTAAACAGCGTGTCCTTCGGCGATCTGCTCGTCGCTCGCCTCGTCGGTACAGGCGTGGCTGACCACCAGACGGCTGCCGGGGGCGAGCCGGGCGCGCAGCCGGGCGATGATCCCTGCGGGGTCCTCACGGTCGCTGACGAAGTGGAGGACGGCGACGGCGACGACCACGACAGGACGTCGCAGGTCCAGCAGCTCGGTCAGAGCCGGGGCGTTGAGGATCTCGTCGGGGCGGCGGATGTCGCCTTGGAGCATGGTCACGCCCGGCGCGTTCAGCAGCGCGCGACCATGGGTGACGGCCATCAAGTCGTTGTCCGCGTACACCACGCGGGCGTCGGGGTTGACGGCTTGGACGACCTGGTGGACGTTCTGCTGGGTCGGCAGGCCGGAGCCGAGGTCGATGAACTGGGTGTACCCGCGTCGGGCGAGATCCCTCGTCGTGCGGATCAGGAACTTCCGGTTCGCCCGCACGCCGGCCCGGATGTGAGGCGACTGCTTAAGCAGCTCCGCGGCGGCTTCCCGGTCGGGGGGGAAGTGGTTCTTCCCGCCGAGCAGGTAGTCGTAGATCCGGGCACTATTGGGCACATTCGGGTTGAATCCACCGAATGCGCTTGCGATGTTCGCCAGCGCCCTATTCTCATCCACAGGTCGCACCTCACTTTGCGGCCAGGGGCCCGTCGAGCTGCTGCCCGGTTGCTCGGCGGGTTCCCGCTTTTCTCTCCACATCTGTTATGCGGCAGTGTCATGATGGGCCCAGGTCATTCGGCATCCAAGAGGCTGATGCCGAATGATGAAGATCCCGCAAATCCCGCAAAGGGAGGCCCGATGCCGCGTGTCCCTGATGTGCTTGAGCCCAACGAATCACCGTGGCATTTGCTCGGGGCCGCCATCCGCCAAGGGCGGAGGAGGAAGAAGTTAAGCCAGCGAGCGCTCGCCACGTACGCGCGTGTCGATGACACCATGATCTCGCACTATGAGCGGGCCATCACCTACCCTCACGCCAGCACGATCCAGCTCATCGACGACGCTCTCGAAGCCCATGGCTTCCTGGTGATGCTTCATGCCTATGCGACGGAGTTCGACCGGCGCCAGGCGGGTAGAAAAGACTCAAACCCCTCAGACCACGAGGATGACGACATGGAACGTCGCACCACAATGCGCCTGATGGCGGCCATTTCGGCCGCCGCTGTCCTTCCTCTCGATCAGTTGGAGGCCGTACGGACCGGGCTCGGGCTCTCGCTCGACAAGCAGATCGGTCTGAACGACCTAGAGGCCACGGCGTACGACCTCGCCTACGACCTCCGGTACCACCCGCCGAAGGAGTTCATCAGCCAACTCGCTCCCAACCTCGCAGATGTGCAACATGCCCTCGCCCATCGCACCGACCTGGACCGCGCTGGCCTGCACCGTGTCGCGGGGCAAATGAGCGCCCTAATGGCCATGGCCGTCCAGGAGACGGGCAACGTTTCCGCAGCGCGGCGCTGGTGGCGTACCGCCCGAGCTGCCGCCGATTCCTCAAGGGATCTCGACCTTCAAGTGTGGGTGCGGGGGCGCCAGGCTCTCGTTGACAGCGCTCCGCGCATGGCAGCCGAAGCTGTCCACCTGTCTCTGGGCCGAGTGAACGCCGGTCTGCTGGAGGCACGCACCGCGCAGGCCCGACAGCAGCTCAATCAGGGCGAGGTCAAGAACGCCTCGGACGTGCTGCACCCCTTGGATGATCTGGCCACAAGGCTGCCACAAGAGGCCGCTACCGAGACAAAGGCCATCTGGGGATGGTCAAAGGAACGCCACAATCTAGAGCGCGTTGCTCTTCGGGTTGGTGCCGGTGACCCCACCGTGTACGACGACCTCACCGTTATGGGCGAGCACGAGACCAACCCACGCGCCTACGCCATCATTCAGATGGAAAAGAGCCTATGCCTGCTGCGTAACGGGGACGTGCCCCAGGCCGTGACCGAGGCTGCAACTGCATACGACGGCCTACACCCGGCACATCGGACAACTGCCGTGAAGGCATGGAGCCGCCGCATCATTTCCGAATTGCCCGAAAAGGCGCGAGCACTACCAGCCGCGAGAGAGCTGCGCGCCTTGACAATGGCCTAAGAAGGGAATTCCCCGCCGGTCGGCTACCCGATCGGCCGGTGGGGCGTGTCCAGCCACACCTGCTGCCCGTCCGGGGTGACCGTCATCCCGAAACGGTCGCGGCCGGGCTCGCCCCATGACACCCACTGGAAGTAGGCGTCGGTGACCTCGTCCCACACGGGGCGATCACCGACCTGGTACACCCGGAACTCGTCCTGTCCCGGCCGCCGGGTGACCGACGCCCACTGCCCGCCATCGTCCGGGTCGCGGACCCACATACGGAATCCGCCGTCTTCCAGGTCCGCCGTGGTGGCCACCAGGCCGGTGAGCGCGCTGATCGCCAGGTCCGCCCCGGCGGGGGCGGCTGCGATCGTCCGGGGATCGACGCGTGATACCCGCTCGTGCTCCGGGCCGGACGTCGAGGCCGCTGCGGGCCGCTGGGCGCGCATCATCATGTAGGACGCGAAGCCGGGGAACCGGCCGTGTGCGATGCCGTCCGGCATCACCACCAGCCGCAGCGCGTTGCCGTCGCCGAATCCCGGGCACCAGGGCAGGACGATGACGCCACCGGGCCGGGTCTGCTCGACCCAGGCGTAGGGCACGTCACGGATGCCGCAGGTCACATGCACGCGGTCGAACGGGGCGTGATCGGGTGCGCCGTCCGCGCCGTCGCCGACGATCAGGTGGGGGGCGAAACCTGCCTCGCTGAGGTGCTTGGCGGCCTGCTCGGCGACGGCCGGGTCCACTTCGACGCTGGTCACGTTGTCCGGGCCGGTGAGGTGGGAGAGCAGGGCAGCGGTCCAGCCGGTGCCGGTGCCGATGTCCAGCACCCGGTGCCCCGGCTCGGGGTGTGCGAGTGTGAGGAGTTCGGCGACCGTGGCGGGGGCCGAGCTGGAGGATGTATAGCTGACACCTCGCGGCAGGTTCAGGGCGCCGTCGTCGTCGATCACAGAGTCGATGGGGATCGTGCCATCGGAGAGCTGGGTGACGATCGGCATCGGGGAGTACACCGCGTTCAGCCACGCGGCCGGGTCGGCGTCCCGGTTGATGACGGTGGTCATCCGGTCCTCACCGGCCAGAGCCACAGGCGGGACGAACAGGTGCCGGGGGACCGCGCGGAACGCGGATTCGATCAGCGGTCGCGAGCCGATCCACGGGCGGATGGCGTCGATCAGTCGCGCGTTCCGCGTGGCGATGTCGTCCGTCACTTCTTATCGTCCGCAGGGGGGTCGGCGGGGGGCGCGCTGGGCTGTTTGTCCGGCTGCGGCGGGTCCATCGGCGGGTCTTTGTCGCCGCTGTTCGGATTGTCGTGCTTACCCCATTGTGGGTCCATGGCCGTGGCCTCCTCGCCTAGGTCAACTGCCTAGCGTGACAGTACGGCTACCTGACAGGCCCGGCAATGGCTTTCGCTAAGACCCCTGCTCCCGGGGAGGTGACCTGGTGATACCCCCGGCCTGGGCAGCGAGACGGCACCGCAGGCTAGGTGGTCTCGCTGGCCACCGGAGAACAGTGCCCGCACTGCGCGGGGACGGGGTCGATCCCGAGCATATGCCGGAAGGTCGCCGTGGGCACCAGCAGGCGTCGGCCGACCGGGATCGTGGGGATCTCGCCCCGCTTCGCCGCTTCGTGGAGGTTCCCCGGGCCAGGCCGAGGAAGCGTCCCGCTTCCGGGATGGTCATGGTGGGCTGTGCCTCGGGGGTGGGCAGCGGCTTGCGGAGGCGGAGAGCGGCGTGCTGTGCGGTCCTGTGCGTTCGGGTCACGGCCCGTACTGTGCAGTACGGCGCACCTTAGTGTCACAGCCCGTCCGGTGGCTCCATCGATCAAGATCATCGGTGCCCCCTGTGGGGGCACCGGCCGTTCGATCCCGTGATGTTCTGTGTCGTTTCGTCTGACACCGTCCGGCACTGCCTGGCACTATGGACAAAGCCGCTGGTAGGAGGCTATGGAATGGCGGGTTCAATTCCCGCCACCTCCACATCTGCGAAACCGCCCCTGACCCACCCGGGTCAGGGGCGGTTTCGCGTTTCCGGACCCCATGGCCGCGTGGCCTGCCGAGGCAGGACGCTTGTCGGGCCCT
>NZ_POUA01000511.1 GCF_003236385.1 Spongiactinospora gelatinilytica
GACAGCACCCAGCGCCCCCACCCGGAGTCGGCGGCGGCCCCGCCGTACGAACCGAGCCCGGCCAGGCAGAGCGCGGCCAGGCAGACGCCCGCCGAGCGGACACCCGGCGCGCGCGGCCCCCCACAACTCGCACCCACGGTAGTGGTTATATCGCGCTATGTGGCCGCTCAACCCTCGTCGAGCAGCTTCTCCACGACTTGCACGATCGGCAGGTCGGCGGGCAGCCAGGGCACGGTGTAGAGGTCCGCGCGGGACAGCCAGCGCAGCTCCAGGTGCTCCTTGGGCTCAGGTACGCCCGCCACCACCTCGGCCAGCCACACCCGCAGCAGGTAGCCGTCGGCCAGCGCCCAGTCGCCGCCGATCCGCGCGCCCACCTTGATGAGCACGCCCAGCTCCTCGTCGCACTCCCTGATCAGCGCCGCCACCTCGGACTCCCCCGGGTTGACCTTGCCCCCGGGGAACTCCCACCCGCCGTACAGCGCGGGCGGCTCGGCGCGCTGCGCCGCGAGCAGCCGCCCACCGGCCACGATCGCGGCCCCCACGACGATCTGCTCAGCCATGGAAAGTCATCATGTCAGCCCTGCTCCAGCCGTTCGAGCTGTTTCTTGACCGAGTCGGTGTCCAGCGGCCGGGTGAAACCGACCCGGCCCGGCCGGTTGGTGTAGCTGGTCACCTTGATCGGCCCGCACAGTGTGCATCTGGCCTCCAGCATCTTGCCCTTGGACACCACCAGCCCGACGTGCCCGGGGCTGTTCGCGCGCGTACCGGGCCCGGAGTTGAAGTACACCAGGTCACCGGGCTGTTCGTCGCCGTCCTTGACGCGAACACCGAACGGCCATTGCACGAACGTCGTACGCGGAATCGTCAGGCCGGCGTTGCGGTAGGCCATGTAGATGACGCCCGAGCAGTCGAACGCGTCGGGCCCCGTGCCGCCCCAGCGGTACGGCTTGCCGCGCTGCGCCAGCGCGTAGTCGATGATCTTCTTGAGCACCGCGCCCTGCGCCGCGTCCACCATGGTCTGGTCGCACATCGGATCGGCCTCGGGCGGGCGCTTCACCTCGCCGTCCTTGGCGTACCCGCGGGCGAGGGCCAGCACCTGGTCCACGTACCACCAGGCGCGGTTGTAGGTGAACAGCGCCCGGCGCAGGTCTTCCGGAGCGCCGTTGCGCTTGAGCATCCGGGCCGCGCCCAAGATGGCGTCGGCCGGGTTGTAGACGTCGGCCCAGCCGTCGCCGTCGCCGTCGGAGGCGTACCCGTTGAACTGCGACGGGATCTTGATCTTGGACTTGCCGCCCCAGGTGCTGATCAGGAACTGCATCGGCCCGGCCGCGCCCGCCGAGTTGGTGCCGCTCTGCACGCCGGGGAGGCGGGACCGGCCGTGGTTGGTCTCCCGCTTGCCCACCCCGGCCAGGACGTTCCACTGCACGCCGATCTTCTTGCCGTGCTCCTTGTAGAGCTCCAGGTACTCGGCGGGGATGTCGGAGGACGCCGTCCCCGACTGGTCCTCGTCACCCTCGGAAACGGAGTCCGAGCAGTCCGGCATCGTGCCGCTTCCCCCCAGGATGGAGGGGAAGGTGCTCATCAGCATCGGCGCGATCACCAGTGTCATCAGAACCAACCCCGCCACGCCGACTAAGACCGCGATCCGGGCACGGGAGGTGTTCATGTCACCCCCTCGGGGACGGTGTCCGGGTCGCCTTCCTGTCCGGCGGTGGCGGGTTGCAGATCGTGTACCCGCCAGTCGCCGCCCACCTGGACGAGGGTGACGGCGAAGTCCTCGCTGCTCTGCGAGGGCACGTTCCTGACCGTCACCTTCCGGGAGCCGGTCACGACGTAGGTCACCGACGTCTCGTCGATCTGCCTGATCTGCTTGACGGCGGCCGATCCCTCGGAGATCCGCTGCTCGGCGATGCTCTGCTCGATGACGCCGGGCGCGGCGACCGAGCGGGCCAGCTCGGCGCCCAGGTCGGCCGTGGTGAACCCCTTGAGGCGGTCGGCGTAGGCGTTCTGCGCCTCATCGAAGCGGAACGTGCCGTAGGCCGCGGTGAACCGGCGCGCCACGTCGGCCGTGGCGGCCAGTTCCTCCTTGGTCATCGGCAGGTAGGAGTAGATGTCGAAGGGGGCGTGGCTGGCGGTCGCGAGCGGCGGGCGCGGCGTCACCGGGGGCGCGCTCGGCGTACGGCCGGGCTCGTACCTGCCGGCGTCCGCCGGCTCCCGCTCGCCGCCCGGCCACATGGTCAGGTACACCCCGACCAGCGCCAGTACCACGACCAGCGCGCCGAACACCAGCTTGCGCCGGTCACCTGCCGGGGCCATCCGTCAGTCCTTGTCGTGCCTGGACGGACGCAGCCAGAACGGCACGTCCGGCGTATCGCCCGAACGGCCGCCGCCGGACAGCCACAGCGGCGGTGCCTCGGCCCGCCGCCCACCGTCGCCTCCGCCGCCGCGCGCCGCCGGGCCTCTGCTCGAACCGCCCGCCGAGCCTCCCGAACGCCGGGACGCGCCGCCGTTCCCGCCGAACAGGCCGCCGCCGCTCGAACCACCGCTCGAACCGCCGCCGTTCGACGACCTGCCGCCGCCACCGCCGAAGAGGCCGCCGCCGGACCGGCCGCCCGACGTACGGCCGGCGGACCCGGAGCCCGGCGAACCGCCGCGTGCCCATCCGCCGGACCGGCCGCTGAACCACCCGCCACGGCCCCCGGACCCGCCCGTGCCGCCCGAGGTGCCGGAGCCCGACACGCTGGGCGTGCCGCCGGTCCGCCCGCCGCGCACCGGCGCGCCGCCGGGTCGCTTGCCGGACAGGTCGAGCGGCGGGGCCGATCCGGTGCGCGGCAGCGTCGTACGGGACGTGCCCGCCTTGCGCCGGGCGCCCGCCGAACCCTCGGTGTCCAGGGGGGCGGGCTGGCCGGCGACCGGCACGCGGGTGCCGGAGGCGCCGCCCTGCGCCGCCCCCTCCTCGCCGCGTACCTTGCCCTGGGCGACGGCCGCCGCCGCGGCCGTGGCCGCGCCACCGCTCGCCATCGCCGCGGCCTGGACGAGCGGCTCGGCCTTGCGCATCCCCCAGCGCCCGACCCGGTAGCCGGCGACCGGGGGCAGCACGTTGGCCGCCCGCGACAGGGACGGCGCGGCCGCCGCCTCGCCCAGCATCCGGGTGGTGAGCGTGTGCCCGTCCATCGAGGCGAACAGGTGCTGGAACGGCCTTCGGTAGAAGAACACCGCGATGGTCAGCAGCGCGATGAACAGGATCTGCATGCCCCACGGCATCGCGGTCGAGATGATCAGCGCGTACCCGTACACGAGCACGCCGAGGACCAGCGCCATCACCGCCTGCCGCAACAGCGTGCCGATCACCATCTCCAGCCAGCGCAGCGCGATGATCCGCCCCGAGCCGGGGTGTACGCCGATCAGCAGGAAGATCGGCGCCAGGATCAGCAACAGCAGGAACCCGACCTTGAGCACCAGCAGCGACACCGCCACCAGGAAGATCAGCAACCCGGCGACCATGGCCGCGATCAGCGCGCCCAGTGAGATGCCCAGCCTGCTCATCCAGTCATGGCCGCTGAGCAGCGGGTAGATCGAGGTGCCGTTGAGTTGCTTGATGACCTCTTCCTCGTAGCGCTTCTGGTGCGCCGAGGCCGCGGGCTGTTTTTCGACCTGCTGCTCCTGCCGGTCGATGGCCTGGATGTCGATCATGAGCGCGCCGAAGTCGCGTACGACGGGCGCGTTGGGGTCGGCGGTGCCGAACATGCCCATCAGCCACGGCTTGCAGGCGAGCGTGGACCACAGGGCGTCGGCGTTCTGCTCGACGCCCGCCGTACCGCCCTGGCCGTAGCCGCCGGACTGCGGCGTGGCCTGCGCGGCCGGCGTGCCCTTGGGCGGCAGGCAGGACGCCCCGCCCGCGCCGGGCAGCCCGCTGAACGCCGAGTTGACCACCTCGGCCGTCTTGTCGGTGACGACCTTGCCCACGCCGGTGAAGTCGCCGGGGCGGCTGAAGAACCACACCGCGACGGTCACCGCGAGCACCATCCAGATGACGCCCTCGGCGGTCGTGGTGGCGCGTTTCCTGATCAGGCCGTACCAGGCCAGCCAGATCGCGCCGAGGATGACCAGCGGGCGCAGGTAGGGCCAGTACATCGCGTTGGCGAGGTTCGTGACGACGTCGTCGACCACGTCCTTGATCGACTGGAGCGGGCCCTCGGTCGCGGCGGCCTGGTAGGTGGTGATGGTGAGCCGGTCCATCGCCTTGGCCAGCGTGAAGATCATGTTGGCCCAGGCGTTGCCGAGCACCGCCACCACGTCGTCGCAGCCCAGGTCGTGGGTGTGCCAGTACAGGCCGGCCATGCCGTAGGCGCCGTAGTTGGTCTGCGTGGCCGGGTCGGGCGCCGGTGGGGC
>NZ_POUA01000512.1 GCF_003236385.1 Spongiactinospora gelatinilytica
CCACTGATTCACCCACCAGCCCCCTGGCGGCAGCCACAAGGCCGCCACCGCCGCTGAGGGCGGCGAGAGGGACTGCCGGAGTCGGAAGCGGCGAGGCGGCTTACCCGGCGGGGTCGGAAACGCTGGAGGACTCCGTGGGAGCAGCGGCCGGGTCGTCGCCGCCGGTGAGGGCGGCGAGGTCGTGCGGGGTGTCGATGTCGGCGGGGTCGCCCACGTCGTCGCAGGGCACATGGGTGACCAGGCCGGGGTTGGCGCGCAGGAACTCCCGCGCGCCGACGTCGCCGACCGCCGACCCGGCGACCGCGGCGACGTGCTCGCGGGCGATCAGGACGGGGTTGCGGGGCCGCCCGCCGTACGTGGCGACGGCCAGGCTCGCGCCCGCATGGGCGGCCTCGATGAGCCGGGCCACCGCGCCCGGCCCGATCCGCGGCTGGTCGACCAGCATGATCACGACCCGCTCGGCCTCCACGGGAAGCGCGGCCAGCCCGGCGCGCAGCGAGGAGCCCATCCCGGTACGCCAGGCCGCATTGTGGACGACGACCGCCCCCCGGACCTGCACCAGCGCGGCCCCCAGCACGACGATCACCGGATGGCAGCCGCCCTCCCGCAGCGTACGTACGGCCCGATCGACCAGCCGCTCCCCCGCGAACTCGATCTCCGCCTTCGGCATACCGAACCGCGCACCCTCACCAGCGGCCAGCAGCAACCCCGCGGTACCTGTCGAAATTCTCATCGCTCAAGTGTTCACCGCCTCCCCGGCAGTTCCCGACACCATCAGGTCAAGAAAACACCCAGCCCACCGGAGCCATCTCTCCCATTTCCGACACCCCACACCAAAGAAACACCCGACCACCCCGAGATACGGCCCCCTCCGCCGTACTGATCTCCCCACAGACGATGGGCACAGAGGATCAACACCAGATGTCCACGCCCCAAGGAACAGCGCGGCCACCTATGGGCCCCCAGGGGAAATCGGGCCCGTCGTACCACCCGGGGCTGAATCGGGGCATTCAGTACGCACTCCAAGGGGCGGCGCGGTCCCTCATGGCATCCCGGGCCGATGATTCGGTACCGGCGTGTGGTCGGTCTCCCCTGCCGCCTTCAGGGCAGGAGGACGCTCAGGCTCACCGGGCCCCGAGGTCAGATCTCACCGTGGATGCGGCCCGTGGTGTCGGTGAGGGGCCGTCCCGAACCTCCCCAGCGCAGCTGGATCAGCTCGGCGGCGATGGCGACCGCGGTCTCCTCGGGGGTGCGAGCGCCGAGGTCGAGGCCGATCGGGGAGCGTAGCCGGGCGAGTTCTTCCTCCGTCAGGCCCGCCTCGCGCAGGCGGGTGATCCGGTCGTCGTGGGTGCGGCGGGAGCCCATCGCGCCGACGTAGGCCGCGCGGGTGCGCAGTGCCACCTCCAGCAAGGGCACGTCGAACTTGGGATCGTGGGTGAGCACGCAGATGACCGTGCGTTCGTCGACCGTGACCGAGGTGAGGTAGTCGTGCGGCCACTTCACCACGACCTCGTCGGCCTCGGGGAAGCGCTTTTCGGTGGCGAAGACCGGCCGGGCGTCGCAGACCACGACGTGGTAGCCGAGGAACTTGCCGATCCGCGCGACGGCGGCGGCGAAGTCGATGGCCCCGAAGACGAGCAGCCTCGGCGGCGGGGCGAAGGACTGGACGAACACCGGCAGGTCGTCGAGCCTGCGCTCGCCGCGCGCGCCGTACCGGCGGATGCCGGTGAGGCCCTGGGCCAGCATGCCGCGGGCGTCGTCGTCGATGGCGGCGTCGAGTCTGGGCGTGCCCAGCGACCCCGACGCCCGGCCCGGCCACACGACGCGCCGGGCCCCCGCCCGGCCGGGGCCGGACAGCACCGTGGCGACCGCGACCGGCTCGTGGGCGGCGATCGAGGCGGCGACCTCGCCCAGCTCCGGGTAGGTGTCCCGAGACACCGGCTCCACCAGGACGTCGATGATGCCACCGCAGGTCAGCCCGACCGAGAACGCCTCGTCGTCGGACACGCCGTACCGTTGCAGCACCGGCTCCCCCGCGGCGGTGACCTCCTGGGCCAGCTCGTAGACCGCCCCTTCGACGCAGCCGCCGGACACGCTGCCGACCGCCTCGTCACCGAGCACCGCCATCGCCGCGCCGGGCGGCCGGGGCGCGCTCCGGAACGTTCCGACCACGGTGGCCAGGCCGAACTTCTCCCCCGCCGACCACCATTTGATGATCTGCGACAACACATCACGCATGTCCGAGCCTTCCTGCGAGGTCCTGGAAAGCGGCCAGGCTGTGACCGGCCACGAAGTCGTCGAGGTAGGGCAACGCGGCGCGCATCCCGGCGGTCAGCGGCTCGTAGCCCTCGTGCCCCTTGTGCGGGTTGACCCAGATCACCCGGTGGGCCAGCCGGGAAAGCCGGGCCATCTGCGCGCCCAGCAGGGCCGCGTCGCCGCGCTCCCACCCGTCGGAGGCGATCACCACCGTGGCGCCCCGCGCCCGGTGCGAGGCCAGGAACTCCTTCAGCTCCTCGCCGAGCCGGGTGCCGCCGCTCCAGTCGGGGATGGCGGTGGAGGCGGCGGTCATCGCGAGATCGGGGTCGCGGTGGCGCAGCTCGGGGGTGAGCCGGGTCAGCCGGGTGCCCACGCTGAACACCTCGGTGGCCCGCGGCTCGGATCTGACCATGGCGTGCGCGAAGCGCAGCAGGGTGTCGGCGTAGGGGGACATCGATCCGCTGACGTCGATCAGCAGGACCACCGCGCGGGGGCGGCGGCGGTGGGCACGGCGGCGCAGCAGGGCGATCTCGCCGCCCCGGCGCAGCCCCTCTCGGATCGTGCGCCGCTCGTCGAGGACGCCGCGGTGGGCCGGTGCGAACCGGCGCGACCTGCGTCGCTCACGCTCGCCGGCGAGCAGGGCGAGCATCCGGTGGATCTCGGCCCGCTCGGCGGCGGTCAGCGCGGCCACGTCGCGGTGGCGGAGCCGTTCGGCGTCGCTCGCGGCGGCGGCCTGGGGCTCTCCGGGGTCGCGGGAATCGGGGCCGCCCCGGTCGCCGTCGAGGGTCGTGAGGTGGCGGGTGACGGTCATGGCCGGCGGCGCCGCGCGGGACGCCCCGGGCCGCAGGCCGCCGAAGTAGGCCGTGAAGCATCTGTCGTAGCGGGGCAGGTCGTCGGGGGACGCGCACAGGGTGAGGCGGCCGGCCCAGTAGAGGCCATGGGGGTCGGCCACGCCGAGGGCGGCGGCGGCCCGCAGCATGTTCCGGGTGCGCTCGTGGTCGGCGGGCACCCCGGCGGCCCGCAGGGTGCGGGCGAAGCCGGTCAGCGTGGCCACGACGCGGCCGGGGATCTCACTCATGGCGCAACAGCCCGTCGCGCAGCACGGACACCTGGTCCTCGCGGTGTTTGAGCAGCGCGCCGAGAGAGGCCGCGGCCAGGCCCGGATCGAGGTCGCGGGCCCCCAGGGTGAGCAGCGCCTCCGTCCAGTCGAGGGTCTCGGCGATGCCGGGGGGTTTGACCAGGCCGGCCGAGCGCAGCCGCCCCGCCACGCCGGCGACCTGGGCGGCCAGGCTCTGGCCGCAGTGCGGCAGGCGGCGCAGCAGGATCGCGACCTCCCGGTCGAAGGAGGGGTGTTCCAGCCAGTGGTAGATGCAGCGGCGTTTCAGCGCGTCGTGGACCTCGCGGGTGCGGTTGGAGGTCACCACGACGACCGGTGGCGTCTGGGCGCGGATCGTGCCGAGCTCGGGCACGGAGATGGCGTAGTCGGACAGGGTCTCCAGCAGGAACGCCTCGAACTCGTCGTCACCGCGGTCGATCTCGTCGACCAGCAGCACGCTGGGCTGGGTCTCCAGCGCGGCGAGCAGCGGCCTGGCGATCAGGAAGCGCCGGTCGTAGAGCTCGCCCTCCAGCCGGGCGGCGTCGGCCGCACCGGCGGCCTCCGCGGCCTTCAGGTGGAGGAGCTGGCGCGCGAAGTCCCAGTCGTAGAGAGCGTGCGCGGCGTCCAGGCCCTCGTAGCACTGGAGCCTGATCAGTGGCGCGCCGAGCACCGCCGCCAGGCATTTGGCCAGCTCGGTCTTGCCGACGCCGGCCTCGCCCTCCAGGAACAGCGGCCGGCGCATCCGTAGTGCGAGGAAGCAGGCGGTGGCCAGGCCGTCGTCGGTGAGGTAGGCATGGGCGTCGAGCAACCGGGCGAGCCCGGCGGGGGACTCGACCCCGGTGGCGGTGGTCGTCGCGCGCAACACAACATCAGGCTACGCGCGCCCATCACGGGCACCGCCCAAAGCGCCGCGACCAGTGGACATCCCCGCCGCAGAACGACTTGTCGCCTGTGGACGACCCCATCTCC